>JANYGW010000011.1 GCA_025359245.1 Massilia sp.
ATCGGCCAGTGGCCAGGCAAGGCCTCGGCACCAGCATAATGTAGTCGCCACAACGAGGGGTCGGGCCTGGCGGCATTTTCTTACTCGCGTCATGCGAGAGGAGAAGGTGCGCGCCCGAAGTCCCTACCTTTCACAGTAACCGAAGCCTGGTTCTACATCGGCCAGGCGCACCTGGCCAAGAACGACGTGCCGGCCGCGCGCGCGGCGTTCCAGTGGATTGCCGGCAGCGGCATCCGCAGCGCCGGCCTGTATCAGCAGGCGCTGGGCGAATTGCAGCGCCTGGCGCCGTCCGACCGCCAGTTCAAGGCGGGCTTGAATGCGTACAAGGAAAAGGACCGGGCCGCCGCGCGTGTCCAGTGGGAGCAAGGCGCTGCCGCCGGCGACCCCAACGCCATGGCGGCGCTGGGATACATGCTCTTGTCCGCCGACGGCGCAGCCCGGGACCTGCCGCGGGCCGTGACGCTGCTGACCCAGGCGGCCGGACTCGGGCAAGCGCGCGCGCACTATCTGCTGGGCTCGATGTACGAGGAGGGCCTGGGCGTCACGGCCGATCCCAAGCAGGCCGTCGAACACTATCTGGCGGCCGCTGATCAAGGCGTCGCGGACGCCCAGACGGCGCTCGGCAATTGCTACCGCTACGGGTTTGGCGTTGCGCGCGACCCCGAGAAAGCCAATTTCTGGTTCCTGCGGGCGTCGCAGCGCGGCCATCTGGGGGCGACCAATGAGCTGGGCCGCGCCTATCAATACGGCTGGGGCGTCAAGGCAAACAAGGACAGTGCCATCGGCATGTACCGCGCTGCTGCCGACGAAGGCTATGCGCCGGCGCAGGTCAATCTGGGATGGATCTACATGACCGACACCGGCGCGGCAAAGGACGAGGCCAAGGCGGTCAGCTGGTTTCGCAAGGCTGCCGCGCAGGACAGCCGCGACGGCCAGTACGCGCTGGGTTACGCCTTGATGGAAGGACGCGGCGTGGACCGCGATTACCGCGAGTCGATGGTGCAGTTGCGCAAGGCTGCCGCGCAGGAACAGGGCAGTGCCATGAACAGCATCGGCTATCTCTACGATCATGGCTTTGGCGTCGTGCAGGACCATGTCGAGGCGCATCAATGGTTCTTGAAGGCAGCCGCCAAGAACAACTCGGTTGCCCAATTAAACCTTGGCAAGAGCTATCGCGATGGCAATGGCGTCGACATCGACCTCAAGCAGGCCGTCGCCTGGTACACCAAGGCGGCCGAGAATGGCGACAAGGACGCGCAGCGCATGCTAGGCCAGGCTTACATGAATGGCGAAGGCGTTGCGCCGGACCTGAAGGCGGCCGCCAAGTGGTTCGCGCTGGCCGGCGACCAGGGCGACATGGTGTCGCGCTTCGAACTGGGCGTCATGTATTTGCGCGGTCCGCTGGAACGCAATCCCAAGAAGGCGTTCGAGCTGTTCGAGCTCGCTGCCGATGGCGGCAGCACCAATGCCCAGTACCAGCTTGGCATGTGCCATGAAAACGGCGTCGGCACGCCGGTTGATGTCGTGCGCGCAATCAAGTATTACAAGCTGGCCTCCGACCTGATCGCTGCGCGCAGCCGCTTGTTCGTCATGGTCGAAGATGGCCGCATGGCCGGACCGGACCACAGCGGCCACGCCGAAGTCTTCGCCAGGGCCGAGAAGCAGTTCAATAGCTTCCCGCTGCGCTCGCTCGGCGACATCTACCTGGAAAAAGGCAGGCACGCGCAGGCCCAGACCGCATTCGAGGGCGCGCTGCGCATCGAAGACAGCGCGCCCAATCGCGACGACGGCGCGACGGTGACGGCGCTCGACAAGCTGGCATCGGTACTGCTGCTGCAGCAAAAGTTCGCCGCCGCCGAAACGCTGTACCAGCGCGCGTTGACGCTGACTGAAAAAATGAAGGGCGCGCAAGACCCCGCAGTGGCCGACGTGATCGACAAGTTGGCCGCCATGGCCGATAGCCAGGGCCACGACGCCGTCACCGAGGCCTTGCTGTTGCGCGGCCTGGCGCTGCGCGAGCAGGCCTTGGGCGCGGCGCATCCGGCTTTGCGGCCGGCGCTGCGGCAATTGGCGGGGCTGTACCGCAAGACGGGGCGCACTACCCAGGCCGAGGCTGTCGAAAAGCGCGCGGGCGCCATTTCCTGAACGGAGGCCGGCGCCAGCGACCGTTCCGCAAAGGCGGTATCATTGCTTGAGCACATATTGAAAGGCTGCAGCATGCTTCAGACGCCCCCGTTCTTCACTCCGCTGATCAATGCGCAGCAGCATGCCGATCCCCTCAATTTCGTGTTCCAGGGCAGCGCGCTGCTGGTGCGCGAGGACGACCTGGCGCTGCCGGCGCTGGCGCAGCTGAACGGCCTCGGCGGCGACATGCATGCGGTCGGCCTGCTGGGCGAGCGCTATTGCCAGGCCACCTGGAGCGAACCCGATACGCCGGCGCCGGTCGGCTACGCGTGGCGCGGCCTGCGCAGCCTGTTCGGCGCGCTCGACGATGGCGTGATGGGCGTGGCGGCGCGCGCGGTCCAGATCGCCGAATGGGCGCGCACGCACCGTTATTGCGGCGCCTGCGGCCAGCCGATGGCCTTGCTGGCCGGCGAGCGCTGCTTCAAGTGCGCCGCGTGCGGCATGGTCGCGTATCCGCGCATTTCGCCGGCCATGATGGTGCTGATCCGCAAGGGCGATCAGGTGCTGCTGGCCATGCACACGGCCTCGCCGAGCAAGCGCTTCACGCCGCTGGCGGGCTTTCTGGAAGCCGGCGAGTCGATCGAGGAAGCGGTGCACCGCGAAGTGTTCGAAGAGGTCGGGCTGCGGGTCGGCAACCTGCAATATTTTTCCAGCCAGTCATGGCCGTTTCCCCATTCGCTGATGATCGCGTTCACCGCCGATTATCTGGATGGCGAGATCCGGGTCGACGAAAGCGAGATTTCGGAAGCGCGCTGGTTCGGGCCGGGCGATGAATGGCCGGAGAAGGTGCCGCATATTTCGGTGTCGAGCATGCTGGTCGATGCGCACCGGCCGGATTAATGCTCGCACCGCTGAACGCTTAATTACGTCATCCTCGCGAACGGGAAACGCATGCGTTTCCCGTTCGCGAGGACGACGAGTCACGCCTTGCGTTCCCCGCGCAGCGCCACCGTGTGTTTCATCAGGTTGAACCAGAACGGCGCCCCGAACAGCGCCGTCGACGCCGTCAACAGCCACCCCGCCACGTTCACCGCAAACTGCCCGTCCATGCGCGGCGGGAATGCCTGCCAGCCGATCGGCAATTGCCACATGGCGTCGAGCACGCGCTGGTCGAGCGCCGCCGGCGCCGCCCCGATCTGCGCGGCCAGCGCCGGATGCTGCCACAGCGACTGGAACAGATGGATGCTGTCGATGTTGAACAGCATCGCCATCAGCAGCGACAGCGCCAGGCTGATCATCATCGCGCGCCGCTTGTAGGCCGCCGACACCCTTTCCATGGCGCTGTCGAACCAGCCGGCCAGCGCCGCCTGGAACGCGTCCAGGTCGCCGCCGGCGCGCTGATAGATGCCTTGCAGCGCGCGTCGGATCTGCGGATCGTGCAGCGCGTCGATATCGCGTCCCAGCTGCGCCACGTTGCCCGGAATCGACTGGATCGTATCGACCAGCGCGATGGCGAAATGGTCCGGTGCGATGTGCGCCGGCTTGGCGCTGTCGCCGTGCGGATTGACCAGCGCATGGCTGTACAGCGCCCGCGCCAGCGAGGTGAAGCCGGGATCATTGAGCATGCTCTTGATGCCCGACTGCAGGCAATTGGCGCGCAGCCGCAGCGCCGAAGCCAGCGCCTCCTGCAGCGCGCTGACGATCAGCGCCACCGAGGCGTAGCAAAAGGTCAGACCGACCACCACTTCCAGTACCGTGCTTCCGAACATGATGAACTCCCGCTGGCGTTGATACTGTCTACGCTAGCGGATGTCTTCTTCGGATGAGGCTGGTTTGCGCAAATCTCAGCGTTTCTTGAGCAAGCCCCGGATCGCCGACTTGAGCTTGTCGCGCGCCTTTTGCCGGACTGCCGCGCCGGAGATGGCTTTGTTGTCGACCCGCCATGCAATCGCATCCCACGGGCCCTTCAGGCTGACCGGCAGGGCGATCCCGGTCGATGCCAGCGTGCATGCCAGCGTGTAGTCGACCTCCTCGCGCGCCAGGTCGATGTCGCCCGCGCCCGCCACATGGAACAGCGACGCGCGCGCCGTCAGGTCGGCGTTGTGGGCGATCCCGCTGGCAATCGTGAAACTGGCGGCGAGCTGCGCGAACACGGTTTTCTGGCCGCTGGCGGCCAGCCCTTGGGCGGCCTTGGCGCCGATCACCCTGGCGGCCAGGTCGATGCCGTTGACGGCGCCATCGGCCAGCCGCAGCGACGCCGTGCCGGCCAGCGCCTGGCGCATCTGGGCGGTGCTGGCGCCTTCGGTGTTGAGGTCGAGCAGCACGTCGCCGCTGCCGTCGATGGGCGATTTGCCGAGCAGGTCGTGCAGCAGCGCGCCGACCTGGATGCCCTTGAGGTTTTGCACGTAGGTGATGTGCGGCGTGCTGGCGCTGCGCGTGAAGTCGAGCGTCAGCGCGCCGTTGCCGCTGCCGCCGTACAGGTCGGCGCCGATCGGCTGCAGCACGAACTTGCCGCCGTCCGAGCGCAGCGCCGCGCGCACATTGGTGGCGTGCATGGTGCCCACTTTTAGTTCGCCCACGTGGATGCCGCCGCTGGCGCGCAATATCGACAACGGCGACAGGTCGAAGGCGTCGCCCGATTGCAGCGGCGTCGGATCGTCGGACGCGGCGTCGGGCACCAGCCGGCCCTGGTAGCGGCCCAGGTCGACCTTGTCGATATGCAGCGTCAGGTGGTAGGCCGCTGCTTGCAGGCCTGCCTTGAGGTCGAACACGCTCTCGTCGAGCCGGCCCTTGAGGTCGGCCGCGAATTCGTCGCGGTCGAGGTCGACGTCGACCTGGCCATTCAGTTTGACCTTGGCGTCGCTGGGCGAAATATCGAGGTTGGCTTCGAGTTCGCTGAAGGCGATGCGGCGCTTGTCGCGGTCGGGCAGGAAATTGCTGTTCACGGTGATCGCGGTGGTGATGGCCGGCTTGCTGATGCGAAGGTTGGCCGACAGCGCCAGGTGGCTCGGCACGCCGCGCGCGATCGCGCCCGAGTCGATGTTCAGGTGGCTGATGTCGAGCGTGCGTCCGGTCTTGCGGTCGTCGAACAGCAGGCGCGCGTTGTTGATGCGGATGCTGTCGATGGCCAGCCTGACCTTGGCGGCGGGGCCGGGTGGCGCGGCAGCGGCGGGGTCGCCGCCGGCGGTCAGGTCGCCGCTGTTCATGCTGCCGTCGGCGAAGCGCACCACCTTTGCGCGCATGCCTTCGATGTCGATGCGGTCGACCACGACGGCCCGTTCCAGCAGCAAGGGCAGCAACGCGACCGACACGCGGGCGCTGTCGATGGCGGCGAATTCTTCCTTGCCGTTGGACTCGGACAGCGTGACCTGGCCCAGGTTGGCGCCCACGCGCGGATACAGGGTTAGCGTGATTTTTCCGGGAATGGTCAGGGTGCGCTGGTGCTTTTGCTGGACCAGGCGGATGATGTCGGCCTTGTAAACGTTGGGGTCGACGCTGGCCGTGACGAGCGCGCCAATCGCCAGCAAGGCCAGGAGGATGCCGCCCGCCGTCAAGGCGGCGAACTTCAATTTTCGGACCATGGGATTTCTTGGGCTGGGAGACGTGTCCGAGTGTAGCATCGTGTCCGGGGCACGCCTGCAAAAGAGTCGCGGATTGTGGTGTTGCCACGTCGTCCTCCCGTGCGCG
>JANYGW010000022.1 GCA_025359245.1 Massilia sp.
CGCGCCGAGCACCGGCACGCCCCCGCCCCCGCCGCCGCCGCCGCCCTTGCCGGCCCGCCTGACGCTGGACGGCGCGCGCATGCTGGCGCCTGACGGCAGCGCGCTGACCTTGCGCGGCATGAACGAAGGCACCTGGGGCGAGATGCGCAGCGGCGACGCCGCCGCCATCGCCGCCCAGGGCGGCAAGGTGGTGCGCGTGCTGATCCGCTGGTGGGGCTTGTACGGCGGCGCCGACGTCGAAAGCCGCGCGCTCGACAATGCGCCCGGCCATTTCAAGCCGGACCACCTGGCCCAGTTCCTCAAGGAAGTCCAGTGGTGCATCGATGCCGGCCTGTGGGTGATCCCGGTGATCGATTCGAATTGCGGCCAGAACGGCCTGCAGGATGCGGCCATGGCGCAGTATTGCGACGCCAGCGGCAGCTTCCCGGGCGGGCGCAATTTCTGGACCGACCTGAGCCAGCGCGCGGTGTTCAAGGAAGCCTGGGTCTACCTGGCGGGCGTGCTCAAGAACTATCCGAAGATCGCCTTCTATGAATTGCTGCCCGAGCCGCTGGCCGGGCGCGATGCGTCGCACGGCGCCGAAGTGTCGGCCTTCTACCAGGAGCTGATGGCGGCCATCGAGGACAGCGCCGGCGACAAGCGCACCCCGTTCCTGGTCGGCGCGCGCGACGCCTACAACATCAACCTGTGCGACGAAGCGTATATCCCGGCCGCGCGCTGGGCCAACCGGGTCGTCTACACCGGCAACCTGTTCATCCGCACCGGCAAGAGCCAGGCCGACAACCTGGCCAGCCTCGATAGCCGCCTGGCGGCGCTGGCGAGCATGCAGGCCGCACGCAAGGTGCCCGTGTTCATCCAGCAGTTCGGCGTGCGCAGCGGCGACGACCCGGGCCAGTTCTATCTGGACGCCGGCTTGAGCCGGATGAACACGGCCGGCATCGGCTACACCGGCTGGCAGTGGCGCCAGAACACCAGCAGCGCCGACGAATACGCGATCATCATCGCCGACCCGGTCAGCGGCGCCGACATCGTCAAGGCGCCCGAGCTGGCGCTGTATGCCAAATACTGGAAAGCCTAGCGCGCGGCGGCGTCGCTGGCCGGCGCCGGCGCTGGCGCGCTGCCGCCGCGGCGCTGCGCCGCTTCTTCCTTCTTCAGCTGGCGGTCGATCACGGCGTTGACCTCGAGGCGGGCCTGTTCGAGCTTGGCGAAAATCTCGCGCACCGTCACCAGGTCGGCGTCGTCGGAAAACAGCAGCGAGCCGTCCTCGTAATGGACCTTGGACTGGCGCTCGCCGACGAAATTGATCAGGCGCCGCTTCTCGTCGAGCATGTGGCGGTAGGCTTCGCCGAATTCGACCATGTACCCGTACGAGCCGCCGGTTGCCGTTTCGATCTTCTTCAGGTAGTTCGACATGCGCGGCGTTTCGACGCCGCGCAAGGCCTCGTCACGCTCCTTGATGATCTGGTCGATTTCCTTGAGCAGCTTCTCGAGCGAGACTTCGACCTGATCGAGCACGCCGCGCGAATGGGCGAGGCTGACCCTGGAACCGAGATATTCGGCCTTGAGGATGTCGGCGAAACCGACATATTTGAGCTCGTCCTCGAACTTGTTGTAGGCGTTGCTCATCTTGATGATCGAGCTGCCGGAAATCCATACCACCTTGTCCATGTAGGGAATCGCGACGTGGCCGATCTTGATGGTGCGCCCTTCCCCGGCGGCGCGCGCGGCGGCCAGGTCGGCATCGACCTTGCGCAACACATCGTGTGCCTGGTCGGCCATGCGCTCGTCGAACTGGTGCGCCCAGCGCCCGACCGCCTCGTTCACCTCGGCGTGGATCTTCTTCTGGTTGGCGCGCAGGGCAACGATGGCGGGCGTCGCATCGACGCGGTGCAATTCGGCCAGTTCGGCCGGCGTCAGGAAGGTGCTCGGATAGATCAAGCCGCCGCCGGCCTGCTGGCCGCGCGCCTCGCGCTTGCGAAATCCCGGCGTGCGCGTCAGCCTGGCCAGTTCGGCGGCCTGCCTGGGCGGGATGAAACGCGCATACACGGGCGCCAGCCGGCGATAGGTTTCCTCGGCCGTGATCTGGCGCCGGAACGCGCTGTCGAATTCGCGGTCGGCCGCCGTCGCCGTCGCGCCAGGGGCCGGCGGACCGCTGAGCCACTCGTAGCTGCGCACCGCTTCGAGCAGGTCGCGCAGGTCTTTCGCGTAGGCCGGCGCCAGTTCGGCCGTGGCGGGCGACGCCGCTTCCTGTTGGGCGTGCGCCGGCGCCAGCGCCGCCAGCAGTGCAAGGGTCAGGCCAGCCATCAGGCGTGTCAGATTCATGTCGATCCAGTTGGTGTGGTTAAGGCTGCGCGCGCGCCAGCTCATGCTGCGCGGCGACGTGGTAGGGATTGTCGAGCACCCGCTTGTCGACGGCGCGCTGGAAGTACACGCGCGCCTTGAGCGGATTGCCCTTGGCCAGGTGGTAGCGCCCGGCATAGAAATAGGCTTCGACCAGCTGTTCGCTATTGCCGTCGACCAGGCCGCGGCTGGCCTCGCTGACCATGTGTTCGGGCTCGATCGCGCCGGCGAACATGGCGCGCACCGCCAGCAGCCAGGGCAGGTCGGCGCCGTCCACGGGCGCCGCCGCCGCGCCGCCGGCGATCTGGTGCAGGATGGCCGCGCGCATGCGCCCCGGATCGTCGTCCGCCTTGGCCAGCGCGGCCAGGAAATCGGCTTGCGCCGCAGCCGGCTTGTTCAGGTACAACAGGGCCAGGCCGCGTCCCAGGTAGACCGGCGCCTGGTCGGCGCCGCGCGCCATCGCGCGGCTGAAATCGGCCTCGCTTTCGCGCAAGCGCCCGACGATGAAATTGACCTCGGCGCGGCAGCGCAGCAGCGTGTCGGACTGCAGCTGCAGCTGCAGCGCGCGCAGCATGTCCTTTTGCGCCTCGGCCTTGCGGCCCAGGTAAGCCAGCGCCTGCGCCCGTTCGCACAGCGAGGCGCTGGCGTCGCGCCCGGTCGCGTCGGCGTCCGCGATGACGCGGCCGATCGCCAGCAACGATTGCTCCAGGCGCGCTTCGGCCGCCAGCTTGCGCGGCGCGGCCGCGCGCGCCGGGGCAGGCGTGCCCGGCCTGGGCACGTGCAGCGTCCCGCCGAGCATCTCGTTATATTGCTGCATATTCTTCAGGTACTGGGGCAGGCGTCCGGGCTGCACGCGGTCGTCGCGCAGCGCCAGCGCCAGGTTCACATGCATCGTGCGCTTGCCCGATTCGAGCTTGCGCACCAGGCGGAAGGCCGGGTCGTCGAGCGTGCGCGTGTTCGAAAATTCGCCGGCGTCGACGCTGGCCGGCAGCGTCAGCTGGAAGTCGTAGTCGAACAGATACGGGTAGGCCGGGATCTCCAGCGCGAAGCTGCGCCGCGCGTTGCCGGGCGGGGCGAACAGCTCGGTCAGGTTGGTGGGCGAATAGCGCAGCGTCCAGCCGTCGCCGTTCTCGCCCGGCGCCAGCAGCGAGGCAATGCTGTAATGGACTTCGATCACCAGCGTATTGCGCAGGCGGTCGTCGCGCACGCGCGGCTCGCCCACCAGCTGGGCGTCCGGATAGCGCTTGACCAGCGCGCCCTCGTACGCCTTGCGCAGCTCCGGCTTGCTCATGCGCGCCAGCTGGACCCGGGTCGACTCGGCGCGCACGCCGGCCATGGTGACCGTTTCGACAAACTCGGCCGGCTTGCCGAAGTCGGTCACCGTGGCGCGTTCGACGCGCCCGTTGGTGACCAGTTCGCGCGCCTGCGCGGGAATCGTCGACAGCGCCGTCGTGCCCGGGCTGACCACCAGCACCTGGCGCCCCTCGTGCGCCTGGCCCATGCGTTCGAGCTGGCCGTATTGGCCGAGCCGGGTCGGGTCGAGGTAGTACTGCTTGCCGCCCACGGTGACGCGCACGATCGCATGGTCGAACAGCGTCGGGCTTGGCAGCATCTGGTCCAGGCCCTTGACCATGCTCGATGCCACCAGCACCGGCTCGGCCTCGATGCCCAGCGCGCGCAGCATCGCCAGCGCCAGCAAGGTCTTGTCCTTGCAGTCGCCGTAACGGCGCTCGAGCACCGTCGCCGGCGGGAACGGCCGGTGCGAATTTTCGCCCAGCGAGACCGACAGGTAGCGGATATCGTTCTGGACGAATTCGAGCACCTTGGCCACCGCCTCCTCGGGCGTTTTGGCGGCATGCGCGGCGCGCAGCGGGCCGGCCAGCACGCTGGCCGGGGTCGGCGCCGAAAACAGCTCGAGCGCCCAGGCATTGACTTCGGACCAGTCGCGGAAATCGGAAAACTGCAGCCAGCGGAACTGGTGCAGGTCGGACGGCACATAGCCTTCGCCCAGCACCGGCGTCAGCGCCTGGGCCTCGAAACGCAAGCGGCGCCGGCCGTCGCGTTCGGATGCGCTCTGGCGCGGCATGGCGCCGCCGCCCATCATCTTGTAGTCGACCAGCAGCGCCGACGGCGCGTCGACCGTGACGCGGCGCCGCTGCACCGGCGCCGGATAGTCCCACTGCGCCGAGTCCATGAAGTGGCCGCCGAACACCGGGTTCTGCCCGCTGACGGTGAATTCGATGTCGAGCGTGTCGCCGACCCGCACGTCGGTGGTGACGATCTGCGCCGTCACGCTGCCGTCGACCAGGCCCTGTTCGAGGCCGCGCTCGCGCTGCATGAAACGGATGTCGGCGCTGGCCAGCTTGTCGATCGCCTCGCGCCCGCGCAGCACCACCAGCCGGTGCAGCTGCACGCGCTGGTAGACGGGCTGGAATTCGATGTCGTACTGCCCCAGCGCCCCGAGGCTGGACGGCTCATGCGCGGTCAGCGCGCGGTGCTGGTACATCGCACTGCCGTCGCCGGCGCGGAACTGCAGGTCGGCCAGGCCGATGCTCAGCGCGTGGCCGCTCGCTGGCACCGCCACTGCGGCGATCCGGTCAACCCAGGCCGGCAGCGGGTCGCCGCGCGTGAAGGCGCGTTCGGCCGCGCTCGCGCTGGATGCCGGCGCCAGCGCCGCTTCGGTGGAATACGCCATCGGCCCGCTGGCGAGCAGCAGCGACAGCAGCGACAGCAGGAAAAGGCGGCGGGCAACGGCGCGCGGGCGCAAAGGGAGCGTAGGAGTCACGGAGCGGGAGCGGATACAGTGAATGAGATGGAATTGTCGTTTCGTTAGAGCATGGGTTCGCGCCGTACGATAGCACATCGGACGCGTGAATTAGAAAAAAAACAACGACCAACAGTCGAAAAAAAACCAGCCCCTTGCGGGACTGGCCTGTGTGCCTGCGGCGCCGGTGCTTACTTGCGCTCGGCGGCGCTTTCGTCGCGTTTGGCGCGGAACTCCGAATCCTTGGCCCAGCCCGGCCAGGCTGTCGAGGCGGCCAGGTCGCTGCCCAGCGCGTACAGGATCTCGAGGTCGCGCGCCAGGCCGGTGAAGGTCCACTTTGCGCTCCACTGGTCCGACGGCTGGTGGTAGTTGTCGGTGTTGTAGGCTTCCTTCCAGGCCTGGCCGGCCTTGACGCCGCCGTCGATCCAGTCTTCACCGGACTCGAACGAGATGGCCGGCACGCCGCGCTTGGCGAACGGGAAGTGGTCGGAGCGGAAGAAGTGGCCCGCTTCCGGATTCGGGTCCGGCGAATACGTCACTTTCCACCGCTTGGCCTTGGCCACCAGCTGGTCGAGCAGGTCGAGCTTGGCGCTGCCGGACGTGCTGAAGTTGCGCGCCGGGCCGTACACGCCCAGCGCATCCATGTTGATCACGCCCACGGTGGAGCCGAGCGGGTACAGCGGATTGGACGAATAGTATTCGGAGCCGAGCAGGCCGCGTTCTTCGGCCGTCACGGCCAGGAACACCACGCTGCGTTTCGGCGCCGGCTGCTTGCCGTAGCCGCGCGCCAGTTCCAGCAAGGCCGCGATGCCGGTGGCGTTGTCGATCGCGCCGTTGTAGATGGTGTCGCCCTTGGCGTCGGCCAGGCCGACCCCGAGGTGGTCCCAGTGCGCGCTGTACATCACGTACTGCTTCGGCCGCTCGCTGCCTTCGACCAGCGCCGCCACGTTTTTCGACGTGATGACCTGGGCGTCGACGGCGTAGCTGGCCGACAGCGTCACGCCCTTCAGTTCGACCGGCTTGAAGGCGTGCGTTTGCGCCGTCTTCTTGAGCGCCTCGAAATCGAGGCCGGCGCGCTTGAACAGGTCGACCGTCAGGTCGCGCTGGATCCACGCTTCCACCGGCGCGTGCGCCTTGGCCGGTTCCTTGCGCACGATGTCGTACATGACGTTGGTGTTCGAATTCTTGACCGTCGGCCAGCCGTACGAGGCCGGCGCCGTTTCGTGCACGATGATGGTGCCGAGCGCGCCGCGGCGCGCCATTTCCTCGTACTTGTAGGTCCAGCGTCCGTAGTAGGTCATGGCCTTGCCGCCGAACTCGCCCTTGCCGGTTTCGAAGTCGGGATCGTTGATCAGCACGATGGCCAGCTTGCCCTTCAGGTCCATGCCCTTGAAGTCGTCCCACTTGCGTTCCGGCGCGCTCACGCCGTAGCCGACGAACACCAGCGGCGCGTTCTTGAAGTCGACGCTCTTGGCGCCGTTCATCGCGGCGCGCACGGCGATGTCGTCGCCCTGCACCAGCGCCTGGCTCTTCTTGCCGTCGTTGACCGACAGCGTCAGCGGACCCTTGATTTCAAAACGGCCCAGCGGCACGTCCTGGGTCCAGCCGCGCTTGCCGTTGACCAGGTCGCCGCCGGGCTTGAGGCCGGCGGCCTTGAACTGGGCCACGATGTAGTCGACGGTCTTGACTTCGCCGGCCGTGTTCGGGGCGCGCCCTTCGAATTCATCGGACGACAGGACTTTGACATCCTGCGACAGGCGCTGGACGTCGAATTTTGGTGGCGCTGCGGCCGTCGCGGTAGCGGCGGCGGAAACCAGCAGGACGAGCGTGGCTTTTTTCAAGGGAAAACTCCTGTTGTGGTGGATCAGGGCGCAAGGTGGTGACCTTGGCCAGACGGGCCAAAGTATCCTCGCTAAATTCGCCGCGGTCAAACATGCGGGACGCGCGTATTTACCCCGCCGTGCGCCACTCGACCCGGTTGCGCCCCCCGTGCTTGGCGCGGTACAGCTGCAGGTCGACCGCTTCGAGCAGGTCGGCGGCCGACTCGCCGCCCTCCTCGCCCAGCGTGGCGCCGCCCACGCTGACGGTGAGCACCGGCGCCACCGCCGACGCCGCGTGCAGGATCATCAGCTGTTCGATCGCCTTGCCAAGGCTGGCGACCAGGTGCTGCGCCTGCGCCGCATGGGTGTCGGGCATCAGCAGCACCAGCTCTTCGCCGCCATAGCGCGCCGCCAGGTCGACCGGGCGGCGCATGAAGGAGGCGGCGGTGCGCGCCACTGAACGCAGCACGCGGTCGCCGGCCGGATGCCCATACCGGTCGTTGTACTGCTTGAAGCAATCGATGTCGAGCAGCGCCAGCGACAGCGGACGGCGGCTGGCGCGCGCGCGCGCCCATTCGGCCGCGTACACCTCGTCGAAGCGGCGCCGGTTGGCCAGCTCGGTCAGGCCGTCGATGTTGGCCAGCCGTTCGAGCATGCGGCGCTGGCGCACCACCTGCAAGTGGAGCGCCACCCTGGCCGTGACCACGGTCGGATTGAACGGCTTGGCGATGTAGTCCGACGCGCCCATGTTCAGGCCGCTCGCCTCGTCTTCCGGCCGGTCCAGGCCCGAAATGAAGATCACCGAAATGTGCGCCGTGTGCGGATCGGCGCGCAGCCGGCGCAGCACTTCGTAGCCGTCCATGTCGGGCATGACCACGTCCAGCAGGATCAGGTCGGGCGCGTGCAGCAGCGCCTTCTCCAGCGCCTGCACGCCGCTCTTGGCCATCACCACCGTGTATTCGGGTTTCAGCAGTTCGCCCAGCACCTGGCGGTTGACGGCGTCGTCGTCGGCGACCAGCACCTTCTGCGGCTCGGCCACGTTCACGCGTCCTCCGCCAGCTGCACGTCGAGCGCGCGCGCCAGGTCGGCCAGCGCTTCGAGCGCGGCAGGGTATTCGATGTCGTCGACCGCCAGGCGCATGCGCGCCAGCATGACGTCGTGGCCGGACGGCGCCAGCACCGCATGCAGTTCGACCAGCACGTCTTCGGCCTGCGCGTCGTCGGCGCGCAGCAGGTTTTCCAGGCGCCGCAGCAAGCGCTCCAGGTCGACCGGCGCGCGCGCCGCGCGCGCGGCCGGCGCGTCGATCCGGGCGAAGCCGGCCAGCAGCGTGTCGAGCATCGCCGCCAGCTCCGGCGCCAGCGCGAACGCCGCGTCCAGCTGGCCCGCGCGCAGCGCCTGCTCGATCGCGGCGGCCAGTTCGGCCAGCGCCCCCGCGCCGACGTAGGCGGAGCTCGATTTGAGGTTGTGCACCAGCGTTTGCAGCTGTTCATGGCGGCCGCTGGCGAGCGCCTCGCGCACCGTCTGCGCCGCCGGCGCATATTCCTGCACGAAGCCGCGCAGGCGCTTGTGCAGGCGGCTGCGCTTGTGGTCGACGCTGGCCAGCGCCTTGTCCCAGTCGATGCCGGCGATATGCGGCAGCGGCGCTGCCGTTTGTTCCTGCACCTGGATTGGCGCCGGCGGCGGCGCCACGCGGCGTCCGGCCAGGCGCACCGGGTCGATCCACTTGAGCAGCACCTTGAACAGGCGCGCCGGGTCGATCGGCTTGGTGATGTGATCGACCATGCCGGCCGCCAGGCTGTTTTCGCGGTCGCCCGCCATCGCATGCGCCGTCATGGCCACGATCGGCACGTCGTCGCGCGTGCCGAGCGCGCGGATGCGGCGCGCCGCCGCCAGGCCGTCGATGTCGGGCATGGCGATATCCATCAGCACCAGGTCGTAGTCGCCGTCGCGCACCATCTCGATCGCCTGGCCGCCGTGCAGCGCCACGTCGACCTGCATGCGCGCCGCCGCCAGGTAGTCGAGCGCCACCTCGCGGTTGTTGGCATTGTCCTCGACCAGCAGGATGCGCGCGCCGTCCAGGCGCGACAGGTCGAGCGGGCCGGGGCCGGCCTCCTCGGCGCCGTCCTCGGACAGGTCGGGGCGCAGCACCTGCAGCAGGCTGTGGTACAGCAGCGAAGTCCCGACCGGCTTGGCCAGGAAGCCTTCCGGCTGCACCGGGCCATCCTTGGGCAGCACTTCGTCGCGGGTGCAGCCGCTGACCATCAGGATCGCCGGCGGCGCCTCGAAGCGCTGGTCGGCGCGGATGCGGCGTATCGTTTCGATGCCGTTCCAGCCGGGCATCAGGAAGTCCATCAGCACCACGTGATACGGCGCGCCCGCGGCCACCGCCGCGGCCAGCATGTCGAGCGCGCGTTCGCCCGAATCGGCGGCGTCGGCGCTGATGCCGAACGCGCCCAGCATTTCGACCAGCGCGTCGCAGGCGGTGGCGCTGTCGTCGACCACCATCACGCGCACCTGGTGCAGCAGCGCGGCCGGCGACGCCAGCGCGACCTCGGCCGCCGAGGCGATCCCGAGCCGGACGGTAAAGCTGAAGCGGCTGCCCACCCCCGGCGTGCTGCTGACCTTGATGGTGCCGCCCATCAGTTCGACCAGCTGCTTGGAAATCGACAGCCCCAGCCCGGTGCCGCCGTAGCGGCGCGTGATCGAGCCGTCGCCCTGGCTGAACGACTGGAACAGGCGCGCCAGCTGCTCTTCGTCCATGCCGATGCCGGTGTCGCTGACGGAGAAGCGCAGCGCCAGCCCGTCGGCGGCGCGCTCGACGATGTCGACCGCCACCACGATGTCGCCCTTTTCGGTGAACTTGACGGCGTTGTTGGTCAGGTTGATCAGCACCTGGCCGAGCCGCAGCGGGTCGCCCACCAGCGTGGCCGGCACCCCGCGCGCGACGCGGAACACCAGTTCGACGCGCCGGTTGTCGGCCTTGAGCAAGGTCACCGACGACAGGTGCTCGAAGATGTCCCCCAGGTCGAAGGCGACGTTTTCCAGCGCCAGCTTGCCCGCTTCGATCTTGGAAAAATCGAGGATGTCGTTGATCAGGCCGAGCAGGTGTTCGCCGGCGCCCTCGATCTTGGACAGGTAGTTGCGCTGCTTGGGACTGGGGTCGCTCATCAGCGCCAGCCGGCTCATGCCGATGATGGCGTTCATCGGGGTGCGGATTTCGTGGCTCATATTGGCCAGGAAATCGGACTTCATCCGGGTCGCCGCCTCGGCGCGCAGCATCGCGCTCTGCATCGCCTTGCTGCGCATGCCGAGGATGCGCATGAAGACCAGCATGTCGAAGGAATTGCCGAACTGGAGCGCGTGCATGGTCCAGAAATTGGCGCCGACATTGCCGGCGATGACCTGGCTGACCACCACCGAACAGGCGAAGCTGATCGCCCAGCCGACCAGGAACCAGGTGCCGACGGCGTCGCCGCGGCGCGCCCGCATGAAGGCGCCGGGCAGGCCCAGCAGCATCGGCATCAGGCCCAGCGTGCTGACGATCGCCACCAGCATGCGCACCCCGATCAAGTCGCTGGCATAGGCGGCCGCGGCCACCAAGGTCAGCGCGGCGCCGATTTTCATCAGGCCGCTGAAGGTGCGGTCCAGGCCCGGGCGCGCCAGCGCCTCTTCGACGAACAGATAGGCGCCGCACGAGGCCATCAGCGCGAACAGGCCGCCCGCGTGCATCGTCATCCACGCATTGTTGGTCCACAGGTACTGGGCGCCGATGCCGAAGAACTCCATCGAGAACAGCATGGTGCCGGCCACCAGCAGCGCGAACTTGCCGAACAGCGGTTCGCGCAGGTTGCGCCACTGCGCCAGGCTGTACAGCAGCAAGCACAGCGACAGGCCGGTCAGCATGCCCTGCACCATCTGCTCGCCCAGCGCGTCGACCAGGAAGGCGCCCGGCTTGGACAGGCTGAGCGGCAGGATTTTCGAGCCGCGGCTGTCGATCCGCAACAGCAGCGCGTAGTCGCGGCCCGGCTGCAGGTCGAGCGCCACGGCCGGCGCGCGCCCGGTCGGGTGCCCCTGCTGCAGCTTGCCCATCGCCACATGGCGCCCCACCACGGCGCCGCTGGTGACGAACAGGTCGACCCGGTTCAGCACCGCATAATCGATATCGAGCACCCAGTGGCCGTCGCTGGCCGGCGCCACCGTCACCGGTATGCGCAGCCACACCACGTCGTTGTGCACACCCAGCGTGGCGTAGGCGGTGCGCGGCGCGGCGAACTGCGCGGCCGGCGCCAGCACCTGGTCGACCGTCAGCGTGCCGGCGCTGTCGTACAAGACCGTCACGGCCGGCCAGGCGGGGATGCGGCGCACCGGGTCGTCGAGCAGCAAAGCGCCCGGCGCCGCCTGGCCGGCGGCCGGCAGCAGCAGCGCCAGCAGCAGCACGCAGGCCAGCAGGCGGCGGATCGAGCGCACAGCGTTCACGCCCGCACTCCTTCGGCGCCGCCGCTGTGGCGCCTGGTGATCTTGTGTTCGAGCGCGTTGACCCAGGCGGGCGACTTGGGATCGACATGCCAGCCGCTGGTCATCCCGGCCATCTGGTTGAGCAGCTCCGGCGGCAGCTTGAGGGGACGGGTCTGGTCCATCAGGACCTTGCAGGTGAACTGGTAGCCGACCACGCGGGTGATCATGCGCGCGATCGAGAAATCCTTGACGAACAGGCGCACGACAAAGTCGAACGCGCGGATCAGCAGCATCACGGCCACGAAGGCCAGGCGCGCCGGCAGGCCCACTTTCTGGTCGATGCCGATATCGGCGGCCGTGGTCCGGCCGCACAGGTGGCGCGTGAGCAGCACCGGAAACGGCTTGAACAGCGTAAACGGAATCACCGCCTTCATCGTGTTCATCAGCGCATTGCCCAGGCCCGGACGCGGATCGGGCAGCCACGATTGCAGCCGGCCGCGCTGCTGCAATTGCGCGAACAGCTCCTCGGCCTGCTCCATCGTGTGCGCCATCAGCGTGGTTTCCATGCCGAGCACATGGCCCATCACGTTCCAGGTGTGCAGATAGGCCAGCTCGTCGTCCTTCGGCAGTCCCAGCCCCAGCTTGCGCAGGCTGCGCAGGAACACGTAGCCGAACGTGAGCAGCGTGTAGGCCAGTTCGTCCTGGCTGCACGGCACGCCGTCGGCCGGGATGTTCCAGCCGAGCGCGAACAGCGCCTGGTGCAGGTTGGCCGGATCAAAGCCGGCCAGCGCCGGCAACGCGCGGCGCTTGCTCACCAGCGCCGGGTTGCCGCGCATGATCAGGTGGCGGATCGTCGCGTGGATCAGGCGCACCTTGAGCACCTGCGCCAGGCCGCCGCCTTCGGGCCGGGTCAGGCCGCCGGCCATCATCACCGGGAAGATCATCGCGGCGGTGGAACGGATCCGGTGGTCGGTGCGCTGCTCGAGCTGGCCGGCCACATGCAGCACCGCCGCCAGGTCGGGAATCACATAGCATTCGGGCAGGCTGGCACAAAACAGCAGCGTGCACGAGAGCATGCCGAACTCGATGAACAGTTGTTCGGCGCGTTCGATGCGCACCGGGTCGGTCCACTCGGGCAAGGCCAGGCCGGCCGCCAGGTAGGCTTGCAATTCGGCGCCGATGGCCGGGTCGACGCCGGCATCGGCGCGCCAGTTCGCCAGCGCGCCATTGGTCTGCCACTGCGCCATCAGGCGGTTGATCACGCCCAGCACCTCGAAATTGCACTGGTGCGCGGCGCCGCCCTCGTCACCGTCGCCGGCGCCCCACGGATCGAGCAGGCGCGCGATGGTGTTGTCGGCCAGCGGGTCGGCGCAGCGGCGCAGTTCCTCCAGGTCGGGCAGCGTCAGTCGGGCCGGCAGGCTCATGCCAGCGCCCCTTGCGGGCCGCCTTTGCCGCGCCAGCGCCACCAGCCGATCAGCGCGCACAGCAGCGGGATGCCCATCGCGAAGAAGGCGATGGTGCGCGTCTCGACGGGCGAACCGGCCGCCATCTGGAACACCATGCTGCCGCCGTAGATCAGCAGCGGCACCAGCGCATGCCATTTGGCGATGTGCAGCGCCGGCTGCGGCGCGCGCTTGCGCAAGGTCAGGCGGAAACCGAACACGATCACGAACGAGACGAAGGCCCAGCCGAAGAATCCCTGCAAGGTCTCGCCGAACCACCAGCCATCGGTCATCGTCATGATCCAGGCCTTGAGCGTGAACACCATGTAGGGGTCGGCCCCGAGATCGTAGGCGGTCACGATCAGGGCCGCCAGCAGCGCCATCACGGCGGCCTGGCCGAGCGGTGCCATGCCGTCGACCGGGGTCTGCCAGACGATCAGGTTGCTGATCACATAGGCCACGTAGGTCAGCGCGAACCACATCAGCGGAATGATGATGGGCACGTCGCCCAGTGCCGGTCCGAGCACCTTGGTGTAGGTATAGGAGCCGAAGAACCAGCCGTAGGACGCGCCCATCTGCTCGGCGGCCCAGCCGGTCACGACCCCGATCACGACGAAGTGCAGCGCCGGGCGCGCGCCCAGCAGGTGGATGGCCGAGGTCCAGCAGCAGGCGAACATCAGCGCCGCGCTGCCGATCAGCAGCAAGGTGGTGTCAGACTGGCCGCGCGCCGCCGTGAGCAGGAAAAAAATCGCCAGCAAGACATAGCTGAGGATGGGCAGGCGCGTCAGGATTGGGTTCATGGATGGCCGTGGGCAAGGTCGTCGGGTTAGAAATGGTAATCAAGGCGCACGCCCCAGGTGCGCGGATCGCTCGGCACCAGCATGCCGAAACTGTCGATCGCGATCGGGCTGACCTTGTCCTGCACATTCTTCACATGCGCATGCACGCTCCAGTTGCCCTGGCCGGGCTGGTAGCCCAGCGTCAGGTCGCTCTCGCTGCGGGCCGGCACGCGATACTGGCGCAACTGGCTCGGTACGCTGATCATATAGGCAGCGCTGCTGCGCGTAAACAGGCCGGCCTTCAGGCGCCCGCTGGCGAGCGCGAAACTGTGCTCGTAGCCGAGCGTGGCGGCGGCGCCGGGCGCGCGGTCCAGGTCGCGCCCGGCCCACGAGACCTGGCCGTCCGGCGAGTAGCGCGCATAGTGGGCGTCGAGCAGCGTCAGCGCATAGCGCAGGCGGTCGGCCGCGCCCAGGCTGAGCTCGCCGTCGAGCTCGAGGCCGGACACGCGCGCCTCGCCGGCATTGGTGGTCACGAAGCGCGGCGCGCCCTGCACCACCGCCACCCCCGACAGCTGCAGGTTGGCATAGTCATAATAGAAGGCCGTCGCGTTCAGGCTGGCCTGGTTGTCCCAGAAGCGCGTCTTGATGCCGGCCTCGTACGAGGTCAGCGTCTCGGGCTGGTACAGCAGCGTCGAGGCGGGCACGGCCGCGGCGGCCGGGCAGGCGATCCCCAGCGCGCTCGATCCGGCCAGGCAGCCGTCGTTGAAGCCGCCCGACTTGTAGCCGGTCGACACGGTGGCGAACAGCATGCTGGCCGGCGCCGGCGTGTACTCGGCGCCGAGGCGCCAGGTGGCCTTGTGGGTGTTCAGCTCGGCCGCGTTGAGGATGCGCAGGTCGGTGGCGGGATTGAACTGGCTGGACTGCTGAAAATTGGTCGAGCCGATGCGCGACTTGTCGTCGTCCGAATAGCGCACGCCGACGGTGGCGCGCCAGCGCGGCGCCAGCTGGTAGCTGGCCTGGCCGAACACGGCGCGCGCCAGCGCCAGCGCCGGATCGATCGGGAACACATAGTAAGGCGTCAGGCCCAGCAGTTCGAGGTCGCGGAAGCTGTAGCGGTCGACCGTCTTCTCGCGGAAATAATACACGCCGGCCTGCGCCGTCAGCGGGCCGCTGCCATTGGTGGCGAGCCGGATTTCGTGCGAATCCTGGCGGTAGCGGCCATCGAACGATGCGCGCACGCCGAGCGCAAAGGCGGGCGTGATGCCGTAGTGGAAATTGGCCAGCTGCGCATTGTCGAAGGCGCGGTGGGCGCCCAGGTAGTGCAGGCTGAGCGGTCCCAGGTCCCAGTCCAGCTCGGCGCCCAGGCCGCTGCTGACGGCATGGCCGGTGCCCTGCTGCAGCGGCGCATTCGGCGGCACAAACGCATTGGTCAGGCGCGCGCTGGTGCTGCCATCTTTCCAGCTCGGGCTGCCGTCGGCGCCGAAGCTGTAGAAATTGCTGGCCGGGACAAAGCTGTCGGAATTGTTGTGCATGTTGCTGTGGTCGTAGCGCAGCAGCAGCACCGCCGATTTGCCCAGCGCCAGCCGGGCCGACAGGCGCGCGGCCAGATCGTCGCGGTCCAGCCCCAGCTGGTAGCCGGTGCCCTGGCCGTTGCTCAGATAGCTGTCGTGCCGGTTCCAGTCCAGCGCCGCGCGCAGCGCCAGCGCGTCGCTCACTGGCACATTGAGCATCGCCGTGGCCTTGCGGCTGGCGTAGTTGCCCACTTCCAGGCCCAGCGCGCCTTCGAAGGTCTTGCCCGGCGCGTTAGAAATGACGTTGACCACGCCCGCGGTCGCGTTGCGTCCATACAGCGTGCCTTGCGGCCCGCGCAGCACCTCGATGCGCGCCAGGTCGAAGAAGCTGACGGTCTGCGCTTGCGGGCGGGCGATGTAAATACCATCGAGCATGAAGGCGGCCGAGGGATCGCCCTTCTCGGTGGTGTCGGAATTGGTGACGCCGCGGATGGTGATGCGCAAGCCGTCCGGCACGCCATCGATGTGCAGGCTGGGCAAGCGCGCACCCAGGTCGGCCGGGGTGGCGATGGCGGCATCGTCGAGCTGCTGGCCCGACAGCGCGCTCATCGCGACCGGGGTCTTCGAGGCCAGCGACGCGGTGCGCTGCGCCGTCACCACGACTTCGGCGATCTGCGCCTCGGGCGCAACTGCTTGCGCCTGCGCCTGTTCCAGAACGGCGCACAGCAAAGCAGCTGGCCATGTTCGGCGCCATCGCCCGCACTGTGTTGACATCGATTCGCACTCCTATGCATTGGTGAAATTGCTGAAGCGTCCTTGCGGCCCCGTTCGACAGCGCAGGAATAGTTTCACGCCGACATCTATTTCTAAAAGTCTAACAGGTAGTGCAAGCATCTCCAACCGGGGTGGCGCCCCGCCCGCAAAAAACACGGCCCGAGTGCACATTGCGCGGACGGCCCTGCCATCGAATCTTGGTGACAGGGCTTGATTGACCATTGGTGGCGACAGCGCAGACCTGTCGCCGCGCCCCCATTTCTGATTTACACTTCAGCCATGGGACCCGACGATCGAGCAAACCGCATGGATGGCATCGACGCGATCGATGCCGAACGCCTGGCGCTGGCGCTGGAAGCGGCCGGCCTGGACCTGTGGGAAAACGACCTGGTCACCGGCGCAGTGACGCGCCAGGCGGTCAAGATTTTCGCCGAGCTCGGCTATTCCGAAGACGAGTCGGCCGCGTGGATGGACGACCTGTTCGTCATCGTCCATCCGGACGACGTGGCGCGCGTCAAGGCCGCGCTGGACGCGCACATGAGCGGCAGCACGCCCCAGTACCGCTGCGAATTCCGGGTCCGTTCCAAGGCCGGCGCCTGGATCTGGTACGCCAACTACGGCAAGATCATGGGCGACGATACGGGCGTGCGCGGGCACCGCCTGATCGGCGTCACCTTCAATATCGACGACCGGCGCGCCCGGGAAGAGCGGCTCGAACACCAGCAGCAGCTGCTGCAGGACAGCGAAGCGCGGCACCGCGAACTGCTGCACAATCTGCACACCGGCATCATTGTGCATGCGCCCGACACCAGCATCAGCTACAGCAATCCGCGCGCCTCCGAGCTGCTGGGCGTGGCGCAGGAACAGTTGCGCGGCAAGCGCGCGGCCGACCTGACCCCCGGCTGGTGCCTGGTCGACGAACAGGGCGCGCCGCTGGTGCTCGCGGCCTACCCGGTGTGCCGCGTGTGCGCCACCTTGCTGCCGCTCGAAGCGCAGGTGTTTGGGGTACGCAAGCCCGATTCCGGGCAGGTGGTCTGGCTGCAGGTGAATGCCTTCCCCGCCTTCCACGCCGACGGCACGCTCAAGCAAATCATCGTCAATTTCGACGATATTTCACCGCGCAAGCAGGCCGAGGAAAAAATCCACCACCTGGCGTTTTACGACGTCCTGACCGGCCTGCCGAACCGGCGCCTGCTGATGGACCGCCTGCACGCGGCGCTGGCGGCGTCGAGCCGCAGCGGCCACCATGGCGCGCTGCTGTTCATCGACCTCGACAAGTTCAAGGCCATCAACGACGTGCTCGGCCACAGCGTGGGCGACCAGATGCTGATCGAAGTGGCGGCCCGGATCCTGGCCTGCGTGCGCGAGAGCGACACCGTGGCGCGCCTGGGCGGCGACGAGTTCGTCGTGCTGATGCCCGACCTCGACGCCGAACCGGACATCGCCTCGCAAAAGACCGCGATGGTGGCCGAGAAAATCCGGCTGGCGCTGAACGCGCCCTACCACTTCAAGGGCAGTACGCAGCACAGCTCGCCCAGCATCGGCGTCAGCCTGTACCTGGGCAGCGAGGAAAGCGCCGCCGCGCTGCTGCGCCAGGCCGACATGGCGATGTACAAGGCCAAGGATGCCGGGCGCAACACGCTGCGCTTTTTCAGCGCGGCGATGCAGCTGGCGGTCGAAACCCACGCGGAGCTCGAAGCGGACCTGCGCCATGCGCTCGCGCGCGGCCAGCTGCGCCTGCTGTACCAGCTCCAGGTCGACGCCGGCGGGCGCGCGCTGGGCGCCGAGGCGCTGGTGCGCTGGGTGCATCCGAGCCGCGGCACGGTCTCGCCGCTGCAGTTCATCCCGATCGCCGAGGAAAGCGCGCTGATCCTGGCGATCGGCGCCTGGGTGCTCGACACGGCCTGCGCCCAGCTGGCCGCATGGCAGCGCAGCCCCACCCGGCGCCACCTGTCGCTGGCGGTCAACGTCAGCGCGCGCCAGTTCCTGCAGCCCGACTTCGTCGCCGACCTGGCCGCGCTGATGGCGCGCCACCAGGTCGATCCGGCGCTGCTCAAGCTGGAACTGACCGAAAGCGTGGTGCTGGGCGACGTGGCCGAAGTGGTGCGCCGGATGCATGCGCTGCGCGCGCTCGGCGCCACGCTGTCGATGGACGATTTCGGCACCGGCTACTCGTCGCTGTCCTACCTCAAGCAACTGCCGCTGCACCAGCTCAAGATCGACCAAAGCTTCGTGCGCAACATCGTCACCGACCCGAACGACGCGGTGATGGTGCGCACCATTATCGACATGGCCCGCAATTTCGGCCTGCATGTGATTGCCGAAGGCGTCGAAAGCGCAGCCCAGCTGGCCTTCCTCGAGCGGCACGGCTGCAGTGCCTACCAGGGTTATCTGTTCAGCCAGCCGGTCACGATCGAGGCGCTGGAAACCTTGTTGCAAGGCGCCTACCTGGCCTGAGCCGGCGCGCAGGCGAAAAAAATCCAGGCGCGCACGCCTGGATAACTGGAACGGGAAATCGAAGCGGCGGAGTTAGCCCTTGGTCACCATGAACACGGCGCTGTGCATCTTGTCGAGGCTGTCGACCATGACGGCCAGCTGGGCGACGCCGCCCACGAACGACATCGGCGTGACCACGCCCTTGAGCACGGGATTGAGCGTGCAGCCCACGCCGGCGGCGGCCAGCTGCAGGTCGAAAATGCCGGTCGTGCCATGCTGGATCATCTTGCCGTTGAAGGTGCAGGCGACCGCGCTGGCCGTCACGTTGCCGGTGGCGTCGATCGCGAAGCTGGCAATCGCCTCCTTCGGCTTGGCAATGCCGGCGGTACGGATCGTGCCGTGATAGCTGCCGGCCAGGGCCGTCAGGGCAATCGGATCGCCGTACAGCGTCTTGTTGGAGCCGTCGCCATACAGTTTTGCGGTGCTGGCGCTGGCCGTGAAGGTGCCCATCGAGCCGGTAATCGACACTTTCAGGTCGCTCGCGCCGAAGGTCCGGCCGAACACGCCGGCCGCTTCCTGCTGCCCGACCTGCAAGGCATCGTCGATAAAGTTGGCCCACGCGATGGACTCGCGGTTGGTAACCGTGTTGGCGGCGCTCAGCAGGCCGCGCGGATGGCCGGCCAGTTCGCTGCCGTTGACAAAGTGCAGGCCGTAGAACTCGCCATTGTCGAGGAAGGTATAAGTGCCGTGGAACTGGCCGTAGAACACATCGTAGACGCCGGCGGTGGCGAACGGCGTGATCGGGACCACCGGCGGCACCGGCAGGACGACCACCGGAGCGGGCGCGCTGCTGCTGCCGCCGCCGCCGCAGGCGACCAGGCCACTGGTGAAAAGAAGGGCGAGCATAACTTTGGACAACGTCATCTGGAATTCCTTGACTGAACGCGATTGGATGAAACCGGGTGCAGCGAGCGCCCGGACAGAACGGGAAGTATCGGTTCTGGCGGGGCTCAGGTCGTCCGCGCGGATCGGCGCGGACGTCCACAACGGGCTATTCGCGCTCAGACGGGCGTTGCGGCCGCCATCTTGGTGTGCTCGGCGCGCCAGGCCGACGGGGCCACGCCGGCCACGCGCTTGAACGAGGCATTGAAGGTCGATTTGCTGTTGAAGCCGCAAGACAGCGCCAACTCGAGCAGGTTGGCGCCGGCATGCTCGGGCTCCAGCATTTTTTTCTGCACCTCGGCCACGCGCAAGCCATTGATGTAGTCGAAAAAATTCAGTCCCAGCACATTGTTCAAATACTGCGACAACAATTGCGGCGTCGCGCCGATGCGCCCGGCCAGTTCGGCCAGGTTGATATCGTTTTCCAGGTAGTCGCGGTGATGGGCGATGCGCCGTACCAGGCGCTGCCCGATCATCTCGCTGGCAGCGTCGGTCATCCCCGAACGGGCGTACTTTTCCGTACTTTCCGGCGCCGGCGGCGCCACCGGTTCGGCCACCGCAACGATGGCGGCCGGCGCGGCGACCGGGACCGGGACCGGAACCGGGACCGGGGTCAAGGCCGCCGCTTCCGGTTGCGGCATGAAGACAGGAAAGCTGCGCAAGCCAAACCAGCCGACGAAATACAGCAACGCCAGGCGGCCGATGCAGAGCGCCCAGAGGAACACGCCGCCCACCGTCGTCGCCGGTATCCAGATGATCAGCAAGGCCAGGATCACCATCGACAATGAGGTCAGCCAGTTCAGGTCGCGCTGCCGGGTCGACGAAAAATTCTCGCGCACGCGGCGCCGGTGCAGGCGCATCTGGAACAGCGAGGCGAACGCGTAGCCAAAGCACAGCACCTGGATCGCCAGCAGCACCACGTTGAACGCCACCTCCATCATTGGCGCCCGGGCGCCGAAGGGCGTGCCCAGATTCAGGTAGAGCAGGAAGCCGGCAAACAGCAGCAAGGGCAGGAAATGGACGGCCTGGCGCCGGCCGTTGCCGAGCCCGACCATGCTGCGCACATAGCAGTAGTAGCATGGGCCGAGCAGCGCCAGCGGCCAGTCGAACACGCCGAACATGCCGGGATAATACGAGTAGAGGTCGGCAAAGCACAGCGAGGCGAGGGAAAACACGAACATGCCCAGCCACATGTTGGCGCTGCGATTGCGCGCGATCACGAACAGCGGCACGGCCATGAACATGCCCAGCATTGCCGTGCAAAAGGTAATGCTCGTCATCATTTCGAAGCTGCCTTGTGCATGCAGCCCGCCCGAATTCCCATTGCCGCTGTCTTTACGTAAATAGACTCAAGCGACGCATACTACTGGCAATTTGTTCAAATGGAAATATGAATCTTCTTCATTCTCGCCAGCAACAGCCTTGCAGGGCTACAATCGGGGCGCTGGCCGCCTTGCCAGCCCAACCGCTTGCAAAGGAATGTCCCATGCGCCTGCCCCAGAACCTGATTCCGCTGACCCTCGCCTTGCTGGCCTGTTCCGCCCAAGGCGCCGACCAGATCGTCCGCATCG
Organism: Massilia sp.; assembly: GCA_025359245.1. Lineage (GTDB taxonomy): Bacteria > Pseudomonadota > Gammaproteobacteria > Burkholderiales > Burkholderiaceae_D > Telluria_A. The sequence continues at coordinate 20,835 of JANYGW010000022.1, forward strand.
GCACGGCCAACCCGGTCAGCGGTCCCAGCGCGCACCTGGGCAAGGACACCGAGAACGGCGCCCGGCTGGCGGTCGACGACCTCAATGCCAAGGGCTTCGAGATCAACGGCAAGAAAGTGCAGCTGGTGCTGCTGGCCGAGGACGACGGCGGCGACCCCAAGCAGGGTAGCGCCGTGGCCCAGAAACTGGTCGATGCCAAAGTGGCCGGCGTGGTCGGACACTTGAACTCGGGCACCACGATACCGGCCTCGAAGATCTACCACGCGGCCGGCATCCCGCAAATCACGCCCTCCTCGACCACGCCCTCGTACACCCACCAGGGATTTAAGTCGGCGTTCCGGCTGGTAGCCAATGACAACAAGGTCGGCAGCACGCTGGGCCGCTATGCCGTGCTCAACCTCGGCGCGCGCCGGGTGGTGGTGATTGATGACCGCACCGCGTTCGGCCAGGGCCTGGCCGAAGAATTCATCAAGGGCGTCAAGGCTGCGCGCGGCGGCGCCGAGATCGTCAGCCGCCAGTTCACCACCGACAAGGCGACCGACTTCAGCGCCATCCTCACCCAGATCAAGGCCAAGACGCCGGACCTGGTGTTCTACGGCGGCATGGATGCGGTGGCCGGACCGATGCTCAGGCAAATGAAGGCGCTCGGGATCGAGGTCAAGTTCATGGGCGGCGACGGGGTGTGCTCGGAGAAGCTGCCGCAACTGGCCGGCGACGCGCTGGGCGAGAACCGGGTCATTTGCGCGGTGGCCGGCGGCGTGTCGGGCGCGCAGGAAAAAGGCTATGCCGACTTCGTGGCGCGCTACCGCAAGACGTACAAGCTGGAGCTGCAAACCTACGCGCCGTATGCATATGACGCGGTGATGGTGCTGGCCACGGCGATGCAGAACGCCAAGTCGGCCGACCCGGACAAGTATATGCCGGAGATCGCCCGCATCCGCTACCGCGGCGTGACCGGCAACATCGCCTTCGACGCCAACGGCGACTTGCTCGACGCGGCGATGACGATCTATACCTACAAGGGCGGCAAGAAGGTCAAGCTGGAAGTGCTGCGCTAAATGGCGTCCGGCCTGGCTATTTGGGTGCCGTACCGGCCTTGATCGGCGCCAGGCATGCCTTGGCGCTTTTTTCCGCCATGATCTGGCGGGATTTTGGATCGTGTGGGTCTAGCCCGCGCGCGGCCTCGTCAAATGTCAGATTGATGTGGCAACTGCAGTATTGGTCGTATTGCTCATCGCTGAGCGCCGTTCTCGCGCGCACGCCGCTGCGCATTTCCTTGTTTGCCTGGCATTGCTGGATATTGAGTCTGCGCGCAGAAGGTGCGGCGCAGACCACCATCGCCTGCTTTCCCGCGTCGAACCAGGCCGATGCCGGTGCGGAGATGCCCAGCGATTTTGCGGCTGTCTCCATGCCCTTGCCGGCGCATGCGCAGATATCCGTCACTTCGCTGGCAGCCAGCGCAGGCAACGATTGCACCACCAAGGCTGGACAATCCGACAGGAACACGGCAAGGTCTTTGGCCGGCTCCGCAGCGCCGGCGATACCCGGGACACACAGCGCAATGGCAGTGACGACGGTGCTCATGAAGCCGGTGGCGCGCATGATGACTCCAACACGACAAAACAGAAATCCATCCGTCATCAACTGACTAGCTGGCGTAACGCTGCGCCCCCGGCAGTTTTTGCAGCGCGGTCTTCTGCAGCTCCTTGTCATGCTGGTCGCAACGGGCCCTGAGCAGCGCCAGTTCCACCTTGTCCGCAGGGCTGAACGCATCGTTGAGCGTACGCTTGTACCAGGACTCGTCCAGCTGGGTCGCGCTGGTCTCGCGCATTTTGGCATCGATTTCCCTCTGCAGGCTGCTCGCGCACTCGTACGGGTCGAGCGCCAGGCCGAAATGGCGCTCCATCAGCTGGCGCACCTGCACCGTCTGCGCGTCGACCATTTTTTTGTCCAGCACATAGGACGCGATGATCGCGGCGGCGGTGGCAAACATCAGCAAGGCGCTCAGCACATGAGCGCCACCGTCGTCGTTGGGCCGCATGAATTCGAAACCGGCAAAGACCAGCACCACCGGCGCCCACACCCGTATGTAGCCGCACAGCACGGAGCGCCAGTTGATGCGGTTCAGTTCGAACGCCGCATCGGTCTTGGTATCGACGTAGAAGCTGGTCATCGGAAACAAGGGCAGATACCACAGATGGCCGAACATGGTTTTCACCGCGACATCGCCCACCTTGTTGACCGCGCCGTAGCTGCGTTTTCCCCACACAAAAATCATATCGTCTCCGTTATCGAATGGCCTTTTCGATGGCCGTAGCGGAGTATGAGCCGTATGCACAAATTGCTCAATAATTAATACTGCTTGATTGATGTATATTGTTTATTTACAACATGTGAATAGGAAAATGCAGGCGCCGGCCCGAACTACCCTCTCGTCATAAATAACGCCGCGAAACCATGCACCTGAAGTATAGTAATTACGTTGCAACACCGACGCGTTTATTTTCTGACTCCAAAGGAACCTGACATGAAAAAATTGTTTGCCGCCATCGCCGTCCTCTCGTTCTGCAGCACCGTCTTCGCCGCCGCAGCGCCCGCCGCCCCCGGCAAGCAGCAAAGCAAGATGGTCACCTGTAACGCCGACGCCGGCGCCAAGAAGGGCGACGAGCGCAAAGCCTTCATGAAGACCTGTCTGAGCGCAGCCCCGGCCGCGCCGGCCAAGGAAATGGGCACCCAGCAAAACAAGATGAAAACCTGTAACGCCGACGCCGCCGGCAAAAAGGGCGACGAGCGCAAGGCTTTCATGAAAACCTGCCTGAGCGCACCAAAGGCATAAGGCCTCCCCCAGCGTCGCGGCGCGCCATGACCGACCACATAGCCTCGCTGAAAAGCAGCAAACACAAGTTCTCGCTGAACTGGGGCTATCTGAACGCCATCACCAGTGGCATGTCGGCCATCGACCTCAGTTCGCTGGCGCTGCGCAACCTGCACGACGCGCGCCAGTTCGCGCGCGAATACGGCTTCGACCTGGACCAGCCGGCCACTGTGGCACGTATCCGGCGCGGCCATCGCGAGGCGGTCGCCTTCATCGCCGCCAATTTCCTGGCCGAGGGCGACGTCCATTTGATCCCGGCCGAAGTCCGGCTGGCCGACGATCCGCTGCAACTGCTGGTGTACGCGTCGCAGCGCGCCGAACCGCCCGAGTCGCTGCGCATGTGGTCGTGCGCGGTGCTCAAGGTCATGCACGGCATTTTCTACATCGACAGCGACCTCAAGCTGCGCCACTTCAACACCATCCGCGAACAGGTGTTCGCCAGCCTCGACGAGGTGATCCACAAGGATGGCGACGAGTATTTCCTGACCGACGGCGAAGTCTGCCTGCCGCTGCTGCACTACGACAAAAAGAGCCACAAGGGCCGCAACAGCATCCTGCTCAAGCTGCTGCAAAAGGCCGCCTACCTGGCCGCCGACATCTACGACCACCTGGGCGTGCGCCTGACCTTCGCCACCCGTTTCGAATGCCTGCTGGCGCTGCACACGCTGCAGCGCGCGCACGTGCTGTCGGTCACCAATGTCGAGCCGCAGCGCACCCGCAATACGCTGCTCGACCTGGACGCGGCCAAGCAGGTGTTCATCAAGTACCGCACCCTGCTCGACCGCAGCGGCCGCTATCCGGCCGAGCTGCTGCAGACCATGGATGCCGAGCTGATGGCGCTGTCGCAGCCGCAGACCCGCAGCGACAACCAGCACAGCGGAAGCGGCTTCAGCAGCCTGCAAGTGACGCTGCGCAAGATGATCCACCTGCACGGCGAAGAATCGGCGGCCGATCCCGAAGGGCGCGACGTCGATTTCTTCTTCGAATATGAGATCCAGCTGATGGACCGCGACAGCCACGAACGCAGCCTGAGCGGCCCGGCCAGCCACGAAGCCTACAAGCGGCGCCAGGTCGAAGCGGCCCGCATCCGCGTATTCGGCCGCGAACTGCTGGACTGGATCGCCAGCCAGCAAGCCGTCACGCCGGCTTGATCAGCGCGGGCCTGGCAGCAGGCTGCGGATGAACTGGTCGACCGCCTGCGTGTAGGCGCCCTCCTGTCCGAGCGACTGGTTGATTTCCATGTGCGACAAATCCTGCGCCGAGACCTGGACCCGGGTGCCGAACCCGCCGGCCTTGGCCGCATAACGCCTGGCCTGTTCGCACGAATCGCTGCGCTGCGACGAACACACCGCCAGCAGCGGCTGGCCGGCCTGGGCCAGCTGGGCATAGGGCGAAATCGCGCGCCAGTACGCCAGATCCTTGCCGAACGCGTCGTCGTACAAGCGCATGTGACGGCCTTGCATGATCTGCTCGATGTCGAGCGCCGCGCTGTCGAGCGCGACCGTGCCCAGCCAGCGCAGCGGCCCGGCCAGTGCCGGCGACGACGACAGCAGCGCCACCAGGTGGGCGCCGGCCGAATGCCCCATCAGGATGAATTGCGCGCGGTCGCCGCCCCAGCCGGCCGCTTTCGCCTGCGCCTCGGCAATGGCGCTGGCCACGTCGCGCGCCTGCGTCAGCGGATCGGCGTCGGGCAGCATCCGGTAGTTGGCGGAAACGAGGATGTAGCCGCGCGCGCACCAGTAAGCGACCTTGTTCCCGGCCACGCGGTCGGCGCCCTTGTCGCCTGTCTTCCAGGCCCCGCCATGGACCATGAAGATCACCGGCGCCTTGGCCGCCGCCTTTGGGATATACACGTCGAAAGTCTGGCGCGGGTCGCTGCCGTAGCTCACATCGCGCACCAGCGTCACGCCGGCCGGCAACTGGTCGCCGCCCGTCCTGGCGGCATGGCGCGTCGCGAAGAAGTCGCGCAGCGGACCGGCGCTGGCGCTGCTAGTGAGCGCGGCGAGCAGCGCCAGCGAAGCGAGGCGGCGGAAATGCATTGAAGGCTCCTGTCAGTTGCACTATCGTAGCTTAGGGTTGCGCCTTGCCGATCTGGCGCTCGAGGAATTGTTCGATGCGGGTCCACAGTTCGGCGCGGTTTTTGTCGAGCGGGGCCTGCCCATTTTCGTCGAACATGATCAACTCCGCGTCCGGGTTGCCTGCCTTGATCGCCTGGTACAGCTGGCGTCCGTTCTTGCCCGGCACCTCGACATCCTTGTCGCCATACGCCAGCAGCACCGGATGGGTGATGCGCGCCGCGTTGCGCAGCGGCGACGTCGCCTTGAACTGCTCCATATCCCGCACCGGATCGCCGACCAGTGTTTGCATGTCGTCGCCATAGACCGAGGCCGGCAACTGGTCCCAGCGCTGCCTGAACATCAGATTGATGTCGGTGATACCGCCCATGCTGATCCCGCAACGAAATAGCTGAGGATCCTTGACCAGTCCCATCATCGCCGCGTAGCCGCCGTACATGGCGCCAACGATGCAGATGCGTTTGGGGTCGGCGATACCTTGTGCGATCGCCCATGTGGCGCTATCGGCCAGGTCATCCTGCATGGCCAGGCCCCATTGGCGCACGCCAGCCTGGAAGTGGGCGGCGCCGAATCCGCGCGCGCCGCGCGTTTCGGGCTGGACCACCGCGTAGCCGCGCGATACGAGGAACTGCACCGTCGGGTCGAACGACCAGGCCCCGTTGCGGCGCCACGGCCAGGACGCGGCCAGCACGATGGTCGGCAGGTTCTTCTTCAGGGCTAAGTGCGGCAGCGTCACCGTCACAGGAATGCTCATGCCGTCGCGCGCCTTGTAGCGCACCATCTCGGCCGGCATCGCCATCTGGTCCGCCGCAATGCCAGGCAAGGCCGTGCCCAGCCGGGTCACTTGTTTGGTTTCGCGATTGAATATCAGCGTGTCGCCAGGATGCACCGGCGAGTAAGCATAGACCAGCACGAACGGGTTTCCGAACGTGATCCGCGCGCGATCCGGTTGACCGTGGCCGGCAGCACAACATCAATTTCCGCCTGCAGCGCTTTCATGTCGGGATCGAACCAGACGGTGCTTTCGGCGTCGGTATAGACGCGAAAGCCAAGCAGGTGCTTGCCCTCGCTGATCGCGCTGCCGTCGATATCGAAGTCGGGCGAGTTGATCAGCGCCGGTTCCTCCAGCGCGCCACGTTCAACGTTATAACGGAACAGGCTACTGCGGTCGCTGCCGTTACGCGACTGCACGTACAAGGTCTTGTCTATGAATGCGCGCGGCTGCAGGCTGGCTGCGGACGCTGGCGCGAACGAGCCCACTTTGCGCCAGCTGCCCTCCGGGTCGAGCCAGCGCATGGTGCGCAACTCGCTATTGCCGCCGACGGTCAGGCGCAAGGTGCCGCTGTCGTCGAGCACCCAGCCGACGGTGCCGTGCGGCGCATGGGGCTCCGTTTGCTCGCCGGTGCGCGTATTGATCATCCCAAGTGCACTGTCGGCGCGGTTCTTGACCAGCACAGGCATGCTGTCTCCGGTCCTCGGCCAGTTTCCCTGGATCCCTTCCGGGGCGAAACCGGGGCCTTGCAAACTTGCTTCGGCCATGAACGAACGCTGATTGACCAACGCCGGCGCGAGCCCCTTCGAATCCTTGCCATCGAGGTCGATCGCATACAGCCCCGAGGTACTTTTCTCGATATTCGGATCAATATTAATGACCGTAAAACCGATGCGCTTGTCGTTCAGCCAGAACAGTGTTCCGACGTCGCCATTTCTGTAGCGGGCCAGGATTTTTGGCGTCATGGTGGCCAGGTCGAACAACACCAGCGACCTGCGAACACCGGTGTAACTGGCGCGCGCGATCACGTAACGGCCGTTCGGCGAGATTTCCGCAGCGCTCATCTGGATGTTCTGAAAAAACGCCTCGGGCGCGGGCTTGACCACGGGCGCCTCGGCGCCGGCAGGCAGCGCCAGGCAGCTAAACAAGGCGAAGGCCATCAGGCCCTTGATGGAACCACGATGCATGCCTGATTTTCCGATTGGTTGGATAGTTTTATTTGTCACGATACGTTCAATAAACGTGCGACCTTGCAGAATTCACGGCGCCATTTAAGCGCACAAAAATGAACCAACGTCATCCTCGCGCACGCGGGGATGGCGTTGGTTAGGCAGAGCCTTACTTCTTCATCAGTTCGAGCAGCGCCACCACCGTGGTCTCCACGCCGGTCTTGATCGAGATGTCCGGCACCGCCTTGAACAGCGGGCTGTGGTTCATCGCGGTCGGGGGCCCGCCCTTGGCTGCCGCTTCCAGTTCGGCCGCCGGGGTGCCGCCCAGCGTGAAGTACACGCTCGGCACATACGGCTCGCGCGTGAAGTAGCCAAAGTCCTCGGCCACCATGCTGGCGCGCTTGTATTTCTGATCCATGATGCCCGGCCCGAGCTTGTCGATCCAGGCCGCCTTCAGGCGCGCACTGAGTTTCTGGTCATTGATCACCGGCAGCGATGGATCGTCCGTCATCTTCACTTCGGGCAGCAGGTTTTCCGGCATGCCCGCCGCGCGCGCCGTGTTCAGCGTCACCCGCTTGATGGCCGTGAGCAGCAAGTTGCGCGTTTCTTCGTTTTCCGAGCGCACCGTCAGTTCCAGCTTGGCGTTATCGGAAATGATGTTCGGCTTGGTGCCCGCATGGAAGGAGCCGACCGTGATCAAGCCCGGTTCGCGCGGTGCCAGTTCGCGCGAAATGATGGTCTGCAGCGCCATCACGATCTGCGCGCCGAGCACCACCGGATCCTTGCCGGTCTGTGGCGAGGCGCCGTGCGTGCCGATGCCGGGGATGTTGATTTCCAGCGTATCGACGCCGGAATACGGCGACTCGCTGACGTTGATCTTGCCGCTCTCCAGGCCGCCCAGCACGTGCATCGACAGCGCATAATCGGGCTTGCCGAAGCGTTTCCAGATATTGTCCCTCATCATGTCGCGCGCGCCGCCTACCCTTTCCTCGGCCGGCTGCCCGACCAGCATCAGCGTACCCTTCCAGCGCGCCTTGAGCGCCACCATCTGGTGCGCCGTGCCGACCAGGCTGGCCATGTGGATATCGTGGCCGCAGCTGTGCGCGACCGGCACGTCGCGCCCGCTCATGTCCTTCTGGACCACGGTCGACGCGTACGGCAGGCCCGATTTCTCCAGCACCGGCAGGCCATCCATCTCGGAGCGCATCATCACCAGCGGGCCGGCGCCGTTCTTCAGGATCGCCACCACGCCGGTCTTGCCCACGCCTTCGGTGACCTCGAAACCGGCCTCGCGCAGCTCCTTGGCCAGGCGCGCCGCCGTTTTCACTTCCATGAACGACAGCTCGGGATTGCGGTGCAGGTGTTCGAACAGCGGCAGCAGCTTGGCGTCGTAGTCGCGTGCGATGGCGGCGGTCAGTGCGGGATCGGCCGCGCTGGCGATGGCGGTGGGCAAGGCAAGCAAGGTGAACAGCATCGAACGGCGCATGGCATACCTTTAGTCGGAGAATTGAGCTTGCCAAGCTAACATTTCCGCTAGAAAAGTCAAATACTTTCACAGAACGCAAGTATGACGCAGATGGGCGCACCAAAATGAGCGCTTCAATTTGGTGCGCCGGATGGCTTACGCAGACTCGACAACAGAATAAATAATAAAAATCAATGACTTAGCATTGCGCACCAAAATGGTATGGTTATTGCTTCATTTTGGACATCAACACTTATGCACCTTTTTTGGGAATCCACATGAATGTCATCCATAGCGGCGCCGACGCGCTGTTCATCCTGCTCGGCGCGATCATGATCCTGGCCATGCACGCCGGCTTCGCTTTCCTGGAGCTGGGCACGGTCAGGAAGAAAAACCAGGTCAACGCCCTGGTCAAGATCCTGGCCGACTTTGCCGTGTCCACCATCGCCTATTTCTTTGTCGGCTACGGCGTCGCCTACGGCATCGATTTCTTCTCGGGCGCCGAGGTGCTGGCCCAGAAGAACGGCTATGAACTGGTCAAATTCTTCTTCCTGCTCACCTTCGCCGCCGCGATCCCGGCCATCATCTCGGGCGGCATCGCCGAACGCGCCAAGTTCTATCCGCAGCTGATCGCCACCGCACTGCTGGTGGCGCTGGTCTACCCGCTGTTCGAAGGGATCGCGTGGAACCATCGCTTCGGTTTCCAGGCCTGGCTGCTGCGCGCGTTCGGCGCCGAGTTCCACGACTTCGCCGGTTCGGTGGTGGTGCACGCGGTCGGCGGCTGGGTCGCCCTGCCGGCCGTGCTGCTGCTGGGCGCGCGGCGCGGACGCTATGGCCGCAACGGCGCCATCTCGGCCCACCCGCCGTCGTCGATTCCCTTCCTGGCGCTGGGCGCATGGATCCTGACGGTGGGCTGGTTCGGCTTCAACGTGATGAGCGCCCAGACGCTCGACAAGATGAACGGGCTGGTGGCGGTCAATTCGCTGATGGCGATGGTGGGCGGCACGCTGGCCGCGCTGGTGTTTGGCAAGAACGATCCAGGCTTCGCCTACAACGGCCCGCTGGCCGGCCTGGTGGCCGTGTGCGCCGGCTCGGACCTGATGCATCCGCTGGGCGCGCTGGCCACCGGCGCCATCGCCGGCGGCATTTTTGTCGGCATGTTCACGCTGACCCAGAACCGCTGGAAGATCGACGATGTGTTGGGCGTGTGGCCGCTGCATGGCCTATGCGGCACCTGGGGCGGCATCGCGGCCGGCCTGTTCGGACTCAAGGCGCTGGGCGGCATCGGCGGCGTATCGCTCGCGTCGCAGCTGCTCGGCACCCTGCTCGGGATCGGCATCGCGCTGGCCGGCGGCTACCTGGTGTATGGCGTCCTGAAACTGGCGATGGGGCTGCGCCTCGACCCGGAACAGGAATTCCAGGGCGCCGACCTGGCGATCCACCATATTTCCTCCACGCCGGAGCGCGAATCGAGCTGGTAGCGCCGCCCGCCCGGCATATTGACAAAGAATTACGCCCCGTCTCGACGACGCGCGATACAATCCGCCCTGAAAACTGTTCAAAAAAGACCATAAAGGGGTGGCATGGGCGAGGCAATCTTCTTCGGCGCGTTGGTGATCTTATTCTTTTTTTTCTACCCGTTCATCGCCAGCGGGATTGCATCGCGCGCGACGCGGCGCCGGCTAGAGGCGCTTGAAGGCCAGGTTCGCGACCTGACCCGCGAACTGGAGCAGCACAAGCGCGACCAGGCCAAGGCGATCCCCGCGGCGGTTATCGCGCCGGCGCCCGTGGCAGCTGGTCCGGTATTCCAGCCGCCGCTTGCGGCTGCGGTCCCGGTGCCCGCAGCGCCTGCGATAATCAATCCGCCCGCCATGGCGCCGCCGCCCAAGCCACAACCGGCTCCCGCGATGGCCGCCGCCGTCACGCCCGACGTCGCCAGCGCCGCCGTACCCAAGCCTGCCGCTGCGCCTCCCGCGCGCGCGCCCGCACCGCCACGCCCACCGCCGGCCTGGATCACCGCCATCAAGAACTGGCTCTTTACCGGCAACCTGGTCGCCAAAATGGGCTTGCTGATCCTGTTCATCGGCGTCAGCTTCCTGCTCAAATATGCATCCGAGCGCGTGACCGTGCCGATCGAACTGCGCCTGGCCGGCATCGTGCTGGCCGATATCGGCTTGCTGGCCTGGGGCTGGCGCATGCGCCTGACCCACCGCAACCTGAGCCTGCCGATCCAGGGTGCCGCGCTGGCCATCCTGATGCTGGTCACCTTCGGCGCCTTCCGCCTGTACGGCCTGATTCCGCCCACCGCAGCCTTCGCGCTGCTGTTTGTGCTGACCGCGTTCACCTGCCTGCTGGCCGTGCTGCAGGACGCGGTCTGGCTGGCGGCTTTCGGCATCGCCGGCGGCTTCCTGGCGCCGATCCTGGCCTCGAACGGCCATGGCAGCCATATCGGCCTGTTCTCCTACTACTCGCTGCTCAACGCCGGCATCCTGGCCATTGCGTTCAAGCGCGCCTGGCGTTCGCTGAACCTGCTCGGCTTCGCCTTCACGTTCATCATCGGTACCGCCTGGGGCGTGCTGAAATATTCGGCCACCGAGCATTATCTGTCGACCCAGCTGTTCCTGATCGTGTTCTTCCTGTTCTACGTGGCGATCGCCGTCCTGTACGCAGCGCGCCGTGCGGGCGAGCAGAAAGCCTATGTCGACGCCACCATCGTGTTCGGCACTGCGCTGGCGGCGTTCGGCCTGCAACTGGGGCTGATGAAGCATGTCGTCTTCGGCAACGCGTTCTCGGCGCTCGGACTCGGCGCCTTCTATACCGTGCTGGCGATGGCGCTGTGGCGCCGCCGCAGCGGCAACCTCAAGCTGCTGGTCGAGTCCTTTCTCGCGCTCGGCGTGGTGTTCGGCACGCTGGCGCTGCCGTTCGCGCTGGACGGGCGCTGGACCTCGGCCGCCTGGGCCCTCGAAGGTGCGGGCGTGGCCTGGGTCGGCTTGCGCCAGCGCCAGCGTCTTGTGTTCGGGTTCGGCATGCTGGTCCAGGCAGGGGCCTGGCTGTCGTTCATCGGCGCCATCAGCGGCCTCGATCAGCAGGCGGCCAAGGACTCGAACCTGTGGCTTGGCTTCCTGATCCTGGCGCTCACCGCCTTCTTCATGGCGACCACCTTCCGCGCCCAAAAGGACGGCGACGAACAAGCCTTCCCGAACTTGTCGAGCTGGTTCCTGGGCATCGCGGCGCTCTGGTTCATGGGCGGCGCCTGGACCGAAATCATCCTGCGCCAGAGCGGCACCGCGCAGGCCAACATGCTCGCCGCGAGCGGGCTGGCGACCGCCGCCATCCTCGGTGCGATCGCCATGCGCATGCAGTGGCAGCGCGCGCGCAGTTTCGCGCTGGTGGCTCAGCTGGTCGCCGGAGCGGCGCTGCTGTTGCTGGTGCTGATGAACTGGAAATGGCACGTGCCATCGGCCAATCTGTTCGACCAACCGCTGGTCGGCGCGCTGATGATCTTTGCCGGAGCGATTTTCACGAGCTGGAATATGTGGCGCACGCCGTCGTCGGACGGGATGGACAGAATCGCGCGAGCACTGCTGGCCTGGTCGGCCTTCTGGTGGTTTGCCCCCATCCTGAACGCCTTCTCGGGATGGATGATGATTACCTTGTACGCGCGCACTGGCCAGTACGGGGATTCGATTTGGCATTCGCTGTATTTCGCCTGCGCGGCCGCTTCCTCGCTCGGCTTCGCGCTGATGGCGCGCAAACTGGCCTGGGCCAGGCTGCGCTGGCTCTCCAGCGCCGCCTGGATCGCGCTGGCCGGCATGACCTTGCAGATGCTGTCGCTGCTGTACGACCATGAACAAGGACTCGGCGCGCTCGAATGGATCTGTTTCGCCGCTGCGTGGGCGGCAGGTGAATTCCTGCTGCGTTTCTGGCCGGCCAACCAATGGCGCATTGCCAGCCCGGCGCTCAAGGTCATCCACCTGGTGCGCACCGCCGGCCCGTGGGTCATGCTGTGGAAAGTCGGCGAAATCGCCATCAGCCAGTGGCTGCAGGGTTCCGCGCAAGACCGGGCGTTGCTGGACGCGGCCGGTGAATTTGCCAGCGCCAGCTGGGCTAATTTCGTGCCATTCTGGGCCATGATGCTGGTGCTGGTGTGGCTGATCAAACGCAGCAAGGGTGAAGAGCGCTGGCCCGCCGCGCCAATCGCGGCCTGGTACCGGCATGCGCTGATCCCGGCCGCCACCGCATGGTCGCTGTTCCTTGCGCTGGTCTGGAACATCTTCCAGGACGGCTCGATGGCGCCGCTGCCGTATATCCCGCTGGCCAATCCTCTCGACTTGAGCAGCGGCTTCGTGCTGGTGGTGGCCGCGCTGTGCTACCAGCTGCTGCATGCCGACCGCGAATCGCTGCCCGCCGGCGTGCAAGTGCTGGTGCGGCGCATGCCGATGGCCGGGGCAGTCGCCGCCTATGCCTGGTTCAACCTGATCCTGCTGCGCACCGCGTCGCATTTCCTGGACATTCCGTACCGCGCCGATACACTGTTCGCATCGCAGTTCGTGCAGGCGATGCTGTCGCTGGTATGGAGCATCACCGCGCTGGTGCTGATGCGGCTGGCCACGCGCAAGTCGTCGCGTCCACAGTGGATGGTCGGCGCCGGCTTCCTGGCGCTGGTGGTGGCCAAGCTGTTCCTGGTCGACTTGTCCAGCGTTGGCAGCGTGGCGCGCATCGTCTCCTTCGTCGGCGTCGGCATGCTGATGGTATTGATCGGCTACCTTGCGCCGTATCCGACTAGCGTAGAAAAGACAGAGGAATAAATGGCTCACTTCCATCACGTGCACCTGGCCATGCTGGCACTGGCATGCGGCGCCGCCGGCGCGCAGACACCCGCGCTCGACGCCCCCGCCAGCTATACCCACGCGATCCCGCTGACCGTCAGCGGCAAGAATCCGGTGGTCCAGCTGCGCCTGCCGCCGGCGGTCTACCTGAACGCACGCAGCGCCACGCTGGACGACCTGCGCATCTTCGACGCGGCCGGCGCGGCGCTTCCGTTCGCGCTGCTGCAGCCAGCGGCGCAATCGCAGGATTCACGGCGCCAGCTGCCGGTCAAGATTTTCCCGGTCGGCCTCTCGCCGGGCGATACGCGCGACATCCGCAATGATGTCGAGATCAAGACCTCCCCGGATGGCTCGGTGACCTCGATCAGCACGCGCCATGTCGCGTCCGACAAGACGGCCACTGAAGCGACCGGCGCGCTGGTGCTCGACATCGGCAGCGCGCGCGTTCCGATCGATGCCCTTATATTCACCCTGCCCGACGGCGTCTCCAACTACCAGGCCCAGGTCGAGCTGGAAGTGAGCGACGACCTGCGCACCTGGGAAACCGTCGGCTACGCGAGCCTGAGCTGGATGGCCAACAGCAACCGCGACACGCTGTCGAACAACCGCATGGAATTCGGCGCGCGTGCGTTCCGCTATGCGCGCCTGACCTGGCGCCAGGGCAAGCCGCTGCAGTTCGGCGTCATCATCGCCGAGTCGCAGGAGTTGACCGAACTGGCTGCGGCGCAGGACAGCATCAGCCTCAAGCCGCACGCGGGCCGCTTCGGTACTGACTTCGCCTACGACACGCCGGTGGCGCTGCCGGTCAGCCGATTGAGCCTGCACTTTGCCGGACAAAACGTGGTGATGCCGGCGCTGGTCGGGCAGTATGTCGAGCTGCCGACCACGCAAGGGTCGAGCGGCACGCGCTGGGAATTCAGCCCGCGCATGCAGGCGACGTTTTTCCAGATCAGCCAGGACGGCAAGCTGCGCAATTCGGGCGATATCGCGGTCGACGAGGTACACGCACTGAACTGGGTGATCCGGCCGCAGGCTGCGGTCGCTGACAAGCCCGAGCTGCGCCTGTCGTGGACCCCGGCCACGCTGGTATTCCTCGGCAGCGGCGCGCCGCCGTACACCTTGCGCGTCGGACGCGCGCACGCCAAGCCGATGCAGCGCGACGTGACGCTGGTGGCGCCGGGATTTTCAAAGGCCGAACTTCAGGGGCTCGAGACGGCGGTCGCGGGACCGCTGCAGGCCAATGCCGTGCGGGATACGTCGGCCAGTGACGCAGAGGCGGCCGGCAAGGCCGCGCGCGGGCGCATGCTGGCGCTGTGGGGCGTGCTGCTGCTTGGTGTGGGCGTGCTGGCGACGATGGCGTGGAAGCTGATCGCGCAGATGAAGAAAACAGAGTAAAGGCCGGGCTGAAATCACGAACGCATCCCGCTCGCCGCCGTCTTCCTCGCGAAAGCGGGGCGACGTGGGTTTATGTTTGGGAGGTTCGGGCGTTCGCGGTTTTTACGGCCGGCCGACGATCGTCGCCGTGGCCATCAATTCGTCTATCAGCGCCAGCGAATTTTTCCCGGACATTGCGTGCGGGTTAATCGTCGGCAGCACCGAAAAGCGCAGCAGTGTCGACGCATTGATCTTGCTCAGGTTGGCCTGCCCCATGGTCCAGCCGGCATAGCGCCGTTCGCAGATTTCCTCATAGTGCAGCAGCACCACGTCGGTATGGCGCGGGTCGCGCAGGATCTTCGCGTACAGCGCGTTGATCGCATCGCGCCCGCCTTCGAGCACCTGCATGTACAGCTTGTCGCTATGGCACAGGATGCCGGTGATGCCGTTGTGCGGATTGTGCGCATGCGCCTTCTGCATGATTTCCTGGATCAGGGCGTGTGTGACTTCGCCCACGGCGTGGCTGGCGTACAGGAGTCGGACTAGCATGATGGCCTCTCGGATTCGGTTAGCGTTTAATCAGCGACAGGAACTCGCGCCGCAGCGACGGGTCTTTCAGGAACGAGCCGTGCATGACACTATTGATCATCTTGGCGTCCATGTCCTTGACCCCGCGCCACTGCATGCAGAAGTGGTCGGCCTCCATCACCACCGCCAGCCCGTCCGGCTGCATTTTTTCCTGCAGCAGGTCGGCCAGCTGGACCACCGCTTCCTCCTGGATCTGCGGACGGCTCATGATCCATTGCGCGATGCGTGCATATTTAGACAATCCAATCAGCGCCGAGTGCTCGTTCGGCATCACACCGATCCACACTTTGCCGATCACCGGGCACAGGTGGTGCGAGCAGGCGCTGCGCACCGTGATCGGGCCGACGATCATCAGCTCGTTCAGGTGCGAGGCGTTGGGGAACTCGGTCACCGGCGGCATTTCGACGTAGCGCCCGCCAAACACCTCGTTGATGAACATCTTGGCCACGCGCCGCCCGGTGTCCTGGGTGTTGTGGTCATTTTCGGTGTCGATCACCAGGCTCTCGAGCACGCCCTGCAGCTTGGCGCTCACTTCGTCGAGCAGCTTTTCCAGCTCGCCCGGCTCGATGTAGGCGGCGATGTTGTCATTCGCGTGAAAGCGCGTCTTGGACGACACCAGCCGCTCGCGGATGCGCTGCGAGACGGGGACGTTGACCGGTGTTAGCGACATGGTCGGATCAGTTGGCATACTCATGGCCTATTCAAGTTATGTGTGCGCCGCAGCGCATGACCGACATTGTACTTCGACAACTGCCTTAACGCCGGCTCCAGCGCAGCGGCAGGGCCGCGCTGGTCAGCGTACCGCCCTCGCAGGTGAAACGCCAGCCGCGCCCGCCCTCGGCGTCGGTGGCCCAGGCGACGATGGCGCGTCCGCGCAGTTCGAGCACGTCGCCCTGCTCGAAGTCGATGAACAGCAGCGCCACGCGGGCGTCGAGCAGCAGGTTGCCCAGCGTGTTGAAGTAGCGGTTGCCCTTGAAGTCGGGCACGGACAGCGTGTCGCCGTCTTGCGCGACGAAGCCCTGCGGCCCGCCCCGGTGCGAGATGTCGACCCCGTGCACGCCGCCCGTGCTGGCCACGAAGAACGTGTCGGCGCGGGCGATGATGGCGCGCGCCTGGTCGTCCAGGCCGGCGAAGCTGCGGCTGGCCGGCACCTGCGGCGCCACCGCCTGCACGTCGCGCAGCGTGATGTGCTGCGGACAGTTGCCGAAGCTCTCCTCCACTTCGATCACCAGCTTGGCGTGCGCGTTGCTGCGCACCACGCCGTTGGCGCGGTTGCGGCGCCGCGTCGCGAAATCGATGCCCAGCAGCCCGGCCGGGCGGCCCGCCACCAGCGCACTGGCGCAAGCGATTTCCAAGGTGGTCTCGTCCGGGGTGTGGACAAAGCCGGTGTCGCCATGCAGCACGCTGGCGCGCGGCGCGCCGTCGGCGTCCAGCGTGGCCGCCACCAGGAAGGGCTGCTGCTCGAAAAACAACCGGTGCTGGGCCGGCATGAAATCACGGATCGCGCCGGCGTTGCCCACCACGCCGGCCCGGCGCTGCGCCGCCAGCTCGCCATCATGGAAATTCATGGCAGCGGCGACGATGGCAGCGCCACGAAGGCGGGCAGGGCCTCGACCCGCGCGAACCACGCGTGCAGCGCCGGATAGCCGTCGATGCTGATGCCGCCTTCGGGCGCGTGCCTGACGTAGCTGTAGCAGGCCAGATCGGCGATGGTGGCGTGCGGCGCGGCCAGGAAGGCATGCGTGGCCAGGTGCGCTTCCATGAAGCCGAACAGGCGCCGGCTCACGGCTTCGGCGCGCGCGGCATCGCACGGCGCGCCCCACTGCGCCAGGGCGCGCGCGCTGGCCGGGCCGTACATCACCTCGCCGGCCGCCACCGACAGCCAGCGCTGCACGGCGGCAGCGCCGGCCGCGTCTTCCGGCAGCCAGTTGCTGCCGGGGGCGTAGCGCTTGGCCAGGTAGACCAGGATCGCGTTGCTGTCGGCCAGCGTCAGCACGCCGTCCTGCAGCACCGGGATCTGGCCCAGCGGATTGAGCGCGCGGAAGGCGTCGCTGGCGCGCACCTCGGCCGATGCCGCCACGAATTCGAAGGGCAGGCCCAGCATGCGCAGCAGCAGCTCGACCCGGTGCACATGGCCCGACAGTTTGGTGCCGTGCAGCAGCAGCGTGGAAGTGGGAGTCATGGCGTTCCTTTCGAGTAGGTAAGTCCCAATGGTATTCCTGGCACCCTTTGACGTAAATAATGATAAAGTGGAAAACATTATTTCAATAAATGGAAGAATCATGGACCGCTTCGACGAGCTGCAGGTATTTATCGCCATCCTCGATGCCGGCAGCCTGAGCGCGGCGGCGCGGCGCCTGCGCCGTTCGCCGCCCTCGGTCACGCGCGCGCTCGAAGCACTCGAGGAACGCATCGGCGTGCGCCTGATCGAACGCACCACGCGCCGGCTGGCGCCGACCGAAGCGGGCGTACGCCTGGCCGAGAGCGCGCGCCGCGTGCTGGCCGACTACGAGGACGCGCTGCACGAGGAAGAAAGCGGCCCGCTGCGCGGCACGCTGCGCATCACCGCGCCGCACGTGTTCGGGCGGCGCCACGTGACGCCGGCCATCATCGACTTCCTCGACCTGCATCCGGCGCTGCAGGTCGAGATGGTCTTCAACGACCGCAACATGGACCTGATCGAACACCGCATCGACCTGGCGGTGCGCATCGCCGACCTGCCCGACACCGGTATGGTCGCGCGCCGGGTCGGCCAGGTGCGGCGCGTGCTGGTCGCCAGCCCCGCCTACCTGGCCGCGCACGGCACCCCGGCCTCGCCCGAGGAACTCGACCAGCACGCCGTCATCTACAACTCGGGCGTGAGTAACAACAGCGAATGGCGTTTCCTGCACCAGGGCCGCGAGCTGGTGGTCCGGCTCACTCCGCGCCTGTCGGTCAACGAAATCGACGCCATCCTGATGGCGGTGCTGGCCGGCCGCGGAATCGGGCGGCCGCTGTCCTACCAGGCGGCCGACCAGATCGCCGACGGCTCGCTGATCCGCATCCTGGGCGACTACGAGCCGGCGCCGATCCCGGTGCAGTTGCTGGTCAACGGCACGCGCCGCATGCCGGCCCGCCTGCGGGCCTGCTTCGACTTCCTGGCCGAACGTTTGCCCGCGCTGAGCGTCATTCAATAATCATGAAACCCAAGTACATCCGCAGCGACTTTTAGGATAATATCGGCGGCATTGCCGCACATTCCTATGTAGTTTAGATACGGAGACACCATGAAAACCGCCTTCCGCCTGCTCAGCGCCGTTGCGCTGGTGCTCAGCCTTGCCCCCGCCATCGGCCAGGCCGCCGCGCCGATGCAGCACGTCGCCTGGTCGCGCAACGCCAACATCTACGAAGTGAACCTGCGCCAGTACACGCAGGAAGGCACGATCAAGGCCTTCGCCGCGCACCTGCCGCGCCTGAAGAAGATGGGCGTCGATATCGTCTGGATCATGCCGGTCCAGCCGATCGGCCAGAAGGAGCGCAAGGGCACGCTGGGCAGCTACTACGCGGTCAAGGACTACAACGCCGTCAATCCGGAATTTGGCAGCATGGCCGACTTCAAAGCCATGGTGGCGCAGGCGCACGCACTGGGCATGCACGTGATCCTCGACTGGGTGCCCAACCACACCGCCTGGGATCACGGCTGGGCCACTGAACACAAGGACTGGTACAAGAAGAACGCCAAGGGCGAGCTGTATCCGGTCACCTTCGTCGGCGATGGCGGCACCGAAATCTGGACCGACGTGATTGGCCTCGACTACACCCAGCCCGCGCTGTGGAAGGCGATGACCGAGTCCATGGCCACCTGGGTGCGCGAGACCGACATCGACGGCTTCCGCTGCGACGTGGCGGGACAGGTGCCGGTGCCGTTCTGGAACCAGGCGGTGCGTGAACTGAACAAGATCAAGCCGCTGTTCATGCTGGCCGAAGCCGACCAGGTGGACATGCACGACCAGGCCTTCGACATGACCTACGCGTGGGACCTGGCCGAAGTGTTCAAGCGCATCGGCAAGGGGACGGCCGGCGCGCGCGAGCTGGCCGCGTATGTGAACCAGCCGCCCAAGGTATTCCCGCGCCAGGCCTACCGCATGCTGTTTACGAACAACCACGACTTCAATTCCTGGGCTGGCACCGACCGCGAATTGTACGGCCCGGCCTACAAGGCGCTGGCGGTGCTGAGCGTCACGCTGCCCGGCATGCCGCTGATTTACGGCGGCCAGGAAGCGGGCCTCGACAAGCGGCTGGAGTTCTTTGAAAAGGATCCGATCGACTGGAAAAACTACCCGCTCAGCGACTTCTATCACACCCTGCTGAAGCTGAAGAAAGACAATCCGGCACTGGCCAACGGGCAGTATGGCGCGCCGATGGAATTGCTCGCGGCGGGCAACGACAAGGTGTTCGCATTCCGGCGCCATGTGAACGGCAATACGGTCCGCGTGGCGGTCAACTTGTCGCCGGAATGGCAAGCCTACACCGTGGCCGGGTCGGCCAAGGCAGCCAAGCTGGGACCGTGGGAATGGGATATCCAGGCAGGAAAATAGGTCAAGCGTGCGGCCCTTGCCAGGGAGGCAAGGCTCGGGGATGATGGGGCCATGAAAACACCTACCCTACTCCCTTTGCTGCGCCTGTCTGGCGCCCTCGCCCTGTGCGCCACCTTCGCTGCGTGCACGGGCACGGCCAACAGCGCGCCGGTGCCGGCCGCAACGCCGGCCGCCGCGCCGTTTGCGAAATCGAACATGCTGCAGCAGATCCAGGCCGAAGTCGGCGACGCCGCCTGCGACAGCGCCCAGCAATGCAAGACCGTGGCGATCGGCCACAAGGCGTGCGGCGGACCGGAAAGCTATATGGCCTGGTCGAACAAGCGCAGCGACGGCACCAAGATCACGCAACTGGCCGCAGCACTGGCCGCCGAAAGCAAGGCACAAACCATCAACAACGGCATGATGTCGACCTGCTCGATGGTGGTTGATCCGGGCGCGACCTGCAGCGCAGGGCATTGCGTGACGCAGGGTCCAGGCGGCGCCGTCGCGCGCTAAGAGCAAACGCGCAATCGATCTCGCTGGCGTCGCCGATAATGCGTATTTACAGCGCCTCGATCAACGTTCGTTTTATTTCTTTTATGAAAAATTGAAAGACAAGAATGTCACTTAGACACAACAATTGGTGGGATTCTTCCGTGCAATTTAACTGAGTATTTTCACAAGGCGTGCACGGTAGAGCGAGCACCGATGCCGCGACGGCTGTATCATGGGACCTTGAGAACACCCGCAAGGATTCCATCATGAACAAACGTCGCTCCTTCCTGAAGACCTCGGCCGTGCTCGCTTCGGCACTGAGCGTTCCGACCCTGGCGCGCGCCGCGATGGCTGCACCGAACGAACGCACATTGCGCCTGTACAACACCCACACCGGCGAAAGCGTCAAGAGCGTGTTCTGGGCTGATGGCAATTTCGTGCCCGAGGCATTGGCGGACATCAACAAGCTGCTGCGCGACCACCGCAACAACACCATTGCCTCGATGGACCCGCAATTGCTGCTGCTGCTAGACCAGGTCAGCGCCAAGTTCGGCGGGACCGACGTGCTGCACGTCATTTCGGGCTACCGTTCGCCGGAATCGAACGCCTTGCTGGCCGCGGCCAGCGGCGGCGTCGCCAAGCACAGCATGCACCTCGAAGGCAAGGCGATCGACATTCGCATGCCGGGGCGCGACCTGGCCAGCCTGCACAAGGCGGCGCTGGGACTGGGCGCCGGCGGGGTCGGCTACTATCCCGACTCGCAGTTCGTCCACATGGATACCGGCCGCGTCCGCCACTGGTAGCCCTTTGGGCACACGATGACGCCATCGCTGACGCGCCTCATCGTTGCCCTGCTGGCGCTCCAGGCCCTGCCTGGCGGTGCCCGCGCCGATACGCCGGCCCCGCTGGTCCGGGTTCCCTTCGTGCGCGATCCGGTCGACAAATCCTACGTCAAAATGATCAAGGGCATGGACCGCTTCGAGCGCGAACATGCGCTCGCGCCGGCGGCCACGCTGCGTTTTCGCGTGCTGCCGCGCCTGCCCAAGACCAATATGGACGGCATTGCGCTGCGGGTCGCCGGCGACCAGGTGTCGCTGCCGCTGGCGGTCGCGCCCGACAACAGTTTCGTCTTGCCGCGCAACGAGCAGGCGCTGCGCGAAGACGCCGCCGTGCTGGCCAACCGCAAGAGCGACAGCATGACCTGGCGCGCCTGGATCCAGACGCCGGGCCTGGCGCCGGGCGTGCGGCGACTGGGCGACCTGCGCCTCGAGTGCCGGGTCGGCATGGACGCCGGACTGATTTCGAACAGCTCGCCGATCTTCGGCTGGCTGTCGAACCTGCTCACCACGACCGAACAGGTGTGCAACAACGCCGACGGCAACTACCTGTTCTTTGCCGACCGGCCCGTGTTCAGCGTCACCTTGCGGGCCGGCGCGCGCAACGAAGTGCTGCCGTTCAAGATGCTGTATGCCGGCGGCGACGAGACGCGCGCCACCCTGCCCTTTTGCGACTGCCAGGTGCTGCTCGATCGCAGCTATTACGCACCCATCTGGGACCGCAGCTGGCCCGACGATACACTGGTCGGATTCGAGTATATGGACACCCCGGCGGAGGCCAAATGAGGTGCGTGCTGCTGGCCGCGCTGGCCTGCGCCGTGCTGCTGCTGGGCGGCTGCGCCAGCACGCCCGCGCCGCCCGGCGCCCAGGTCGACGAGGCGCGCCTGGCCGCCGCCGCCGTGCCGGGCCGGGCCACCCGTGCCAGCGTGCTGGCCGCGCTCGGGCCGACCCACAAGGTCGCCTTCGACAACGGCATGGAAGTATGGCTGTACCAGATACCGAGGGGCGGCGACCGCTTTGCCGAGTTCGTCATCCTGTTCGACCGCAACGGTCTGGTCAGCAAGACGCGGCGCCGCGAACCTTAGCAAGGTGAAAGCTAGACGGCACTAACGCGTTTGCATGGAGAGATTTTGCGGAAAACTCCGTCCAACTGTCAATTGACTCTGCCGAGCCGGGGCAAAACGAATTCGCGAGAGAGAACACAGACGGTATCTGCCCGCCTGCCCGCCAGTCGATTAAAATTTAGGCAGTGGGACATGCATTCGTTTTGAAAAGTCGTCGGATGGGCAATCCGGGGGAAAGGCAGATGGTCACAATGGTGCCGTAATTGCCGGAAAGGTGGACCCGGCCACTTTGATCTATCGCAACCAGACTATTCTACCGGGCCCTAGGATCAGATTTGACAAAGGGATTGGCTAGTCACACCGTGATTCGCCCCTCGCCCTGCCTTCCAGACAAGTCCCGGGTGCCTCTGCATAATGTCGTGGTGGCGGTGGCAGCTGGATACATTCTTGAATGGGCAAGCCATGAGTGCCGACCTGCTGCCGTTAGAATCGATTACCCAGCGCATTGCCATCTTGCGCGGTCAAAAAGTCTTACTCGATTCTGACCTTGCCACTCTATATGGCGTGGCAACCAAGCGCTTCAACGAACAAGTCAAGCGCAACCATGAGCGTTTTCCGCCTGACTTCATGTTCCAGGTCAGTGAAGACAAGTTCGCGGCTTTGAGGTCGCATTTTGCGACCTCAAGCGGCCAGTCCGGCGGCCGTGGCGGCCGGCGCTATTTGCCATTTGCATTCACCGAGCACGGCGCCATCATGGCCGCAATGATCTTGAATAGTCCGCGGGCTACTCAAGTGTCGGTCTATGTCGTGCGCGCCTTCTTGCAGTTGCGTGAATTGATCGTGTCGAACAAGGAGCTAGCGCTGCGCCTCGATGACCTGGAAAGCAAGACCGAGCTGATGTCGTTAAAACATAACACGTTCCAACACAACACGCGCTTGCAGCTTAAACAGCTTTTCGACACCATTCGCGAATTGATGGCGCCAGCGAGCCCCATCCAAAAACGCCCCATCGGCTTCGTGACGACCGACGATTTAGCTGCGAAGCCAAAGTCGAACGAATTCGATCGGCACTTGCCCTAAATGCTGTTCACACTCAAGTCTCCTTTGCGGCGAACAAAGCTGCAAGAAGATGCCCATTGAACTTGCAACTGCGAATGTTGTCCAACCGAAGATTCCCACCACTATGGTTCGCCATGAACGATCACCTGGTGCAGTTCTACGAGGACGACGTATTCCTCATCAAAGGGCTGGCCGACTATATTGGTTCGGCCCTCGCCAGCGGCAACAAAGGTATCGCGATCGCGACGGGGGACCATTTACGCAGTCTCGAGGAAACGCTGAGCGCGCGCGGCCTGCTCGACGAGCGCGGCTGCGCCACGGTCGGCAGCTATGTGGCGCTGCAGGCCGACCACATGCTGCCGCTGCTCATGGAAGACGGCATCCCCAACGAAATCGCGTTCCGCAACAGCATCGGTGCGCTGATCAGCGACGCCGCCGAACGCGACACCAAAAAAATCTACGTGTTCGGCGAAATGGTCGCCATCCTGTGCGCCGCCAGCCACTGCTCGCTGCTATCGACCGGCAAGCACGACGCGGCGATCCGGGTCGAGCGCTACTTCAACAACCTGCAGCGCCATTTCGCGTTTTCGCTGCTGTGCGGCTACCCGCTGGACGCCTTTCCCAGTTCGTCCGACGCGCTGATGTTCGACGAAGTGTGCGCGCTGCACACCCATGTGCTGCCGGCCGAAAGCTACGACCCGGCGGCCAGCCTGCAATCCTTGCAGCGCACCATCGCCTCCCTGCAGCAGCAGGCCTATTCGCTGTCGACCGAGGTGCATGACCGGCGCCAGATCGAGCAGGCGCTGCGCGAAGTCAACGTCGACCGCCTGACCGGGCTGCCGAACCGCAATGTGTTCCACGACCGGCTCGACATGGACATCAAGAAGGCGCACCGCAGCGGCTTGCCGCTGGCGCTGCTGTTCATCGACCTCGACCATTTCAAGGAAATCAACGACACGCTCGGCCATGAAATCGGCGATTTGCTGCTCAAGCAAGTCGGCCAGCGCCTGCAAGCCTATGTGCGCGAGACCGATACCGTGGCCCGCCTGGGCGGCGACGAATTCACGATCACCCTGTCCGAACTGCACGACACCGGCAAGGTCACCGACGTGGCCCAGAAAATCCGCAACGACCTGGCGCGCCCGTTCCGGCTCGAGGGCGAGCTGGCCTATATTTCGGCCAGCATCGGCATCACCCTCTACCCGCGCGACGGCGCCAATGCCGGCGACCTGCTGCGCAATGCCGACCAGGCCATGTACCAGTCCAAGGATGGCGGGCGCAACCGCTTCACCTATTTCACGGCCAGCATGCAAGAAGCGGCGCAGGCGCGCATGGCCATGAGCAACGAACTGCGCCGCGCGATCGAAGACGACCAGCTCGAACTGTTCTACCAGCCCATCGTCGACATGGCGAACGGGCGCATCCGCAAGGCCGAGGCGCTGCTGCGCTGGCAACATCCGCTGCTGGGCAAGGTCAGCCCGGTCGAGTTCATCCCGATCGCCGAGCACACCGGACTGATCGTCGAAATGGGCAACTGGGTGTTTCGCAATGCGCTCGCGCACGCGCGCCGCTGGCGCGCGCTGGACGACCAGCTGACCGTCAATGTCAATGTGTCGCCGGCCCAGTTTTACCAGGCCAACGGCGACAACTGCCGGCACTGGGTCACCGACGGCGCGTTCGGCGCCAACGGCGTGGCCGGCGCGCCCGAGGTGGGCCTGGAGATCACCGAATCCCTGCTGCTGGCGTCGAACAACTTCGTGCTCAAGCAGCTGCTCGCCTTCCAGCAGGCCGGCATCAAGATATCGCTGGACGACTTCGGCACCGGCTACTCGTCGCTGTCCTACCTGCGCAAGTTCGACCTCGACTTCCTCAAGATCGACAAGTCCTTCGTGTACAACCTCGAAAACGACGCGGCCAACGTGGCGCTGTGCGAAGCGATCATCGTGATGGCCCACAAGCTGGGCCTGAAAGTGGTGGCCGAGGGGGTCGAAACCCAGCAGCAATACGACATGCTGCGCCATGCCGGCTGCGATTTTGGCCAGGGTTTCCTGTTCGGCGCGCCGCTGCCGGCCGACGACTTCGAGGCGCTGCTCAGGCGCGGCGGCGCGCTGGCGTCATGATGCGCCCCGGCCTGAGCGCAGTTTCCGGCATGCGCTACAATCAAGGGCCTTGCCACCATCCTCCCGCACAGCCCCCATGACTGATCACGACTCTCCGGCCGCCGTCGTCCAGCGCCAGCTCGACGCCTACAATGCACGCGACCTCGACGCCCTGCTCGCCACCTACGCCGCCGATGCGCGCCAGTTCGAGCATCCCGCCACACTGGCCGCCAGCGGCGCGGCCGAGATCGGCGCGCGCCTGGCACTGCGCTTCCAGGAACCGAACCTGCACGCACGGCTGCTGCAGCGGGTCGTCATGGGGACGATGGTGATCGACCATGAGCTGGTCACCCGCACCTTCCCCGAGGGGACCGGCACGGTCGAACTGGTTGCCATGTACAACGTCATCGACGGCAAGATCGCATCGGCATCGGTCCAGCTCAGCAACAAGCGCCTGGACGGGGGCCATTGAGGGGCTAGAATAAGGATTTCGATCCAGTCCAGAGATTCCCATGGCCCGACTCCAGCTTGATTTCCCCGAAGAGCAGTATTACTACAGCACGCCGCTGACGGTGCGGGTGACCGACATCAACGGCGCCAACCACCTGGGCAACGACTCGATGATCTCGATGATCTCGGAGGCGCGCGCGCGCTTCCTGTATGAATTCGGGATCCGCGAAACCGAACGCGACGGCACCGGCATCATCGTCACCGACCTGGCCACGACCTACCGGGCCGAAGCGCACGCGCGCGACCAGCTGCTGTTCGAGGTCGGCGTCATGGACTTCAACAAATACGGCGGCGACATCACCTTCCGGGTGACGCGGCCGGGCGACAAGACGCTGATTGCGATGGCCAAGTCCGGCTTCGTCTTCTACAACTACAAGAGCGGCCAGGTCGTGCTCATGCCCGACGAATTCCGCGCCAAGTTCCCCCGCGTCAACTGGATCGACTAAACCGCCTGAACCGGCATCAGACCTCAATGCCGCTAAGTTAAGCCTCTGAGACGCCCTAAAAACCGTCATCCCCGCGAAGGCAGGGATCCATAGCGCCGATGAGCAGAGGCGCCATGGATTCCCGCCTTCGCGGGAATGACGACTCTAGAGATTCCGACTTGGCCTAACTTAGCGGCATTATGGTCTGACCCTCGGTTTTCACCATTGCTTGAAAATAGTTGGAACTTCTTGGGCACGAAACGGGAATACCAGTAGAGACCCGACCATGACCAGCCCCCTTCCCTCCACCGATTCCGACCTGTTGCGCCAGCTGCGCGCCGGTACGGGCGCCGCCTTCCAGGTGCTGTACCGGCGCCACCAGGGCCCGTTGTTCCGCTTTGCGACCTTGCGCAGCGGCTCGGCCGACACCGCCGCCGACGTGGTGCAGGAAGTGTTCATGGGCCTGCTCAGCGGCAGCTTCCACTTCGATCCGCTGCGCGGTCCGCTGTCCAATTTCCTGTTCGGCGTGGCGCGCAAGCTCATACTCAAGCACGAGCATCCGCGCCTGCGCGAGGAAAGCCTGTCCGAGCCGGACGACGGCGACGACGACCAGGATGCCGGCAGCTGCGCGCACGAGCCACTGGCGCGCCTGCTCAGCGATGAACTGGCCGAGCAGGTGCGGCGCGCCATCGCGCTGCTGCCGCCCCACTATCGCGACGCCGTGATCCTGTTCGAATTGCACGAACTGTCCTACCTGGAGATCGCCGAGATCTGCCAGGTCGACATCGGCACAGTGCGTTCGCGCCTCTCGCGCGGCCGCGCCGCGATGGCGAAACGACTGGCGGCGCACCGCCCCGACACGCAACGCAGCCTGACCGCTGCAACGAGGTAGCACCATGACACACGACCACGAAGATGACATCCATTCCGGCCTGGCCGCCCCGCTCGACGCGCTGCGCGCCGCGATGGCCGCGCTGGACGCCCCGCGCGGCGTCGAAAAAGAGCTGATGGACGCTTTCGCCAGGCAGTTCCGGCCGCGCCGCTGGTACCACGCGCTGTCGCCGGCCCAATGGGGCCTGGCCGGCGGCGTGGGCAGCACCATCGTGGTGGCGCTGCTGGCGCTGTCGCTGTCGCTGAACCTGTCCGGCCCCGGCAACCCGGCCGGCCTGCCCGCCATCGGCAGCGACGACGGCCAGGCCTTCATCGCCCTCGAATCGGCCGAACGCATCGCCCAGGAAGCCGATCCGCACATGCTCGAAACCGATGTACCGCGCACCGCCCTGGCCGCACTGGGCGTGCCGGTCAGCCCTGAAAACGCGGGCGATTCCGTCCGCGCCGAATTGCTCGTGGGCGCCGATGGCTCGCCGTTGGCCCTGCGCCTCGTTTCACTGCCTTGAACACCACCAACCTGAGGATGACATGAATACCAAGCACATTCTGATCGCCGCCCTGCTGGCCGGCGCCTTCGCCCCGGCCATCGCACGCGCTGACGCCGAAGACCGCGGCGACCCCGGCACCTCCCAGCGCGAAGTGGTGCGCGAGCGCTTCGTCATCAATGGCGCCGATGCGGCCGTCGGCCAGGCATTCGACCAGGCCAATTTCGGCGGCCCGATGATGTTCATGCACCGCAAGCCGGTCAAGAATGCGCCGTACAGCGCAGAGGAAGTGACGGAACAGTCGCAGAACCTCTCCGATGGCAACCAGATCATCAACAAGACCAGCGCAATGAGCTACCGCGACAGCGCCGGGCGCACCCGCCAGGAAGTGCGCACCGCCAACGGCGCCGTGCGCCGCATCACGATCCACGATCCGGTCGCCGGCACCACCTTCATCCTCAATCCGGAAACCAAGACCGCGACCAAGGTCAACGTCCGCGCCGACATGGCGCGCATGGCCGGCGACAAGGGCCGCGCCCATGGCGAGGACATGCACAAGGAAGGCGGCCCCGGACACGAAGAGATCATCGTCAAGCGCATCGAACGCAGCGATGGCGAGGCGACCCAGCGGATCCGCGAAAACGTCCGCATCCGTGTCTCGAAGGCGATGGAGGAAGGCCATCCGATGCCAGCCCTGGAGCGCCTCGCGCCGATGATCGCCGGTGCCTTCGGCGACATGAAGTGGTCGAGCAAGGCCACCACCAAGGACCTCGGCAGCAAGGACATCGACGGCGTCAAGACGCAGGGCAAATTGCGCAGCTACGAAATCCCGGCCGGTGAAATCGGCAACCGCAATGCCATCGTGGTGTCGACCGAGACCTGGCAGTCACCCGACCTGCAGGTGACGCTGCTGTCCAGGCGCAGCGATCCGCGCAGCGGCGAACGCAGCTACCGCCTGAGCGGCCTGAAACGCGAGGAACCGGCCGCCGCACTGTTCGCCGTGCCGTCCGACTACACGGTCAAGGAACCGATGGCGATGATGCGGGAAATCGAGAAAGAGAAGAAGTAAGCCGCCGTACCGTTTTGCATGGCAGGTGCAAGCCTGTTGGGGGCCCGGACTGATCGCCGGGCCCTTTTTTTTGCCGCGCCGCGCGTCAGCGCGCCGCGATACGCTCGCGGAACCACTGGTCGATCATGCCTTTTTCATAGCGCAGCGCGTCGTCGCTGCCATAGCGGTTCAGGTGCTGCTGGTAGGCCATGTCGCTCAGCTTGTCCTGGCCGCTCTTGAGCACCTTGCCGTCTTGCGTGACCGAGTAACTGAGCGTCATATGCGGCCAGTCGGCGCCGCCGTTCATGACCCGGATATCGCGGCCGCGGAACCGGTTGGGCTTCACTTGGCCGGCCAGGTCGATGTCGGTCACTTCCACATTCAACTGCTGGCCGGGCGGCAGCGTGGCAGCGAGTTTGTCGAAGTGCTGGTGCAGGTCATTGAGCAGGCGATCGCGCTCCGAGGACGAAAATGGCACGTCCGAGAATTTTTCAGGCTGGACGAAGGTGACATTGGCGCCAGCGAACGCGCTGCCGGCGGCCAGCACGCACATTGCGGCCAGCGCGACATGTCGAAATGCGGTGTTCATGGTGTATCCTTTCATGAGGCGCCAACGGGCCCCCTGTCATTTCAATATACGCGCTTTTGCGGGCGCTGCCAGGGTCGCTTTGTCGGCACTTTGTATCCATTTGTGAGCGATGGCGCAACGGCCCGGGCAAGGCGGAGCATATTATTTACATTCTGTAAATACAACGAATATTGCCTGTTGTTAATAGTAACGACCCGTACTACAATCGGTTCGAGCCGTCCTTATCAATGGAACCGGAACTGTCCATGTCCTTCTTGTCGCCCGCCGCGCCCAAACTCATCCCGTGGAAAGTCCTGCTGGTCGACGACGAGCCCGATATCCACGACATCACCAAGCTGACGCTGAGCCGTTTCCGGCTCGACGGCCGCGCGCTGGTGTTCCTGCACGCGTACACCGGCGCCGAAGCGAAGCTGGTCCTGGCGCGCGAGAGCGACATCGCGCTGGTATTCCTCGATGTCGTCATGGAGCAGGAAGACAGCGGCCTGGAAGTGGCGCGCTGGATGCGCGAAGACCTGGGCAACCAGTTCACCCGGATCGTGCTGCGCACCGGCCAGCCGGGCCAGGCCCCGGAAGAGCGCGTGATCGTCAATTACGACATCAACGACTACAAGGAAAAGACCGAACTCGATCGCACCAAGCTGTTTACCACCACCTTCGCCGCGCTGCGCGCCTACCGCGACATCATGAAGGTCGAGGAAGCGCGCCGCGTTCAGCTAAGCTACCGCGAAGGCCTCGAGCGCGTGATCGCTGCCTCGGCCCATATTTTCCAGCAGCGTAACCTGAAGGATTTCGCCAGCGGCCTGCTGCAGCAAGTGGTGGCGCTGCTGCGCCTCGAACAAAGCATGCTGCTGCGCCTGTCCGGCGCCAGCGTCATCACCGGCGAAACCGAATACGAGGTGCTGGCCCAGATCGGCGACATCGGCACCGACATGTTCGGCCCCGACCTGATGGCGCAGCTCGACGACGCGCGCAGCAACCGCATCTCGCGCCTGCACGGCGACACCTATGTCGGCTACTTCCCCAACAGCAGCGGCAAGGCGTCGCTGCTGGTGCTCAAGGGGGTCGACGAGATTTCCGATATCGACACCCAGCTGCTCGAAGTGTTCTGCTCCGGCGTGGCGATCGCCTTCGACAACATCCTGCTGACCCAGGAGATCACCGATACCCAGGCCGAACTGATTTTGCGCCTGGGCGACGTGGTCGAATCGCGCTCCAGCGAGGCGGGCAACCATGTGCGGCGCATGTCGCAGGTGTGCCATTTGCTGGCCCAGGTGTCGGGCATGCCGGACGACGAAACGGCGGTGCTGATGCACGCGGCGCCGATGCACGACATCGGCAAGATCGCCACGCCCGACGCGGTGCTGCTCAAGCCGGGCAAGCTCGATGCCGTCGAATGGGACATCATGAAGCGCCATCCGGAGGTCGGCCTGTCGATCCTGGACGGCTCGCAGCGCCCGATCCTGAAAGCGGCCGCGATCATCGCCTACCAGCACCACGAAAAATTCGACGGCAGCGGCTATCCGCAGGGCCTGAAGGGCACCGATATCCACCGTTATGCGCGCATCGTGGCCGTGGCCGACGTGTTCGACGCGCTATGCCACAAGCGCTGCTACAAGGAAGCCTGGCCGATCGCCCAGGTCATCGCACACCTGCGCGAAGTGGCGGGCCAGCACCTCGACCCGCTGTACGTGGAGCTGCTGATCGCGAACATGGACCGCGCGCTCGAAATCAATCAGCGCTGGCCGGACTAGCGCGCCGAAGCTGCTGCACTAATTCTTGTCGGGTGGTTCAGGCAAGGAAAACGCCACAACTGCAGCGAGGGCGATGCCTGCCAACCATGCAATGTAGCCGACGCCAGCACGGTACGGGTACATCCCGGCGCTTCCTTCAGCGATGGTGTGGCCGAAGAGAAACGAGGCAGCAAATCCGAATGCCAGCAGCGCAAGGAAGAACGATATGCGGCCACCGCTCGCGCGACTTAACCAGGCAAACAGCAGAAGGGGATTGGCGATCCATGAAAAGTGACCCGCGGCCAGACCGATGGGGCCGAACAGGAGCGCTTGCCAGCCAAAATAAGTATGCGGCGTCGAGTAGTAGTCCACGTGGTAGGCCGGCAAGATCAGACTCAGGACTAACAACACGCCGCTGACCGCGCCCAGCCTGGAGGCCATGTCGGGGCGCTCAAACGATGGCTCGGGTAGTTGGTCTTGCGGCATGGTGAACCAGTATGTGGTTGAAGAGTGACGTTATGGACAATAACACATGAGGATGGGGCCATCCTGCATCGCCATCGATCACGACCAGGACTGACTTTCGGTAAATTGTATTTGCAATAACATTCACGCGCCCGTACCATCCCTGCTTTGAGCATCCGGCAAGGCGTCGCGCAATGATCGAGTTACAGGGTATCCGCAAGACCTACCGCCAGGGCGGCGCCGAAATCAAGGCGCTCGACGGCATCGACCTGGCCATCCGGCCGGGCGAATTCGTGGCCGTCATGGGGCCTTCCGGCTCCGGCAAATCGACCTTGCTGAATGTGCTCGGCGCGCTCGACAAGCCCGATGCCGGCCGCTATCGGCTCGGCACCGACGACGTGGGCGCGCTGGACGACGATGCCGCGTCCGACCTGCGCAACCGTCGCATCGGCTTCGTTTTTCAATCTTTCCACCTGCTCCCGCGCCTGACCGTACTGGAGAACGTGCTGCTGCCGCAACGCTATGCGCAACCGGCCGACGCGCACGCCGCGCAGCGCGCCCACCAGCTGCTCGAACGCATCGGCCTTGGCAGCCGGATCGGCCACCGTCCGGGCGAACTGTCCGGCGGCCAGCTGCAGCGCGCGGCGATCGCGCGCGCCCTGCTCAACCAGCCGGCCCTGCTGCTGGCCGACGAACCGACCGGCAACCTTGATTCCAAGAGCGCCATCGACGTGATGGCGCTGCTGGCCGAACTCAATGCCGGCGGCCAGACCCTGGTCCTGGTCACCCACGATCCGGATATCGCCGCGCGCGCCGGCCGCACCATCCACCTGCATGACGGCCGCATCGCGCGCGATTCAGCATGAAAAGCAAATACGCCCTGTTCATCGCCGCCGCGATCGTTCCGCTGGCCTATGTGGGCCTTACCAGTGTCGGTCCGGGACCCAACGAAGCGCATGCGAAAGCGGCAGACACGCCGCCGGCGCCTGCCAGGCGGCCCTTGCTGATCACCGGCGTCGTCGACGCCATCGACTCGCAGCCGATCCAGGTGCCGCCGTCGAATTCGTCGCCGGTCGTGCTGCGCAATTTCGTCGAGGAAGGCACGGCGGTCAAGAAAGGCGACGTGCTGCTGCGCATCGACAGCCAGGATGCAGCCAGCGTGCGCCAGCTGCAGATCGACTCGGCGCAAGCCGCCGCCACGGCCGCGAAGGAAATCGCCGACCTGGAAGTCAAATCCGTGGAAGCACAACGCGCGCTGGCCGAGGCGACGGCGGCGCTGGCCAAGGCCAAGGTCGATGCGGCCCTGCCGCGCGCGCAAATTTCCGGGCTCGACTTCGACCGCTACCAGGGCGAACGCGAGCGCGCCGAGCGCGACCTCGATGTCAAGAAAAAAACCAGCGCCACCGCCGCCGACGCCGTGCAGAGCCGCATGAAAGATGCCGGCCTGCAGGCCCAACAACGCCAGCTCGCCATCGACTTCAGCATCGCGCGCCAGGAACAGGTCAAAGTGCGCGCGGTGCGCGACGGCGTCGTCGTGCACGGCTACAGCGAATGGCGCGGCGAGCGCTACGATGAAGGCGCGAGCGGCTTTCCCGGCAACTCGGTCGGCTATGTGATGGGCATCGGCGGCATGCGCGTGCAAGCCTGGGCCGCCGAAGCGGACCGGCCTTTCCTGGCGACGGGCCAGCAGGTGCGGCTCAGTTTCGACGCCCTGCCCGGTGCGTCCCTGCTGGCTACCGTCAGCGCCATCGCCAGCGCGCCGGCGTCCAAGGCTGCCTGGGGCAGCGCCCGCTACTTCAGGGTCGATATCACGCTGCCGCAGCACGCGCTTGCGCTGGTGGCCGGCATGAGCGTGCTGGTCGAGGGCGCCGATGCGAAGGCGCCCGCCGCCAGCGCGCCCGCCGCACCGGCCGAACTGCAGATCGAAGGCGAGATCGCCTCGCGCGGCGCCGTCTCGATCGCCCCTCCCACCATTCCCGACGTATGGCAATACACGCTGGCCAGCCTGGCGCCGGACGGCTCGCTCGTCAAACAGGGCGACCCGATCGCCACCTTCGACGCCAGCACCGTCACCACCCAGCTCGAGACCTTCCGCGCCGCCCTGAAGGAAAAGCAAAGCACATTGGCCAAGATCAAATTGGACCACGCGGAGGCGGCACGCGCGGCCGACCTCGCGGTCGCCGAGGCAGCCTCGAACTTCGAGCGCGCCAGGCGCAAGGCGACCCAGCCGAAGGAACTGATCCGCCGCATCGATTACGACAAGCTGGTCATCGAGCGCGCGCTGGGCGAGCAGCTTGCCGCGCTGGCCGTCACGCAGCGCGATGCGCAGGCGCGCGCGCGCCAGGCGGAGACCACGGCCCTCACCAGCGAAGTGACGCGCCATGAAGGCGCGATTGCCCTCTTCGTCAAAGGCCAGCAGCAGATGTCGATCAAGGCGCCGCGCGACGGGATGATGGTGTATCGCAACCAGTTCAGCGGCGAAAAGTTTACCATCGGTGCGCAGGTCTGGATGGGCTTGTCCGTGGCGTCGCTGGCCGACCAGAACAAGCTGATCGTTCAGGCCAAGGTGCCGGAAGTGCAATCTGGCGGCGTCGCCGTCGGCCAGGCCGCGCGCGTCACCGTGCAAGGCGCGAACACGGCCATCAACGCCAGGGTCGTCAGCCTGGGCCGCACCTATCACGGCAAGTCCAGGAGCCAGCCGGTGATCGTGCGCGACCTCGAACTGGAGTTCGATACGCCGCCCAAAGGCCTGAAGCCGGGCGCCGCGGTCCAGGTCAGCCTGCAGCCCTTGAAAGGGAAGACGACATGAGACAACTGCTCTTGCTGGCAGCCGCGCTGGCCCTGGCCGGCTGCGGCGGCGACACGACAGGAACGCTGCCGACCGAAACGCTGGGTGCGCGCACCTGGATCGAGACGATCGACGTCGAAGGCGAAATCAAATCGGCCTCGAACACGCCGCTGACCGTGCCCGGGACCGGATGGGAAAACCGCGAACTGCTGTCGCTGGTCGACGACGGCACCCGCGTCAGGAAGGGCGATGTCATCGCCAGCTTCGACGCGCCCAATGCGCGCATGGAGCTGTCGCAGGCGGAAATGGAGCTGGTGCGCAAGGCGCTGGTCGAGATTACGCTCGACGCCAGCGCCGCCGTCCAGAGCGCGGAGCTGGGCGCCACCACGGCCAAGGTCAATACCGACCTGGTCCTGAGCGAGCGCTACGGCGACCTCAAGGCCGAGGCGGGCGTACTGACGCGCAACCAGATTCTCGACGCCTTGCAGGACACCAGCTTCCTCAAGAACAAGCGCTCCTATCTGGGCTGGAAGACCGGGCAGGTTGGGGTGCGCACTTCGGCCGAACACGCGGTCGTGTCGACCCAGAAGGGCAGCATCAGCCTGAAGGCGAACCAGCGCCGCGCCAGCCTCGCCGCGCTGCAGCTGCTCGCGCCGCATGACGGCGTGTTTGTCCAGGCCACGAACTGGGATGGCTCGAAGGCGCAGATCGGCGCCAATCTATGGTCGGGCAACGATTTTGGCAAGCTGCCCGATTCGACCCAGCTGATCGCCACGTTCAGCGTCGAGGAAGCCCGCTCGTTCGGCCTCAAGCCCGGCCAGGCGGTGCGCGCGCGCCTGGCCGGCACCGGCACCGAATTCGACCTCAAGGTTAGCAAGGTGAGCAGCAACGCCAGCACCAAGTCGCGCGAGTCGCCCGTCAAGTACAGCGATTTCGAGGCGGTCATTGCGCCGGCGCTGGCCGCGCAACTGGGCCTCAGTCCCGGCCAGGCGGTGCGCGCCACCGTGATGCTGGTCGAGCGCAACGCCGCGCTGACCTTGCCCAATTTGGCGCTGGTGCAGGAGGGCGACAAGTTTGCCGTGTTCGTCGGCCAGTCCGCGCCCGGCGTGAAGAGAGTGGTCGAGCTGGGCCAGCGCGGCAGCGTGCGCAGCGAGATCAAGTCGGGCGTGGCGGCCGGCGAGCGCATCCTGTTGCTGCCGCCGGTTGCCGACGACAAGAAAAAAGAGAAGAAAGCCACATGAACCGCGCATTGATCATCGAAGCCATCGTCGAACTGCAGCGCCGCAAGCTGCGCACCGGCCTGACCCTGCTCGGCATGGTGTTCGGCGTGGGCGCCATCGTCGCCATGCTGGCCGTGGGCGAAGGCAGCAAGCGCGAGGCGCTGCGGCTGGTGTCGGAGCTGGGGCTGAACAATGTGCTGGTCGAAGGCAAGAGCATCGCGCCGGACCGCCTCAAGGAGCTGCGCACCCGCTCATTGGGCCTGTCCGCGGCGGACGGCGCGGCTGCGCTGTCGGTAGTGCCGGGCGCCGAATCGGTCTCGTACCGCAAGGAGATCAAGGTCGATCAGCTGGCGCGCGGCACCACCGTCGCCAGCGCCAGCGCTTTCGCCGTGTCGATTGAATACGCGCAGCACAGCGGCGTGCGGATCGCCGCCGGACGCTGGCTGAGCGCGGCCGATGGCGCCAGCCTGGCGCCGGTCTGCGTGCTTGGTCCGCGCCTGGCGCATACGCTGTTCGGCGACAGCCCGGCCGTCGGCGGCCGCGTCAAGCTCAATCACCAGTGGCTGGAAGTGGTCGGCGTGCTGGCTGACCGGGCCAACCAGAAGGCCGAATTCGAAGGCGTCAAGCTCGGGCTCGACGACGAGCGCCTGTTCGTGCCGTGGCAGACCGGCCGCGCGCGCTTCCGCTTCACGCAGATCGAGGACGAAGTCGACGCGATCAGCCTGCGCCTGGACGGCAACAGCGCGCCGGACGTGGCCGCGCGGGTGCTGCAGACGCTGATCGAACAACGCCACGGCGGCGCCGACGACACCAACCTGGTCGTGCCGATGGGACTGTACCGCCAGCACCAGCAGACCCAAAGGATCTTCACGATCGTCATGAGTTCGATCGCGGCGGTGTCGCTGCTGGTGGGCGGCATCGGCATCATGAACATCATGCTGGCCAACGTGCTGGAGCGGCGCCGCGAAATCGGCCTGAAACGCGCGCTGGGAGCGCGCCGGCGCGACGTGGTCGAGCAGTTTCTCGCCGAAGCGCTGGTCATCGCGGTGAGCGGCGCCCTGCTCGGCGTGGTCCTCGGCGCGGTCGCCGCATATTCGATTGCCGCGCTGGCCGGATGGTCGGTGGCGTGGTCGCCGCTGACCTTGACCGCCGCGGTCACGCTGTGCGTCGGCGTCGGGCTGGCCTTCGGCGTGTTCCCGGCGCGCCAGGCCGCCGCGCTCGATCCGATCGCGGCCTTGCGCAGCGACGGCTAACTGGACGCGGCCTTGGGCGCACGGCGGCTGCGCGGAAAGCGGAACTTGTAGCGCAAGCCCTGCCCGGGCGCGCTGTCGACCTTGACCGTGCCGCCCAGCGGCCCGGTCGCCAGGTTATACAGGATATGCGCGCCCAGCCCGCTACCGCCCTGCCCGCGGCGCGTGGTGAAGAAGGGATCGAACAACTGGCGCAAGGTGTCCTGGCTCATCCCGGCGCCGTCATCGCTATATTCGGCGAGCACCGCCTCGCCGTCCTGCACCACCGTGATCCGGATGCGCCCTGCCTGCCCGGCTGCAAAGCCGTGCACCAGCGAGTTGAGCACCAGGTTGGTGACGATCTGCGACACTGCGCCGGGAAAGCTGTCCAGCTCCAGCGCCTCGTCGCACGCGACATCGACCGCCACATCCCGCCCTTTCAGGTGCGGCTGCAGCGACAGCAGCACTTCGCCCAGGTAAGCCTTCAGGCGGAACGGGCGCATGCCGTCCGAGGACTGGTCCACCGCCACCTGCTTGAAGCTGCGCACCAGTGCCGCGGCGCGCTGGGTATTGGTGGTCATGATCTTGAGCGACTGGTCGAGAATCCCGAAAAACTGCTGCAGGCTGTCCTCGGTCATCTCGCCGGCCGCCATTTCCTCGCGCGTCAGCTTCAGTTCCTGCACCAGGTGGCTGGTGGCGGTCACGCAGATGCCCAGCGGGGTGTTGATTTCGTGCGCCACGCCGGCTACCAGCCGTCCCAGCGAAGCGAGCTTTTCCTGGCGCACCAGTTCCGACTGGGCTTCCTGCAGCGCCGCGTTGCGCTGTTCGAGCAGCAGCGTGCGTTCGTGCACCGCGTGCTCAAGCCGCTCCACGCTCTGGATACCCTGCAGTGCATTCGACACATGGTTGGCGATCAGCGCGAACAGCGCCTGGTCTTCGTCGCTGTAGGTGTGCTCGGTGTCGTAGCTCTGGATCACGATCGCGCCCAGCGCCTCGTGCTGGTGGTCCAGCAGCGGACAGCCCATCCAGTGCTCGGCATCGGCGCCCAGGCCCCAGCTGTTGGCCGGCGCGCCGGCCGCGCGCGGGACCGCGTTCCCCATCACCAGGTTGCGCCGGTTCAGGATCACCCAGGCGGTGGGCGACTGGTCGGGAGAGGCCAGCGCGCTCGTTTCCTCGGGATCGGGGGCCGGGTCGAGTTCATCGACAAAGTAGGCGAAGCGCAGCGTGCCTTCTTCGCGGTCGCACAGGGCCACGTAGAAATTGGCCGCATACATGATGCGGCCCAGCGCCCGGTGCACCGCGCCGATGAATTCGGTGATGTCGCTGCAGTTGTTCGAGATCTGGCCGATCCCGAGCAGCATGGCCTGGACGGCCTCGAGGCGGTCTAAACGGCTTTCCATCGCATTCCCTGTAAGTGCACTAGGGAAATACTAACAGCTCAGGAAGGCTTGCGGTAGTCGTTTTCGGCCCACGCCACGGCGCTCGCCGGCGACAGCTTGAAACTGGCGCTGGTGCGCACCTGGGCAATGCGCTCGCCCGCTTCGTCGATGGCCGCCAGCAGCGCGTACGGGTGCTCGTCATCGGGCACGATGTCGAGGGTGACCTTGATTTCGGCGCCGTCGATATTGATGACGGTGCTCTTGTGCAGTTGCGCGTGCAGCTGCTGCTCATGCCGGCGCAGCACCTCGGAGGCGGTCTTGACGAGCGTGTGGAAAGCGGACGTGTCGAGCGGCTTCGGGTTCTTTTTGTCGCGCCCCATGGTCCAGGGGCCGACCAGTGCCGGCTCCGGCTCGCCATCCTTGATCATGGCGACCGCCCAGCCTTCGTCGTCCTCATTCTTGATGACTTTGGCGGTCCAGCCATTGCCCTGCCACAGGCGCGGCTGCTGGACCAGGGCGTCGGCGGCGTCGTCTTCGACGGGTTGTTCTGGTGCTTGATCGATCATTTTACGTAGCTCAGTGTCTGGGTTGCCAAGGGGGCCAAATGATAGACCAATTTTAGCAATGTCACAGAATACGCAGCGCACAGTCCGTGGCCGGGGTCCTATCTGGTCAGCGGCAGCACGCGCTCCTTGAGCAGCTTGTACTCGGCGTCGATCACGTCCTGGTTGGGATCGTGGCCGGCGTGCGGCAGCAGCACCAGGTCCTTCTGCGGCGCGGTCAGGCTGGCGTAGTAGCGCTGGGCCACGTCCGGGGTGGCCAGCAAGTCCTGCGCACCTTCGACGAAGAACATCGGGATCGCGAAATCGGTGCCCAGCGCAGGCAAGTCGACCTGCGAAAACAGGCCGTCGCCCTTCATGCCGACAAAATTAAGGAAGGAAAAATCTTCGCCGGCTTCATAGTCGGCCTGCGCCTTGGGGGTCGCATAGGCGGGGGCCGGGGTCCACCATTTCGCTGGCGGCGCGGTGGTGACCCTGGCCTCGAACTTGCGGATCACGCGCCGCACCTTGCCGAAGCTGCGCGGGTCGGTCCACGGCGGTGTGCCCACGGCGTCCAGCACCGCCAGCGCAGCCTGGTCGTCGGCCGCCTGCGCAACCGCGCGCAGCCTGGCGTAGCTCAGCGCCTGGTTCTCGCGATAGCTGACCAGCTGCGAGGTGCCGACGTACGCGTAAAACAGTTCAGGATGGGCCTTGGCCATGTGGACGCCCAGGATCGACCCCCACGAACTGCCCCACAGGATGACCTTCTTCTTGCCGAAGCGGTGCGCGAGGTAGGCCGCCAGCGCGGCGCCGTCGTCGCTCATCTGCTTCATCGTCAGCGTCGCGTCCGGCGCCGGCAGATTGCGCCCGTAGGTCATGCCGGCGCCGCGCTGGTCCCACTGAACCAGCGTGAAATCCTTGGCCCAGGCGCCGTACAGCGCGTCCGAGTAGGGACTGAGCGGATTGCCTGGCCCGCCGTGGATGAACAGGATCAGCGGATTGGCGCAGTCGTCGCCCTTGACGGTCACCCACTGCGCGATGCCGCCGATGGCGACGAAGCTGCTCTCGGCCACCGGCGCATGCGGGGCAGCGCAGCCAGGCGCGCCATGCGCGCTGGCCGGCGACGCTTGCAACAGGAACAGCGAAGTGACACAGACAGCAAGGAGCTTGAGCATGGGCGGCTTCCGTTGAGGGCGCTGGCAAATTGCCAACGTTGCATCATACACTAGCCCACCACGTAAAAAAAAGCACTGCTCTGTTGTTTTGGCGCCAATGAAAAGCCCGCGCGAGGCGGGCTGGGTTTTATTGCAGACTGGCCGAACAGAGGCGCCAGTCCGGGCAGCGCGGCGGCTGCAGCGGCGGTCCGGCCGGCGGCACACGCGGATCGATCGCGGGCGCCGGCGTCTGGTAGCTGTAAGGGTTGATGATGATCGGCGGTATGGCAGGCGGCGCCGATGGCGGCCCCTTGGGTCCGCCGCCACCGAGCAGGGTGCGCAGCTGGCGCGCGATGTCACCAAACGCTGCGAAAGCAAGGTGGTCCGCTGGATAATAGACAAATTGCATATGAATCCCCATCCGATAGAGCAGGCATTCAGTATAGGCAATGTCACTCAATTTACAAGGTGGAAAACAAATGCAGGGGTTTGCCGCTCGCGCGCGCATTTCGTCGCCTCTTTGGCAGCGCCCGACCCGTAAAAATGGCAGCCTGTCGCAATCCCGTGGCATGCAGATACCGGCGCGTCTACAGTTCAGTCATACCAGCAACATCCATCACCACTAAAGAGGCAATGCCATGAAAAAGACCGCTCCCTTCCTGATCCTGTTTATCCTTGCCCTGCTGATCTGGAATGCCCTGATTGATAGCTCCGGTTTCTCGCTCAACATCAACGACGAGGACTTCAACGGCCCCCTGGGCGGCATCGCGGCCGTGCTGTTCGCCGGCGGCGGCATCCTGATCGGCATCGTGGTGGCGGCCTTCGTGGCGGTGATCCTGGCGCTGGTGTTCGCCGGCGTCGGCATCGTGGTGGTCGCGGCCCTGGTGCTGGCCGCCGTGGTGACCGCCCTGGCGGTGTCGCCCCTGCTGCTGCCACTGCTGATCCCGATCGGCATCGTCTGGTACATCGCGCGCCGCAACCGCGACCGCGCGCAGGATGCCAAGGCACAGCCCGTGTAAGGCGAGTGCGCTGCAGCAGCGCGGCCCGCACGGCCCGGTCACCCGACCGGGCCGTTTTTCATTGGGGGCGCTGTCGGAAAACTTTACAACTGCCACCAGCAAAATACTCATAGGAAATGCAAGTTACTGATAAATAGGCTGAATTATTTCAGGCATGATTTGTGCTTCATAATTACGAGAAGCAATAATCACGTCTGCCATGCAATTTCGGACGGCCAGTATCCACTCACTCATCAGGAATATCCATGAATATGTTCAAAAAATTGGCATTGGTAGTCTGCCTCGGTGTCGCCAACGTTGCCAGCGCAACCGTCATCGACTTCAACACCAACGCGGACAATGCCTATTTCATCGGCACCACGACCTCGAACGGCTACACCATCGCCAATTCGGCCGTTTCCGACAACAACATCGGCACGATGAGCAACTTTGACGGCCAAGGCATGACCGACGGCTCGATCTACCTGGGCGCATGGTCGAATACCTTCAGCCAGACCGGCATCACGATCCACAATACCGCCAACGCCCTGTTTTCGATGCAGTCGTTCATGTTCGACAACGCCTACCCGAATGGCAGCAGCCGCACCTCGACGCTGAACATCATCGGCACCTACGCCGACAACAGCACGACAACGCAGACGATCACCGGCCTGTCGGGCGTGACCACGTTCCAGACCTACATGCTCAACGCCAGCTTCGAGAACCTGAAATCGATCGAGTTCGTCGCATCGGGCGCTGCCAATGTGCGCGCGCTGTACGACAACTTCACCGTCAATGCCGCCGCCGTGCCGGAACCAGCGCCTATGGCATTGCTGGCCATCGGCCTGCTGGGACTGGCCCTGTCGCGCAAGAAAAATCAGGCATAAGTCAGCCTGCCGCGCGCAGCGAACCGGCTGCGGTGCGAAAAAAAAAGCTCCTTCGCGGAGCTTTTTTTCGTCCTAGATGCCTTCGATCAGCCGCATCGCGAACACGATCGGCAGGCCGGCCGCGATCACCCGCCGCGCCGCCGCACCATGGTCGTACGGCACCCGGTAATAACTGAGTTCCTGCGCGACGTCGTCATAAATCGCATAGCAGGCCGCGCTGTTGCCGTCGCGCGGCTGGCCCACCGAGCCCGGGATCACCAGGTACTGGTGCTGCGGATGGATCGGAATGCGCTTGGCCGGGGTCGGCGTATGCGCGCCCATGCGGCCATCGTCGGCGCGCCGGTACAGCGCCGGCGCATGCACGTGACCCGAAAACACCATGCGGCAGTCGGTCGCCATCAGGCTCAGTTCGGCCTCGTCGATGTCGGTCACATATTCCCATTTCGGCGGATCGTTGGCGCTGGCGTGCACGAACAGCAAGCCGTCCTTTTCGCGCACCATCGGCAGCTCGGCCAAAAAGCCCAGCTGCTCGGGCGAGAGCTGGCCGCGCGTCCATTGGATCACTTCGCGCGCTTCGGAATGCATGCTGGGGCGCGCGTCGCGGGTCGCGGCAAAATCATGGTTACCCTGCACCACCACCGCGCCCTTTTCCACATAGCGCATGACGGTATCGACCACCCAGGCCGGATCGGCGCCATAGCCGACAAAGTCGCCCGTGAACGCGTACTGGTCGGCCTGCTGCTGCTCGGCGTGGGCCAGGCAGGCGCTGAACGCTTCCTTGTTGGCGTGCAGGTCGGTCAGAAGGGCTAGGCGCATGCCGCCTCCCTGGCCGCCGCGTACTGCTGGTAGCCGCGCGCGCGCAGCTCGCAGGCGGGGCAGCTGCCGCAGCCATAGCCCCAGGCATGCAGCACGCCGCGCTCGCCCAGGTAGCAGGTATGGGTGTCGGCGCGGATCAGGTCGACCAGCGCGGCGCCGCCGGCATCGTGCGCCAGCTGCCAGGTCTGGCTTTTGTCGATCCACATCAGCGGCGTTTCGAGCTTGATGCGGGTGGCCATGCCCAGGTTAAGCGCCACTTGCAGCGCCTTCATGGTGTCGTCGCGGCAGTCTGGGTAGCCCGAAAAATCGGTTTCGCACATGCCCCCGACCAGCACATTGAGTCCGCGCCGGTACGCCAGCGTGGCCGCCACCGTCATGAACAGCAGGTTGCGGCCCGGAACGAAGGTGTTCGGCAGACCGTTGTCCTGCATCGCGATGGCGACATCGCTGGTGAGCGCGGTGTCTGAAATTTTGCCGATCACCGACAGGTCGACCATGTGGTCTTCCCCCAGGCGCGCGTCCCATGCGGGCTTCAGCGCGCGCAGGCTGGCCAGCACGCCGGGACGCACCGTCAGCTCGATCGCATGGCGCTGGCCATAATCGAAGCCGATCGTCTCCACCCGGGCGTAGCGCTCGAGCGCCCACGCCAGGCAAGTGGTGGAATCCTGGCCCCCGCTAAACAACACGAGGGCGGTATCGGCTTGGTGCATGGTCATTCGCTATCTT
The DNA here is from genome assembly GCA_025359245.1 of Massilia sp. Lineage (GTDB taxonomy): Bacteria > Pseudomonadota > Gammaproteobacteria > Burkholderiales > Burkholderiaceae_D > Telluria_A. The sequence goes on from JANYGW010000022.1 coordinate 63,970, forward strand.
CAGTGTTAGACGTTCGCCATCATTCTGGGCAATCCGGTAAGATGAGCCGAGCATTTTCCCCATGGAGCGACATGTTTCCCGCAAGACCCGCACAAACTTCCGCACAGGCGCCGTGGCAATCACGAATTTTGGCACAAATTGCCATCACCGTGTTCACCTTGCTGGCCGGGGCCGCCGCATCGGCCCAGGGCGTGCAATACCGCGTTGCCATCGACGCCCCGCGTCCGATCGAAAAGCTCCTCGAAGACAATCTCGACCTGCTGCGCTGGCAGGACAATCCGCGCCTCGACCTCGAGCAGCTACAGCGCCTGGTCAAGGCCACGCCCGAGCAGGCCAAGGTCCTGATCGCCACCGAAGGCTATTATTCGCCGCGCGTCACGGCCGGCCTCGACACCGGCGGCGGCACCCCGGTGGCGCGCATCCTGGTCGAGCTGGGCGAGCCGGTGCAAGTGGGCGACGTCGAGCTGGTGCTCAAGGGTTTCGACCCGGTCGGCGGCGCCAAGCCGTTCAATGGGGCCGACCTGCGCCAGCGCTGGAGCATGCCGGTCGGCGCGCGCTTTCGCCAGGCCGACTGGGAAGCGGCCAAGCGCAACCTGCTGCGCCAGGTCATGCAGGCGCGCTATCCGCGCGCCCAGCTGGTCGAATCGAGCGCCACGGTCGATCCCGAGACCCGGCGCGCGCTGTTGCGCGTGGTGCTCGACAGCGGTCCCGAGGCGCGCTTCGGCGCGCTCAGGATCGAAGGCCTGAAGCGCTATTCGCCATCGATCATCAACAACCTCAACACTATCCGGCGGGGCGAGGAATACAGCGAAGCGGCGCTGCAGTCGCTGCAGGCGCGCCTGCAGGATACCGGCTACTTCAGCGGGGTCGAAGTGAGCACCGACATGGCCGACTCGCTCGACGCCGACATCGAGGCGCTGACCGACGAACAAAAGGCAATTCCCAAGCCGCCGCCGGAAAACCCGGTCACCTTGCCGGTGATGGTGCGCGTGACCGAAAACAAGCAGCGCAACGTGTCAGTCGGCCTCGGCGTGTCGTCCAACACCGGCTACCGGGCCCAGGTCGCCTACGACGACCTGAACGTGCACGGCCTGCGCATGAAGAGCAACATCATCATGGAAACGAAGCGCCAGACCGCGCGCGCCGATTTCTATTTTCCCACCACGCCGCAAGGGCACAACGACAGCTTCGGCGCCGGCTTCGAGCGCAATGACCTGCAGGGCGAGGTGACGTCCGTGTCCACGCTGGCGGTGCGCCGCGCGTGGGGCACGCCGCTGCTCGAACGCAGCCTGACGCTCCAATACCTGGCCGAACTGCGCAAGCTCGATGGGCAACCCGACCGCAGCAGCAAGAGCGTGCCGCTGACCTGGAGCTTCACCAAGCGCGCGCTCGACAGCCTGCTGCAGCCAACCAAGGGCTATGTGTTCAACGTCCAGGTGGGCGGCGCGCTGCTGCCGCTGCTGACCGACGAGCGCTTCATCCGCGCCAGCACCCGCTTCATCGACTACCGTCCGCTCGGCGCCTCGAGCACGCTGGTGCTGCGCGCCGAAGCGGGCATGCTCGCGTCGAGCAAGAAGGCGGGCGTGCCCGAAGCGTTCCTGTTTCGCGCCGGCGGCGACCAGTCGGTGCGCGGCTACGGCTACCAGCAGCTGGGCGTGCAGGACGGCGACGCCATCGTCGGCGGGCGCTACCTGCTCACCGGCAGCGCCGAATACCAGTACTGGTTCAAGCCGCCCTGGGGCGTGGCCTTCTTCGTCGACGCCGGCAATGCGGCCGACAATTTCCACGACCTGAAACCGAAGGCGGGCTACGGCATCGGGGGGCGCTGGCGCAGCCCGGTCGGCCCGATCAACGTCGATGTCGCCTATGGCCAGGCGGTCAAATCGGCACGCCTGCACTTCTCGCTTGGATTTACCTTCTGATGACCGACGCCGCTACCACCAACCAAGCCATTGTCCGCCGCCGGCGCTGGCCGCGCCGCCTCGCCATCGGGCTCGCCGTCACCGGCGCCCTGCTGGGCGGCGCGTACTGGTTCCTCGGGCGCGAATCGACGCTGCAGCAGCTGGCCGAGCGGGTCGCCAGGGAAAGCGGCGGCAGCATCGCCATCACCGGCGTCAGCGGTTCGCTGTACAGCTCCATGCACCTCGGTAAAATCGTGTTCCGCAGCCCCGAACAACTGCTGACGGCCGAGAATGTCGACATCGACTGGTCGCCCTTCCAGTACCTGACGCGCGGCATCGCCATCAACCACCTGCACGTGATGGCGCTACGGGTCGACACGCTGCGCGAAGGGCCGCCGCCCAAGATGCCGGCCAGCCTGGCCGCGCCCTTTTCGCTACAGCTGGACGACGCCCGCATCAACAAGGTCACCCTGTCCAAGGCCAGCGTCAATACCGTGATCGCCGACGTGCGCTTCGACCTGCGCGGCGACAAGCAGAAGTGGACGCTGCGCAGCGCCAGCGCGATCACGCCGTGGGGCTACGCCAAGGCCGACGGCAGCATCGCCGCACATCAGCCGTTCAAGCTCGATGCCACTGCCAGCCTGACCCAGCTGATCGTGGCGAAGGGCCAGAAGGCGGCGCAGCTGAACCTGCGCGCCGGCGGCGACCTGGTCAGCACAAGGCTGTCGGCCGACGGCCAGTCCGGCAAGGCCAGCGGCGACGCCTTGTTGACGCTGGCGCCGTTCGATGCGATCCCGCTGCGCGCGCTGGCGCTCAACGCCAAGAACATCGACCCCGGCTTCTTCAATCCGGCCCTGCCAAGCGCCGACCTGGCGCTGACCATCGCGGCCCGCATCGACGCGAACCGCGACATCAAGGGCAGCGTCAATCTCGAGAACCAGGGGGCGGCCGGCACGTTCGACCAGCACCTGCTGCCGCTGCGCGCGCTGCGCGGCGACCTGGCCGGCAACCTGTCGGCGCTGCAGGTCAAGGGCGCAGTCATCGATTTCGGCGGCGCCGGCAAATTTACCGGCACCGGCAGCGTCCAGCACGCGCCGAATGAGGCCGGACTGGGGACCGCCAGCTTTGTGCTGCACACCGACCGGCTCGACCTGCGCCAGCTGCACAGCCGCATCAAGGCCACCAAGATCGCCGGCGATATCCGCCTGGCCAACAAGGGCAGCACCCAGACCTTGACCGCCCAACTGGTCGAAGCGGGCATGCGCCTGGATGCCGATGCCACGCTGGCCGGCAACCTGCTGCAAGTGCAAAAAGCGAGCATCAGCGCCGGCGGCAGCAGCGTGCGCCTGACCGCCAACGCCAGCCTGGCCGGCACGCGCGAGTTCAAGGTCAACGCCAGCGCCGTCCAGTTCAATCCGGCCTCGTTCGGCGACTATCCGACCGCCGACATCAACGCCGACTTCAACGTGAACGGCGTCATGTCGCCGGCGTGGAAACTGGGCGCCAGCTTCGCGCTGCGTCCGAGCCGCTTGTTCGAGCAGCCGCTGTCGGGCAGCGGCAAGTTCAATGCCGACGCCAGCCACGTCAGCAATGTGGCCGCCACCCTGGCGCTGGGCGCCAGCACGGCAGACCTGCACGGCGGATTCGGCGCTCCCGGTGAACAGCTGCTGTGGCACATCGACGGCAAGCAGCTCGCCACCGTGCGCAAGGATATGTATGGCAGCGTCAGCGCCAACGGCGCCGTGAGCGGCAGCATGGCCGCGCCGCGCACTTCGTTCGAGATCGATGCCAGGGGACTGGGCTGGATCGCGGCCGCGCGCGCCGCCAATGCCGGCGTGCTGCACGCCAGCGGCGACGCCTGGCTGGCCGCCCCGGACAAGGATGGCAGGCGCGTGGTCGAAGTAACGGCCAAGGGCAGTGCGCAAGGCTTCAACCCGGCCGCCTTCGGCTCGCCGTTGCCGGGCAGCCTGAATGGAGCGTTCGACGCCGGCGGCCGCCTCGGCGCCGACTGGCGCGGCACGCTGAATCTGACGCTGCAACCGTCGACGCTGGCCAACTCGCCGTTCTGGGGTTACGCCAAACTGGCGGCCGATGCCCGCCATGTGTCGAACGCCGACGTCGACCTGCACGTGGGGCCGAACGTGGCGGCCGCCAAGGGCAGCTTCGGCGCCGGCGCCGACCTGCTCGACTGGCGCATCGATGTGCCGCAGCTGGCCGCCCTGGGCCCGAATTTCGGCGGCGTCTTGCGCGGCTCGGGAAGCATCTCGGGCAGCATGGAGATGCCATCTCTGAAGGCCGCGCTGGAAGGCCAGAACCTGAAATTCGCCGGCCACCAGCTCAAGTCGGTGCGCGCCTCGGCCAGCCTGGGCACGGGACGCGGCGCCGCCGATCCGCTGGTCAGCGACATCGAGATCGCCGGCTATGCCAATGGCGACACCACGGTCGATTCGGCGCGCCTGCAAACGGCCGGCACGCGCGGCGCGCATACTTTGCGCTTCGCCGCCCGCAACGACACGGGCGACGCCAGCGGCGAGGTGCAGGGCGGCTGGGACGCAGGCGCCTGGACCGGCACCATCGCGGCCCTGCAGAACAAGGGAACCTATGCGTTCGCATTGCAGGCGCCGGTACCGTTGCGCATCGCCGGCGCGCCCGGCTCGGGCGTCATGGGCCTGCTCGCGCCGCGCGAACTGTCGCTGCGCGACGCGGTCATCAAGCTGCCCGACGGGACCATCAGCCTGCAGTCGCTCGACAAGAGCGGGCCGCACTGGACCAGCAAAGGCGCCGCGGCCGGCGTGCCGCTGCACTACATCGCCCAGTTTTCGGCGGCCCTGCGCGATGGCATGCGCGGCGACCTGACCATCGGCGGCCAATGGGCGCTCGACATGCAGGCCCCGGCGGCGCCCGGCGCGCCGCCATCGCTGACCGGTATGCTGCACCTGTTCCGCGAAAAGGGCGACCTGATCGCCGGCGCCGACGTGCCGGTGGCGCTCGGCCTGCGCGTGCTCGACGTGCGCGCCGACATCGCCGGCAACGCGCTGCGCACCCAGGTCGAGATCGACGGCGCCCGCAGCGGCCGCGCCACGATCGACGCCACCGCGCAACTGGTGCAAGGCCGCGTATCGACCGCCAGTCCGCTCAAGCTGGCGGCCAATGCCGACATGACCTCGATTGCCTGGCTGGCGCCCCTGGCCGGCCAGCCCGGACTGGAACTGGATGGCGCGCTGAAGCTGGCCCTGACTGGCGGCGGGACCATCGGCGCGCCGACCCTGAACGGCAGCGTCAATGGCGACAGCCTGGCGGTGCGCTGGACCGAGCAGGGCGTCAAGCTGCGCAACGGCCAGCTGCGCGCGCAACTGGCCGGCGACCAGCTGCTGCTGCAGCGGCTCAGCTTCGACGGCACTGAAGGACATGCCAGCGCCGACGGCACGGTGCGTTTTGCCGGCGGCGAAGCGACCATGCAACTCAAGCTGGTGGCCGACAAGCTCGAGATCCTGGCGCGCCCCGACCGTACTGTGGTGCTGAGCGGCGAGAGCACGCTGGTACGCGACAACAAGCACTTCCAGTTCGACGGCAAGTTCAAGGCCGACCGCGCGTTGATCGAACTGGCGCCGCAAGACCGCCCTACCCTGTCGGACGACGTGATCGTGCTGGGCCGGAACAAGGCGGGCACCGTCGCCAAGGCGGCAACGCCATCGATGCCGCTGTCCTACGATATCGAAGCCGACCTGGGCGACGCCTTCCGCCTGCGCGGCATGGGCATCGATGCCGAACTGGCGGGCACGGTGCGCATCCGCAGCAGCACGCGCGGGCCGCGCGCCAACGGCAGCATCAGCGTTACCAGCGGCACCTACAAGGCGTATGGCCAGAACCTGGCGATCGAACGCGGCGTGCTCAGTTTCAGCGGGCCGTATGACAACCCGGCGCTCAATATCCGCGCGGTGCGCCGCCGTCCGGAAGGCGACCAGCTGACCGAGACCAATGTCGAAGCGGGGGTGGAGGTGCGCGGCACGGCGCTCGCGCCGGTGGCCAAGCTGGTGTCGACGCCAACGGTGCCGGACAGCGAAAAATTATCCTGGCTGGTGCTGGGGCACGGCATGGACGCGGTGGCCGGCAATGAGGCCGGCGTGCTAACCGCGGCAGCGGGCGCCCTGCTGGGTGGCAAAGGCGGCGGCTTCCAGTCGCGCATCGCCAATTCGCTGGGGCTGGACGAACTGGGGCTGTCGCAGGCCAAGGGGCTCGAGAGCACCGTGGTCACGGTCGGCAAGCGCCTGTCGAAGCGCGTCTACCTCAGTTTCGAGCAGGGCGCGACCACGGCATCGAGCCTGGTCAAGCTGCGCTACAAGCTGAACTCGAAATACACGCTGCAGTTCCAGACCGGGACCAATACCGCGCTCGACGTGCTCTACACCTGGGCATTTGACTAGCGCAGAATTACATCGCCCTTGCGCAGGCGAGGGCCTATACCATCTATGATCAAAGGTGGTATGGGCCCTCGCCTTCACAAGGGCGACGTGTTGGATCAGCTCGGGTTTGGATCCGGCACCGGATCATCCTGGTTCGGATGCTGCACCGGCGGATGGTGCGGATGGGGGTTGTCGAATGGCTCGGGAATCGGCTCTTCGATCGGCGCCGGATCCGGCGCGCGATGCAATTCGTAGGGTGCGGGATTCATGAATATCACTCCTCTTGATGAAGTAATGACATTACCATGAGTCCCGCCTGCGGGCCAATCCGTTACGGTTTGGCGTTCTTGACGTACTTGTCGAGCCAGGTATTGGTCTCGTACAGCATGTGCATGATCGACTCGCGCGCACGGTAGGCGTGGCTTTCATTGGGCAGCATCACCAGGCGCGCCGTGCCGCCCAGGCCTTTCATGGCCTGGAACATGCGCTCGCTCTGGATCGGGAACGTGCCAGGATTGTTGTCCTGTTCGCCGTGGATCATCAGCAGCGCATCCTTGATCTGGTCGGCGTTATTAAACGGCGACATGGTCTGGTACACATCCTTCGCTTTCCAGAACTGGCGCTCTTCTGACTGGAAGCCGAACGGCGTGAGCGTGCGGTTGTAGGCGCCGCTGCGCGCGATGCCGGCCTTGAACAAGCGCGTATGCGCCAGCAGGTTGGCGGTCATGAAGGCGCCGTAGGAATGGCCGCCGATCGCGATCCGGTTGCGGTCGGCCACGCCGCGCCGCACCACTTCGTTGACCGCCGCCTCGGCGTCGGCCACCAGCTGTGGCAGATAGGTGTCGTTCGGTTCGGCGTCGCCGCTGCCGACGATCGGCATCGACGGGTTGTCGAGCACCGCGTACCCCATCGACAGCATCGCCGCCGGCCCCCAGTAGCTGACCGCATTGAACTTGAACGGCGAACCGGTCGCCTGGCTGGCCGCGCTGGCGCTCTTGAACTCCTGCGGGTAGGCCCACATCAGCATCGGCAGCGGGCCGTCGCGCTTGGCCTCGTAGTTCGGCGGCAGCATCAGCGTCGCGGTCAGGTCGACGCCGTCGGCGCGCTTGTAGCGGATCTGCTCCTTCTGCACGTCCTTGAGCTGCGGCGTCGGATGGGGAAAGCTGGTCAGCGTCGTCAGCTGGGACTTCTCGCCTTGCTTGAGGTCGCGCACATAATAGTTGGGGCGCTCGGTCGGCGATTCGCGCGTGGTCAGCAGGCGCGTGCCGTCTTCGCTGAGCAGCGTCACCACGTTCTCGTAGTACGGCGCCGCGCTCTGGAACAGGCGCTCCTTCTTCTTGGTGACCAGATTGTAGCGGTCGACGAACGGACGGTCGCCGTCGGGCGAGGCGCCGGGCCCGCGCAGCAGGATGGTCGAATCGGGACCGAGCACCAGGCGCAGGTGGCCGGCGCTGTCTGGCATCATCGATGGCGTGCCCGGATTGCCGTAGCGGTCTTCCGACGAATACGCGAACGCCAGCTCCGGCGCACTGCCCGGCTTGTCGGGCGCAATGCGCCAGGTCTTGACGGCGCGCGTCTTGTACCAGGCTTCAACGATCAGCGCTGTATCGCCGGTGCCCCACATCGCGCCCCGGAAGCGCGAACCCAGTTTCGCCAGCGCGTCCGGCTTGGCGGTGAACGGCGCGGCTTGTGCATACACGACGTCGCGCACCTCGGCCGGCTTGGCCGGGTCGCCGCCGTCCTGTGCCTCGGCCCATATCAGCGTGGCCGGCGCATCGGCGCGCCAGCTGACGTCGCGCACACCGTCCGATACCGCGTCATTCCCCGCCGGCAGGCCTTCTTCGAGCGGCTTGTCGGCCAGCAGGTGCACCAGTTTTCCGTTCAGGTCGCGCACCTCGATGCGATGCGCGAAGGCGCTGGCCGGCACGATGTAGGAGAACGGGCGGCGCATCACTTCCGTGAGGATGTATTTGCCGTTCGGCGCCAGGCTCGCTTCGCTGAACATGTCCGGCGCGCCGATCGCGCGCACCTTGCCGGCCAGGTCGATCTGGAGCAGCTGCGATGTCGCGTAGTGCTCAAACAGCTTCGCATCTTCTTCGTTTTTGAGCAGGTCGGGATAGGTGCGCAACTGGCGGTTGCCCGCGCTTTGCTGGCTATCCTGCAGGCCAGGACCGCTTGGCAGGCCGGTCGGCGTCGGGGCCTTGCCCTGGTTCGCAGGGCGCATCTGCACCAGCAGGCCTTTCGAGTCGGGCATCCAGCTGAACCCCCTGCCGTCCAGGTAGGACAGCGGCTGCGCGCTCAGGCGCTTCGCGGTCTTCGAGGCCACATCCAGCAGCCATAGTTCGACTGCCGATGCGCCGCCCTTGTCGGCCAGCGCGACGTGCGTGAATGCCAGGAAGCGCTGATCCGGCGACCAGGCCGAATCGGCCAGCCGCAGCGACTTGGGCAGGCCTTTGACGTCGATCTGCCTGGCGGTCGCGATATCGAGCAGCTTCAGGTTCGAGCCGAAGGTGAAACGGCTCGGCGAGTAGGTGCGTGGATTGATGCGCACGCCGGCCAGCTTCAGTTCCGGCTGCGCGACTTCGGCGATGCCCGGCAAGGCCGGCGTGTCGACCATGCTGGCCAGGTCCCGCTTGGGCGACAGCCCCAGGACCGGAGCGCGCGGCGCATCGACGATTGCCTGCAGCTGCGCCGGCGGCAACTGATATTGGGCTTGGGCTTGCGGGAACGCGGCCAGCAGGGCCAGGGTCAGGGGAATGAGGGGCAAGATTGGGCGCATGGACATCTCGAAAAAGGGTGATTGTGCATGGTGCGCACTTCAACCTTGAAAGTCAACCGCGCCTGCCTTTGGCGTATTGACGAAGAATGCCGTTTCGCCCGCGATCTGTGGTTTACAATGCCAATTCTGTTTGTCCCCTCCGACCAATCCAGGATTGATTTGATGACCAATACAAATATCGTAATGATGGCGCTCGCGCCGCTGCTCATGTACCGCATCTACAAGCGCGTGCACCGCCTGACGGTGCGCCAAAAATCGCGCGTGTGGCGCCATTGGTGCGCGGTCACGCTGTTCCCGCTGGTGCTGGTCGCGCTGGTGCTGACGCTGCCGATGGACCAGATGGTGCTGGCGGTGCTGGCCGGTGGCGTCGCCGTCGGCGCGGGACTGGGCTTTGTGGCCTTGCGCCGCACCGGTTTCGATCACGTGGGCAGCGACTATTTTTACACGCCGTACGCGCCGATCGGGCTGATTGTGGCGATGCTGTTCATCGCCCGCGTGCTGTATCGCATTTATGAAGTCATCACTTTGGGCGCTCAGCACACGCCGAACCTGGGCCACAGCCCGATGACGATGTCGATACTCGGCGTGATGGCCGGCTACTATGTCGTGTACGGGGGCGGGCTGCTGCGCTGGCGCAAGGCCGAAGGTGCCAAGGAGCCAAAAGCTTGAACGGTCTGTCGGTCTATACGATCGCGCTGCTGGTACTGGCGCCGCTGCTGGTATGGCGCATCTACTCGCGCGTAAAAGGCATGATGAAGCGCCAGCGCTCGGTCATGCAGCGCCATTACACCGGCGCGTTGGCGTTCACTGCGCTGGTGCTGGTGTCGGGATCGCAGCTGACGGAGCTGCCGGGCGCGCTCGGGTGGCTGGTGGTTGGCACGCTGGGCGGCATCGGCTACGGCGTGTGGGGTTTGAAGCTGACCCGTTTCGAGACCGTCAAGGAAGGCTATTTTTTCACGCCGCATGCCAGGCTTGGGCTGATCGTTGCGATGCTGTTTGTCGCGGCGGTGCTGTATGTCGGATTTGAGATTTACGCCAACGAGGGCAAGGGGTTGGCGACGCCGAAGGTGACCGACTACATATTTTTCATGCCGTGCATGGGATTGATGGCGGGGTATTTCGGGACCTATTCGGTGGGCTTGCTGCGCTGGCGCTGGAAGCTGCGCAAGGCAGTCGACGCGGCCTGAAACCGTCGTCCTCGCGAAAGCGGGGCCCCATACTGATCAAGATCAGCATGGGGCCCCGCTTTCGC
>JANYGW010000024.1 GCA_025359245.1 Massilia sp.
CGGGTTGCGCAGCACATGCAGCGCGCCGTTGATCACCTCGGTGATGTTATGCGGCGGGATGTTGGTCGCCATGCCGACCGCGATGCCGGACGAGCCGTTGATCAGCAGGTTCGGGATACGCGCCGGCAGCACCGTCGGCTCTTTTTCCTTGCCGTCGTAGTTGGGCTGGAAGTCGACCGTGTCCTTGTCGATGTCGGCCAGCACTTCGCTGGCGATCTTGTCGAGGCGGCACTCGGTGTAACGCATCGCCGCGGCCGAATCGCCGTCGATGGAGCCGAAGTTGCCCTGGCCGTCGACGAGGGTATAGCGCAGCGAGAAGTCCTGGGCCATGCGCACCAGGGTGTCGTAGATCGAGGCGTCGCCGTGCGGGTGGTATTTACCCATGGTTTCGCCGACCACGCGCGCGCACTTGACGTACGGGCGGTTGTAGACGTTGTTCATCTCATGCATGGCGAACAGGACGCGGCGGTGGACCGGCTTGAGGCCGTCGCGCACGTCCGGCAAGGCCCGCCCGACGATCACGCTCATCGCGTAATCGAGGTAGCTCTTGCGCATCTCTTCTTCGAGGGAAATGGGGATTGTTTCTTTTGCGAATTGATCCATTGGCGGGTCGACTGCTCTCAGGCTGTGTTGATAGGTGCTGCATGGGCGCTGCCGCGCGAGCGACGCCGCGTGGCGCGGGCGTCAAATGACACGACAGACAAGCGTGGGATTTTAGCATGCGCACCTTCCCGACAGTTCAATTCCTGCGCCGTGCCGCCGGCACGCGGCCGGGGCCGCAGGCGGGCGCGGCGGCGGGCGGCGGCGCCCTTTGTCAAGCGGCGCACTCGCATGGTGAGAAATGTTACATTAATACAACATCCGCGCACCGGCGTGGACCAGTTTGAACTGCGCGCCGACGTGCGGCGCGGGCGGCTGTGGCAAAATGGCCGAGATGCTAAGTGCGGATTCCGCCATACGGAACGAGCATTGCCCGGCAACATGTTATGATCTTGCCCATGCACGCCCAGTTGCGCAGCAATACGCTGCGGATATCACCCCCGAAAGGAAGAAAACCTATGAACAAACTGATTTCGACGCTCCTGCTCGCCGCCGCCACGATGGCTGGCAGCGCGTTCGCGCAAACCTCGCCACCGTTCGCCCCACTGGAAAAAGACATCCAGGCCAACGTCCCGCACAGCGCCTACGTGCAAGATGCACGCGGCGTGATCGCGCGCGATCCGTTCGGCCTGTGCTGGCGTACGGGTTACTGGACCCCGGCTGATGCCGTTCCAGGTTGCGATCTGCCGATCTGCGTCGCCCCAGCGTTCCTGGAAAACGGCAAATGCGTGACGCCGCCGCCACCGGTCGTGCAAGCGCCCGTGGAAGCGCCAGTCGCCAAGCCAGCACCGATCGTCGCGCCAGTACCGACCTCGGAAAAAGTGAGCTTCTCGGCCGATGCGTTCTTCGACTTCGACAAAGCCGTGCTCAAGCCAGAAGGCAAAGCGAAACTGGACGACCTGAGCTCGAAACTGGGTTCGATCAACCTGGAAGTCATCATCGCCGTCGGCCACACCGATTCGGTCGGTACTGACGACTACAACCAGAAGTTGTCGATCCGCCGCGCTGAAGCTGTCAAGGCTTACCTGCAAGGCAAGGGTATCGAAGCGAACCGTATCTACACCGAAGGCAAAGGCGAGAAACAGCCAGTCGCCGACAACAAAACGGCAGCTGGCCGCGCCCAGAACCGTCGCGTTGAAATCGAAGTCGTCGGCACCCGCAACAAGTAAGCTGCGGCTGTGACAAGGAACCCCGCTTCGGCGGGGTTTTTTTTCGCCTGGCGTCCGTCACATCCGCGCGTTTGCCGTTAAGATTGCGGCTATGAATGCAGACCCTCTCGAAATCCAGAAATTTAGCGATCTGGCCCACCGCTGGTGGGACCCCACCTCCGAATTCCGTCCCCTGCACGAGATCAATCCGCTGCGGCTCGAATGGATCAACGCGCGCGTGGCGCTGGCCGGCAAGACCGTCATCGACATCGGTTGCGGCGGCGGCATCCTGGCCGAATCGATGGCGCGCAAGGGCGCCACGGTGACCGGCATCGACCTGTCGGAAAAAGCGCTCAAGGTCGCCGATTTGCACAGCCTGGAGTCGGGCGTGACGGTGCGCTACGAGCTCATCGCCGCCGAGGCCATGGCCGTGCGCGAGGCCGGCCAGTACGATGTCGTCACCTGCATGGAGATGCTCGAGCACGTGCCCGATCCGGCCGCCATCGTGCTGGCGGCGGCGGCGCTCGTGAAACCGGGCGGCAGCGTGTTTTTCTCGACGCTGAACCGCAATCCGAAAGCGTATCTGTTCGCCGTGCTCGGCGCCGAGTACCTGCTGCGCATGCTGCCCAAGGGCACCCACGACTACGCCAAATTCATCACGCCGGCCGAGTTGTCGCAGTACGCGCGCGCGGCGGGGCTGCAAGTGGACGGGCTCAAGGGCCTCGGCTACAACCCGCTCAGCAAGATCTACTCGCTCAACCAGGACACCAGCGTGAACTACATGGTTGCCTGCAGCCGTCCGCTCTGATTTTTTCGCCCACCATGTCCCCTTCCCTGCCTGCGGCACCGCGTGCCATTTTGTTCGACCTCGACGGCACGCTGGCCGACACCGCGCCCGATCTGGCGGCCGCCGTCAACTGGCTGCGCACTGAGCGCGGCCTGGAGCCGACGCCGTATGCGGTGCTGCGGCCGACCGCCTCGGCCGGCGCGCGCGGCATGATCGGTGCCGCGTTCGGCCTGGCGCCGGGCGACGAGGGCTACGAGGAATTGCGGCTCGCGTGGTTCGCGCGCTACCAGACGGCGATGGCGGTCGAGAGCGGCCTGTTCGACGGCGTGCCCGCGCTGCTGGCCGGCATCAGCGATGCCGGCATGACGTGGGGCGTGGTCACCAACAAGCCGGCGCGCTTCACCGATCCCTTGATCCCGCAGATCGGGCTCGCGCATGCGGGCTGCGTGGTGTCGGGCGACACCACGGCCCATGCGAAGCCGCATCCGGCGCCCTTGCTCGAAGGCGCGCGCCGGCTGGGCGTGTCGCCCGAGCACTGCTGGTATGTGGGGGATGATTTGCGCGACATCGAGGCCGGGCGTGCGGCCGGCATGGCGACGGTGGCTTGCAGCTGGGGCTATTGCGGCGCGGTGGCGCCGTCGACCTGGGGCGCCGACTATCTGCTCGACAGCCCGACCGCCCTGCTCGCCGTGCTGCGCGCGCTGGCGCCGGGCGCGCTGGCCGCCTGAGGCGGTCCAGCTTTCGTCGGGCGGCTAGCTAGCGAGCCGCCCGCGGCGCGCCCCGTCGGCACGCCTCATCCATTGATCAGCTCAACGACCACTTGTATTCGACCTTGGTCCAGGTCTGGTCGGGCTTGCCGTCCTTGCTGCCCGGCTTGAATTTGCAGGCGCTGATGGCGCTCAGGGCGGCGCGGTCGAGGGCCTTGAAGCCGCTGGTCTTGTCGAGCTTGCTGTC
>JANYGW010000039.1 GCA_025359245.1 Massilia sp.
GCCCAGCTCAAGCCCGACCTGACCTTCCTCGACATCCGCATGCCCGGCAAGACCGGCATGGACGCCGCGCGCGCGATCGGCAACCAGAGCAACATCGTGTTCGTCACCGCCTACGACCAGTACGCGGTCGAAGCGTTCGAGCGCGGCGCCGTCGACTACGTGCTCAAGCCGCCCGAGCAGGAACGCCTGCAAGTGACGGTCGAGCGCCTCAAGGCGCGCCTGGCCAAGCCGAAGGAAGCGGTCAACGACAGCGTCACGGCGATGCTGTCGCAGCTGGCTGAAAAAATGGCCGCGCCCAAGCCGGTCTACCTGCAATGGATCCAGGCCAGCATCGGCCAGGACCTGCGCATGATCCCGGTCGAGGAAATCCTGTTCTTCCGTTCCGACGAAAAATACACCTGCGTGCAGACCGAGCGCTTCGAAGCGCTGATTCGCAAGCCGGTGCGCGACCTGGCCGAGGAACTCGATCCGGCGCTGTTCTGGCAGATCCACCGCGCCACGCTGGTCAACGTCAACGCGATCGAAGGCGTCACGCGCGACATCCGCGGCCGCCACCTGGTGCTGATCAAAGGCAAGCCCGACAAGCTCGAGGTCAGCCGCAGCTTCCTGCACCTGTTCAAGCAAATGTAAGCCAGGCGGCGCCGGCGTCCTGCCGGCGCCGCCCGGGGCCGCCTTGTCGTCCCTCAAATCACCGTTCTCCCCCTTGCCTTATGCTGGCCGCAGGCCCGCCTCCGCGTGCCACCGATGCAGGCGCACTCCATGACCTTTTCGCGATCTTCCCGCTGGCTGGCCTGGGGCGCGGCCATCTTCGGACTCGGGTTCGCCGGCGGCAGTGTGGTCATTCGCATCATGGCCAGCAAGCGCGGCCCCCGTTTCGCGCGCAGCCATAGCCGCGACATCATCCACAACGCCAGCGAAGCGATCATCTCGACCGACGAAACGCACACCGTGGTGCTGGCCAATCCCTCGGCGGCGGCCATGTTCGCCACCACCGTCGAGCAGATGGAAGGCAGTCCACTGTCCACTTTCATCCGTCCGCTGCCCACCGTGGCGGGCGACACGCCGGCCGCCTGGTTCGGCGACGCCGGCGGGCGCATCGGACGGCGCGCCACCGACTACGCCGTCACCGGCATGCGCGCCAGCGGCGCCACTTTCCCGCTCGAAGGCTCGGTGTCGAGCGTGACCGAGGACGACAGGACCATCACCACCATCATCTTGCGCGACGTGACCGCGCGCCAGCAGGTGCAGGACTCGCTGTCGCGTTCGCACGCCCAGCTGCGCCACCTGTCGGCGGCGCTGCAGACCGTGCGCGAGGAAGAGCGCGCCCATATCGCGCGCGAGCTGCACGACGACCTGGGCCAGCTGCTCGCGTCGCTGCGGATGGACCTGAACCTGCTGCAGCAGGAGCGCACACACGGCAGCACCAGCGCGCGCCTGATGCAGGGCATGGAAGAGAACCTGCTGACCGCGATCACGTCGCTGCGCCGCATCGCGACCAACCTGCGTCCGCGCGCGCTCGACGAAGGCGGCCTGTATTTCGCGCTGCAAGGCCTGCGCGACGAATTCGTCGAGCGCCACGGCATCGCCTGTTCGATGTTCGCCGACGAAGCCGAACTGCGCCTCGACGACGCCGCCAGCACCACCATCTTCCGCATCGTCCAGGAAGCGCTGACCAACATCGCCCGCCATGCCGGCGCGACCAGCGTCACCATGTATTTGTACCGGATCGACAGCCAGCTATTGATCTCGATTCGCGACGACGGCCGCGGCATCGTCGCCACCGACCTGGAAAAGGCCCAGTCGCTGGGCCTGATCGGCATGCGCGAACGGGTCTGGGGCATGCACGGCGAGATCACCGTCAGCGGCGACGAGCCGCCCGGCACCCGCATCGACATCGTCTTGCCGCTGCCGGCCAAGGCCGCCGACCCGCTGGCGCCCCTCGCGCCAATCGCGCCGGCAGCCATGCCCGGTCCGCGCGCCACCGCCCTCCCGCCATCCGCACAGTGAGAGGGCGAGCCCCGCATCGCTCTGCGAGCGCCGGCGCAATGGAAAAAGGCCGAATCGCTCGGCCTTGTGGTATCTGTGAAAGAGGGTGGGCGATGCCGGATCGGCATCGCACTGCCCTGCTACCCGATTCCTTCTTAGAAGTTGTGGTGCACGCCGATGCCGTAGTACTTGACGTCGGTAGCTGCCTTCTTGTCCGACACGTCGGCGTAGACGAAGGTGCGCTTGGACAGGTTGTACTCGTAGCCGATCGACGCTTGCTTGGTCGTGATGGCGGCGTCCGGTTTCTTCTGGCCATAGCCGAGCAGGAAACGGCCGGAACCGACGGTGTAGTTCGCACCCACCAGCCAGCCGGTCGTTTTAGCGTTGCTCGCTTTGCTATGGTCCTGGTCCTGGCGCGCATAGGTAGCCATCAGCTTCAGGTCCGTCATCGGGTTCACCGAGAAGCCCGCTTGCAGCAGCTTGGTCTCGATGGCATTGCTCTCGTAACCCAGCATGGCCCCGAACATGCCCGCCTTGTAGACGGCAGCGACCGAGTACGGGCTGGACGACGCAGGGGCGCCTGCAGCATATTGCGGGGCCGCGATCGTACCGCGACCGACCACTGCCGCACCGCCGTTGGCTTCCTTGGTGCCTGCGCTCAAGTTCAATGTCACACCGCCCATGACCGGGGAGTTGTACCAGAGGCCGTTGTTGAAACGGTCGTTCGAGCTGCCTGCCGGGTCGAGCGGCTGGCTGGTGTAGCCGGCCACTTCAACGTCGCTCTTGAAGCCTGGGGTGCCGGAAATGCCATTGAACGGGTCGAACGCATCCTTGGCATCCTGCACGGCGGTCACGCCGCGGCCGATACGCACCATACCGAAATCGCCTTGCAGGCCGACCCGGGTCTGTCCCTGGAACAGCGGACGGGTGTTCGACTCAACGGTGCCAGTGTCCGGCTCGAAACGCATTTCAAGCTGGAACAGTGCTTTCAGGCCGTTGCCCAAGTCTTCCGTACCGCGGAAGCCAAGCTTGTTGCTGTCGCGTTTGGTCACGGCCAGCGTCTTGTCGGTCACTTTGGCGAGGCCATCATCAATGGCGCCATACACAGTCACCGAACTTTGAGCTTGAACCGCGCCGAATGCGCCCAGCAATGCAAGAGCCAGAATAGAGTGTTTCATGAGTCAATCCTTGAGTGGTAAAGCCGAGATTATGCTTAGCAAATACTTCAGAATCATGACACGGCGCAACTGTTGTTTTCGCGCTACTTCAAAGGCGGCAAAGGCGAGGTGCCGACCAACGGACACTGCCTCATCCGAAATGAAAAAGCCGGGGTCGTCGCACCTTGCGACCACCCCGGCTTTCATTGACGCGTTATCGGCAGGTTATTTCAAGCGGCAGGTCAGCAGCCAGTAATACGCCAGCCGCACGATCCTGATTTCGCGCACCGACGAAGCCAGCTTCTTGCGCAGCGCGCTGTCGGACGGATAGGTGGTCGGGATTTCGTAGCGCTCGCCATCGGGCGCCACGCTGATATGGTAGGTGTTGCCTTCCATGTCGGTGCGCGCCACGGTGGCGCTACTGCCTTCGACATACGCTTCGTCGAGCAGCACGATGAACATGTCCTGGCCGACCTTGGCCTTCAGCTGGGCCAGGAATTTTTCCTGCTCCTCGCGCTTGACGTGCGACCACCAGAAGCCGATGAACACGGCCGTGTAGTCGCCGATATCGTCGGGCAGGTCGTACGCGTCGGCCACGCGCAGCTCGACCTTGTCGGCCGGCAGCTGGCGCAGCCTGGCCATCGCGATCATTTCGGGATTGATGTCGGTGGCGACGACCTTGTCGGCCACCGCGGCGATGATGCGCGTCCAGTAGCCGGTGCCGCATGCCAGTTCAAGCACGGTATGGCCGCGCAAGGTCTCGGCCACGTGCTCGCGCATCTCGGCCAGGTCATCCTGGCGCTCGGGGCGGTCGTAGACGCGGTCGTGGTTGGAGGCGCTCTTGGCGTAAAACTGTGCGGATTGTTCGGTAATCATGTTCTTCTTGAAGTAATGCGCTGCGATCACAGCTCGTAATTGTCTTTGTTGCCGCTCATGGCAGACTCGACCATTTTGCGGTTCAGCGTCGGCGCCAGCAGCTCGATAAAGGTGTAAATATAACTGCGCAGATAGGCGCCCTGCTTGACCGCCACGCGCGACACATTCATGCCGAACAGGTGGCCAACGGGAATCGCCCGCAGGTTCTTGTCGCGTTCGGAATCGAACGCCATGCCCGCTATGATACCAACTCCCATGCCAAGTTCGACATAAGTCTTGATCACGTCGGCGTCGATGGCTTCGAGCAGCACGTCCGGTTTCAGGCCGCGCAGGCCGAACGCATGGTCGATCTTGCTGCGTCCGGCGAACGCGCCGTCATACGTAATCAGCGGGAAAGTGGCGATTTCCTCGAGCGAGACGGCCTTCGATTTGAGCAGCTGGTGGTCGGGCGGCACCACGACCACATGCTCCCATTGATAGCATGGCAAGGTGATCAGGCCATCCACGCCTGCTACGGATTCAGTAGCAATGGCCAGGTCGGCCTGGTCGCGCTGGACCATCTCGGCGATCTGGCGCGGGTTGCCTTGCAGCAGGGACAGGCGTACCTTGGGATACTTGAGCATGAAAGCCTGGACCACCCTGGGCAGCGTATAGCGCGCCTGGGTATGGGTGGTGGCGATGGTGAAGCTGCCGCTGTCCTGCGCCGCGTATTCCTTGCCGATGCGCTTGAGGCTGTCGATTTCCTGCATGATCAGCTCGACCGACTCCAGCACCAGCCGGCCCGGCTCGGTCAGGCCGCGGATGCGCTTGCCGTGCCGTGTGAAAATGTCGACGCCGAGCTCCTCTTCGAGCTCGATGATGGCCTTGGACACGCCCGGCTGCGACGTAAACAGCGCCTTGGCGGCATCGGTCAGGTTGTAATTCTGGCGCACGGCCTCGCGCACGAAACGCAGTTGGTGGAGGTTCATTGTCTTTTTGATTAGTAAGTGCTTGAAATACCGGACTACCCCGCATTTTATAAGATTGCTTATGCCGGATACGCATATAAGCAAATAAATTCTTAGTAGTTTGGAATAAAGGGCGAGTTTATTACCATTGGGGCTAGTTTGGGGGAGTGCTTGACCTCCTCCATGCACCAAGACTCGAAAAACAGGATGACACATGTATCGCTACGACAAGTATGACCACCTGATCGTCAAAGAACGCATCGCCCAGTACCGCAGCCAGGTCGCGCGCCGCATCAACGACGAGCTGACCGAAGCCGAATTCCTGCCGCTGCGCCTGCAAAACGGCCTGTACATGCAGCGCCACGCTTATATGCTGCGCATCGCCGTGCCGTACGGCCTGCTGTCCTCGGCCCAGATGCGCATGTTCGGCCACATCGCCCGCAAATACGACCGCGGCTATGGCCATTTCACGACGCGCCAGAACATCCAGTTCAACTGGATCGAGCTGGAGCAGACGCCGGACATCCTGGCCGACCTGGCCTCGGTCGAGATGCACGCGATCCAGACCTCGGGCAACTGCATCCGCAACATCACGTCCGACGAATACGCCGGCGTCGCCGCCGACGAGCTGATCGACCCGCGCCCGTACGCCGAAGTGTTGCGCCAGTGGAGCACCTTCCACCCCGAGTTCGCCGCCCTGCCGCGCAAGTTCAAGGTCGCCATCAACGGCGCCGTCGAAGACCGCGCCGCGATCGCCGTGCACGACATCGGCCTGACCGTGGTCCACAACGAGGCCGGCGAAGTCGGTTTCAAGGTCATGGTCGGCGGCGGCATGGGCCGCACCCCGATCCTGGGCAGCGTGGTGCGCGAATACCTGCCGCGCCAGCACATGCTGACCTACATCGAAGCGGTCATGCGCGTGTATAACCAGTACGGCCGGCGCGACAACAAGTACAAGGCCCGCATCAAGATCCTGGTCAAGGCGCTCGGCGTCGAAGAATTCACGCGCCTGGTCGAAGAAGAATGGCTGGACCTGAAGGACAGTCCGTCCACGCTGACCGAGGACGAACTGGCGCGCGTGGCGGCCTACTTTGCGCCGCACGCCTACGACACGCTGGCGGCCATCGACCCGCGCGCCGAGCATGCCGACAACAAGGCGTTCTCGAACTGGCTGCTGCGTAACGTCAAGCCGCACAAGGTGCCTGGCTACAGCATCGTGCTGCTGTCGCTCAAGAAGACCGGCGTGCCGCCGGGCGACGCCACCGCGACCCAGATCGACTTCGTAGCCGACCTGGCCGACCGCTACAGCTTCGGCGAACTGCGCGTCACGCACGAGCAGAACCTGGTGCTGGCCGACGTCAGGCAGTCCGACCTGTTCAAGCTGTGGCAGGAAGTGAAGGCACAGGGCTTGGCCACGCCGAACATCGGCCTGCTGACCGACATGATCTGCTGCCCTGGCGGCGACTTCTGCTCGCTGGCCAATGCCAAGTCGCTGCCGATCGCCGCCGCGATCGCCGAGCGCTTCGACAACCTCGATTTCCAGCACGATATCGGCGAGATCGAACTGAATATCTCAGGCTGCATCAACGCCTGCGGCCACCACCATGTCGGCTCGATCGGCATCCTGGGCGTGGACAAGGACGGCAGCGAGTGGTACCAGGTCTCGATCGGCGGCGCGCAGGGTAACAACTCGGCCATCGGCAAGATCATCGGCCCGTCGTTCTCGGCGCTGCAAATGCCGGAAGTGATCGACCGCCTGCTGCAGGTCTACGTACGCGAACGGACCGAAGAGGAACGCTTCGTCGACACCGCGCAGCGGCTCGGCATCGCGCCGTTCAAGGAACATGTGTATGCCACGCCGATCAAGGCGGGCGAACTGGTTGGAGAAGACCACTATGCTTGAATCTACACTCGAACATCATCCCGAAATCATCAAGGGCCGCGCCGTGGTCGCCGACGACTGGTCGGTGCTGCGCCTGGCCGAAGGCGAAGCTGCCAGCGACGCCGTCGTCCCCGACGGCAAAGTCATCGTGCCGCTGACCGTGTGGCAGGCGCAGCGCGCAGCGCTGGCCGGGCGCGCCCAGCTCGGCGTGTGGATCGCTTCCGACGAACGTCCCGAAGTGCTCAAGGGCGAGCTCGACCAGTTCGCCGTGGTCGCCGTCGACTTCCCGAAATTTACCGATGGCCGCGGCTATTCGATCGCCTACAACCTGCGCATGCGGCTCGGCTACACGGGCGAACTGCGCGCCATCGGCGACGTGCTGCGCGACCAGCTGTTCCAGATGCAGCGCACCGGCTTCGATGCCTACGCGACGCGCCAGGACCGCAACATCCACGACGCGCTCAAGGGCCTGACCGACTTTTCCGAGGTCTACCAGGCATCGGTCGACCAGAAATCGCCCTTGTTCCGCCGCCATGAACGCGATGTGCGCGACGAGACCTCCGATGTAGGCTTCGGCATATGAGCGACATCACCTCACTTGTCGCTGCCACCAATGAGACGCTGGCCCGCATCGCCGCCGAATTCTCGCCGGCGGTATTCGCCTCCAGCCTGGCCGCCGAAGACATGGTCATCACCGACCTGATTTTGAAGGCCGGCCTGCCGATCGGGATCTTTTCGCTCGAAACCGGCCGCCTGCATCCGGAAACGCTGGCCGTGCTCGACCAGGTCAAGGCCGCCTACGATTACGACATCGCGCTGTACAAGCCGCAGCCGGAAGCGGTCGATGCGTATGTGGCCCAGAACGGCCTGAACGCGTTCTACGACAGCGTCGAGATGCGGCGCGAGTGCTGCCGCATCCGCAAGGTCGAGCCTTTGGGCCGCGCGCTGGCCGGCAACAAGGCCTGGGTCACCGGCCAGCGCCGCTCGCAGTCGACCACGCGCGCCGAACTGGACATCCAGGAAGACGACGCCGCCCATGGCATGACCAAGTTCAATCCGCTGGCCGACTGGTCCGAAGAGGATGTCTGGAACTACATCCGCGCCAATAAAGTGCCCTACAATGCACTGCATGACCAGGGTTTTCCATCGATCGGCTGCGCGCCCTGCACGCGCGCGATCCAGCCCGGCGAAGACGTCCGCGCCGGCCGCTGGTGGTGGGAAAACCCCGACTCCAAGGAGTGCGGCCTGCATATGGTCGACGGCAAACTGATACGCATTAAATCCGTGGCTGCGTAAGCTCCACAACAAGAATAGGCATAGCCACCATGAATACAACGACAGATATCCCGCGCGTACTTACCGACGTCAATGCGCGCCACCTCGACGCGCTCGAATCGGAAGCGATCCACATCATGCGCGAAGTGGCGGCCGAATGCGCCAACCCTGCCCTGCTGTTCTCGGGCGGCAAAGACTCGGTGGTGCTGCTGCGCCTGGCCGAAAAAGCCTTCCGTCCGGGTAAATTCCCGTTCCCGCTGGTGCACATCGACACCGGCCACAATTTCGCCGAAGTGATCACCTTCCGCGACGCGCGCGCCGCCGAACTGGGCGAGCGCCTGATCGTCGGTTCGGTCGAAGAGTCGATCAAGCGCGGCACCGTGCGCCTGCGTAACCCGGCCACCGATTCGCGCAACGCCGCGCAGGCCGTGACGCTGCTCGAAACGATCGCCGAATACAAATTCGACGCCTGCATCGGCGGCGCCCGCCGCGATGAAGAAAAGGCCCGCGCCAAGGAACGCATCTTCTCGTTCCGCGACGAATTCGGCCAGTGGGATCCGAAGGCGCAGCGCCCCGAGCTCTGGGACCTGTACAACACGCGCGTCCATCCGGGCGAGAACATGCGCGTGTTCCCGATCTCGAACTGGACTGAGCTCGACGTCTGGCTCTACATCCAGCGCGAAAAACTGGCCCTGCCGCCGATCTACTTCGCGCACGAGCGCCAGGTCATTCCGCGCAACGGCCTGCTGGTGCCGCTGACCGACCTGACCCCGGCGCGCGAAGGCGAGACCGTCGAAACCCAAGTCGTGCGTTTCCGCACCGTGGGCGACATTTCGTGCACCTGCCCGGTGTCGTCCGACGCGGCCACGGTCGAAGCGATCATCGCCGAAACCGCAGTCACCCAGATCACCGAACGCGGCGCCACCCGGATGGACGACCAGACCTCCGAAGCATCGATGGAAAAACGCAAGAAAGCAGGATACTTCTGATGAACGCACGCATTGACCACACCTCTGAACAATTGACCGAGCGCGGCATGCTGCGCTTCATCACCGCCGGCTCCGTCGACGACGGCAAGAGCACCCTGATCGGACGCCTGCTGTTCGACAGCAAGGGCCTCTTCGCCGACCAGCTCGACGCCATGTCGCGCTCCAAGCACAAGCGCACCGTGGGCGACGCAGTCGACCTGTCGCTGCTGACCGACGGCCTCGAGGCCGAGCGCGAACAGGGCATCACGATCGACGTGGCCTACCGCTACTTCGCCACGCCCAAGCGCAAGTTCATCATCGCCGACACCCCGGGCCACGAGCAGTACACCCGCAACATGGTCACCGGCGCTTCGACCGCCGACGCGGTCATCATCCTGATCGACGTATCCAAGGTCAAGCTGCACGAGGACGGCGGCGTCGACCTGCTGATCCAGACCAAGCGCCACTCGACCATCGCCCACCTGCTGCAGATCGAGCACGTGGTCGTCGCGGTCAACAAGATGGACCTGATCGACTACGACCAGGCCACCTACGAGCGCATCGTCCAGGCTTACCAGGAGTTCGCCGCGACGCTGGGCCTGAAGGACATCACCCCGATTCCGCTGTCCGCCCTGACCGGCGACAACGTCGTCGAGGCCAGCGAAAAAATGGACTGGTACAAGGGCCCTACCCTGATCGAGCTGCTCGAATCGCTGTCGGTGTACGACGAGTCGCACGATGCGCCGTTCCGCTTCCCGGTGCAGCTGGTGGCGCGCCACAACGGCCACGAAGCGAACGACTTCCGCGGCTACATGGGCCGCATCGAAGCGGGCAAGGTCAGCGTCGGCGACAAGCTGGTGGTGCAGCCTTCGGGCCAGAGCGCCACGGTCAAGGACATCGTCACGCTGGAAGGCTCGCACCAGTCGGCCGTGGTGGGCCAGTCGGTCACGATCCTGCTCAACGAATACCTGGACATCTCGCGCGGCGACCTGCTGGCCGGTTTCGACCAGCCGGCCACGCTGCTCAAGACCGTCAACGCCGACGTGTGCTGGATGTCGGACGAGCCGCTCGACATGCGCCGCAAGTACTGGATCAAGCACGGCACCAAGCAGACCAGCGCCAAGGTCACGGCGGTCGACACGCTGCTCGACATTAACACCCAGCAGCGCCACCCGGCGCAGGGCTTGAAGCTGAACGACATCGCGCGCATTTCGCTCAACGTGCAGCAGCCGCTGGCCGCCGACGCGTATGCCGACGTGCGCGCCACCGGCGCCTTCATCCTGATCGATGAAGTCACCCATCAGACGGTCGCGGCGGGCATGATCCGCCTGGGCGAATAAGGGAGACTCACCATGTCCAGCCTCGGAAAAGTCTACCTGGTCGGCGCCGGTCCCGGCGCCCAGGACCTGATCACGCTGCGCGGTGCGCGCCTGCTGGCGCAAGCCGACGTGGTGCTGCATGACGCCTTGGTGACCGACGAGATGCTGGCGCTGTGCCCCCAGGCCGAAAAAATCCTGGTCGGCAAACGCTGCGGCCAGCTGTCGACCGCGCAGGCGTTCATCAACAAGCAGATGGTCGACAACGCCAGAAAATTCCCGCTGGTGGTGCGCTTGAAAGGCGGCGACCCGATGCTGTTCGGGCGCGCCGACGAGGAGCTGCGCGCGCTCGAGGAAGCCGGCATTGAGGTTGAAGTGGTGCCGGGCATCACGACCGCACTGGCCGCCGCCGCCGCGACCAAGCAGCCGCTGACCAAACGCGGCGTGGCGCGCAGCGTGGCGTTCTTCACGTCCAGCACCGCGCCAGAACTTGCCGAACATGCAGCCATCCCCGACACCGACACGCTGGTGCAGTACATGGGCGGGCGCGAAGCGATCGTCACGGCCCAGCGCATGCTGGACCAGGGCCGGCGCGCCGATACGCCGGTGGTGGTGATCGAGAACTGCAGCCGTCCCGACCAGCGCATCCTGCGCCTGACGCTGGCCACCCTGGCCCATGGCCTGGGTCCGGCGCACGGTCCGGTGCTGGTCATGCTGGGCGACGCGATGAAGATGCGCGAACGGCAGGCGGGCGATTCGGTGCAAGCGGAACAGGCCAACCGTTTGATCGCCTGACGCCTTCGCCGAAATCGCACCACAGGCAATTTAACGCAAATATCTCAACGTCGTCCTCGCGCGGGGACCCATAGTGCGCCCAGTCGGCACGGGTCCCCGCGTTCGCAGAGGACGACGTTGGTTCGTGTTTCTTAGTCTTTACTGCGCGATTTCTGATATCCGCCGGTCATGTTCGTCGATTTCCCACTGCAGCCGGTCGGCGCACACATAGGTCTGTTCGGCGACCTGTCCCAGGCGCGCAAACGCACGCTGCATGCGCGCGCTCAGTTGCGGCCGGCGCATCCCCGCCAGGTGGCAGCGGATGCCGCGGATATCTTCCTTCAATCCCTTGAGCGCATCGCGCAGCATGCCGTCGGCATCGATCGCCTCGTTCATGGCGTCCTCGTTGAGGCGCTCGCGCAGCGTGTTGATCCGGTCGCCCATCATTGCCAGGCGGTCGGCCACGCGGTCGAGCCGCAGCGTGCAGCGCCGTTCGGCGCCCAGCGACAGCAGGAACTGTTCGGCCCGCCGGAACACGTCCAGCAGGTCGCGGATCACATGTTTGAAGGTGGCAGCGAACATGATGAGCTCCGAATCTGATCGCAAGGGGATCGGGAAAGTCTGGACGTGTTCCGTTTCATCGTCAAACGTCCGCCCCCCGATTCGAGATGATTCAAAACAAACCGTGCGCATATTGCGCCGTCGCTCGGCGGCACCCCTTGCCAAATAAAATGCTTTACACTATTCGGAAAAATTCAACACAGATCAAACGGACGTCATGCCATGAACAAATTCACCCGCCTCCTGCCAGCCGCATTCGCCTGCGCGCTGCTGCTGTCAGCCCCTGCACGCGCCGCCGAGGATGCCGCGCACTTCCAGCTCAGCCCAGCCATGATGGACAAGCTCAAATCGGCCGAGGCCGACATGAAGGCGCTGCAAAAACCGAACGAAACCGAACCGGAAGTCGATCCCGACCAGTCGATCGACGGCGCGATCCGCAAGATCGACCAAGACGTCCAGACCACTGCCGTGCTGGCGAAACACGGCTTGAGCGGACGCGACCTGGTGATGTCCGCCCACGCGCTGCTGCATGCGGGCACCTTCGTGTCGAACGAGAAAGGCATGGACCAGAAAAAGAGCGCCGCGCTGTACCAGAGCTATACCCGGGAGCAACAGGCCAACATCGATCTGATCCGCAATATGCTGGCCGGACGCAAGTAAGCACGGCACGCTTGCATTCGCGCGGCGCTTCAGTCTCAATCTAAATGAGAATTATTCTCATTTAGAAAGGCAAGCCATGCACACCAGCGATTCCCCCTCAAGCGCCCCGCTCGCGGCGGCAGCCGGCACAGCGCCCCAGCCCGAGCTGCTGGTGTCGAGCGCGCTGCACCTGATGACCCACTACAGCGCCCAGGCGGGCAAGGACGGCGCCTGCCTGAAGCTGGCCGCGGTGATCGAACGGCACCTCAAGGCGCTGGCCGCGCATGCCGACCTCAGTCCCGTGCTGCGCGCGACCTGCCAGCAGCTGGCGCAGCAGTGGGAGGGCGTGGTCGATCAAGCCTTGCCGCAGCCGCCGCGGCGCACGCTGTTCGGGCGCCTGGCGCCGCGCTAGCTGGCCTCAGGCTTGCGCAATGGCGCACGCGAAGGCGCCCATGCTGGCGCCGTCGAGGCCACGCGCATACAGCATGCTGGCCGCGCCGAAGGCATGCGGCAGCGCGCACGGGCTGGCGGCCAGGTTGACCGCTACCAGCAAGCGATCATGCGCCGTGTTGCGCCAGTAGAGCAGCAGGCCGGGCGCGCCGCTGCGCACGAAATGCACCGCGCCCTGGCGCAGCGCCGCATGGTCCTTGCGCAGCGCGATCAGGGCCCGGTAGTGCTGCAGGGTCGGCTGGTCGGCGCTGTCCCAGTCGAGCTGAAAATCGTCCGCCAGCGACATCCAGTCGTGCCAGCGCGGTTCATTAAATTCCTGTCCCATCATCAGGTGCGGCACGCCGTCGAGCGTGAGCAGCACCGCGGCCGCCGCCAGGTGCAGCCCCGGCCCGAGAAAGCGCCAGGCCCTGCCCTGTTCTTTTTCTTCGAGCCAGCGCATGCGCAGCGCCCCGCGCGGAAAGCTGTAGGTCGATTCTTCCCATTGCCAGCGGACGGCGTCGGCGTTGACTTCGCCGCAGGCCACGCGCCGCATGGTCTCGCGCGCGCCGCCGTCGTAGGTCAGGTCGCAGGCGTCGAGGTGGTGCAGCTCGTCGGTCGACTGGGCCAGCAGGCCGATATCGGGGCGCACCGCCACCAGCGCGGCGCGGATCTGGTCGAGGAAATCGAGCGGCGTGATGTCGGCGTCGTCGAACCGCATGCCGTCCAGGTCGAAACCGGTGACCCAGTCCTGCATGGCCTTGATCAGCCAGGCGCGCAAGGCCGTGTTCGAAAAGTCGAAGCCGACGAAATGGGTGCGGTTCGGCACCGCGTAGTACGGCTGTCCGGCGCCGTCGCGGGTGAACCATTCCGGATGGGACGCGGTGAGCACGTTGTCGCAGCTGGCGCGGTTGAGCGTCCAGTCGAACATCACGCGCATGCCGCGCCGGTGGATATCGGCAATCAGCGCGCGCAGTGCCGCCGCGTCGCCCAGTTCGGGATCGATCGCGCTGAAGTCGCGCACCGCATACGGGTCGCCCAGGGCGCCGATGCGGCGCGCCACGCCGATCGGATGGATCGGCATCATCCAGATCACGTTCACGCCCAGGTCCTGCAGGTAGTCCAGGCGCGCGCGCACGCCGTCGAACGTGCAGCCGAAGGCGCGCACCGACAATTGATAGATCACGCCGTCGGCCAGCCATTGCGGGCTGTTCACCGCCGTGCGGCGCCGGTACAGGTCGCCGGGGGTCTGTTGCGACACTTCGCCGGTGCGCACGAACACGTCGCCGAACTCGTTGACGGTGAAGCAGGAGTTGTTCTGGGCGTCTTCGGAAATCCACGGATTGGCCGGATCGGGGATCCAGTCGCGGCCGTCGAGCACAAATTTGTAGTGGTGGCGGCCCGGATCGGCCGGCACCGTGGCCTGCCAGGTCGCAGCCCCGACCCGCGTCAGCGGCGCGGCGTCGCCGACCCAGCTGTTGAACGTGCCGGCCACGGCGACCGACTGCAGCTGCGCCCCGCCTTCAAAGGTAAAACGGATGCCGCGTGCGGTCCTTTGCGGCAGCAGGTCGTGGCGCGTATGTCGTGTCGTCGTCATGATGCGGGAATTTTACGCGCACGCCGGTGGCGCGGCGCGCGCTGGTGGTTCACTGTTGCGTTTTTGGTGTCACCAGGACGTCCGATGGCGTTGCCTTCGGCGCGGGGATGGAACACGCCTTGGCGCAGGTCGCGGCGGCGCTCTCGCAGGCCTGGTCGCGCTCGCCCGTGCGCTTGCGCAAGTCGTCCCGCGCGCTGGCCTTGGCGTCCTGGGGCGTGTTCTGGAACTGGCCGACGGTGCGCGCCTCGCGGTAGTGCTGCTCCGCCGTTGAGAATGCCGAACTGATATCCATCTGCGACTGGTGCTCCGCTGCGGCGCGACACTGGCGCTTTTCTGCGGTACACAGCGACGTGCACATGGTCGGCTCGGCCGCGGAGCACGCGGCGGACAGCAACAGGCTGAGCAATACGGAACTGCGGAGCGATGTAGTCATTTTTTCCTGGCGATGGATTGCAAGCGCGGCCTGGATGCCCGCCTGAACAATCTTGCCATTATAGCAGCGAAGTCAGGGTGTTTTGGCGTAGGCCGCGACGCAGTAATCGCTCATGGCCTTGAGCACATCCGGGTCCTCGCCGACCGCGCCGGCCACCTCGATCGCCAGCTGCGGATGGTCGGCCTGCAGCTGCCCCACCATCAGCGGCAGGTCGCGCAGCAGGTGCCCGCCCTGCCCCAGGAACACGGGAACGATAGTGATTCCGGTGGCGCCCTGCGCCGCCAGTTCGGCCACATGGGCCGGCAGGCGCGGCTCCATCAGTTCGAGGAAGGCCAGCGACACCGGCACCCCGGGCAGGCGCGCCTGCGCCTGCGCGCGCAAGCGCTCGAACGGCGCGGCCCACGAGGCGTTGCGCGCGCCATGGGCAAACAGGACCAGGGCGCGCGTCATCAAGTCCTCTCGACGCGCCACAGCGCCGCCAGCGCCAGCGCCAAAAATACCAGGCTCGGAGCGATCGCAGTGACAATCGGCGGAATTGAACTGAGCAAGCCAATCTGGCCAAACAGGCTGTTGACCAGTGTGAAGCCGACCCCGAGCATAATGCCGCCGAAGATTTTCAGGCTCACGCCGCCGCTGCGCACCTGCAGGTAGGCGAACGGCAGCGCCATTGCCATCATCACGAAAATGGCCAGCGGGTCGAACAGCTTCTTCCAGAACGCGATCTTGAAGCGCTCGCTCTCCTGCTTGTTTTCGCTCAGGTGGCGCGTGTACACGGCCAGCTCGACGGCCGACATGCGGTCCGGATCGGAGGCCGACACCGAAATAATTCTCGGCGTGATCTCCGACACCAGGTTCATGCTGGCCAATTTGTGCGTGGTGACCCGGCTGGTGTCCTGGCCAAACGTGGCCGGGCCCTTGCCGCTCGCGCCGCCGCCGCTCTGGGCGGCATCGGGCAGCGGCCCGGTATTGACAAACAGCGTTTCGGTCACGTCGTCCAGGCGCCAGGTGTTGTTGCCCGTGAAGGTGGCGCGCGCGGCGGTGATCAATGAACGCATGCGCAAGCTGGTATCGAATTCGTAGAGGCGCACGTCGAGCATCTGGCTGTCGTTGCGGAACTGGCGCACATTGAAAAACCGCGACCCGGTGACCTTGCCGGTGATGCCTTCGCTGCGCACCACGTCCTTGGTCCACATGCCCGAGACGAAGCCTTGCGAGATGGTGGCCCCGCGTGCGCTCAGACGCAGCTTCTCGGCCAACGGCGCGCTGCGCGGCGCGATCAGTTCGCCGAACACGAAGGTGAACAGCACCAGGATGACGCCAATCTTGAACAGCATCCAGCCCGCCATCCGGGTCGACATGCCGGAGGCGCGCATGATGGTAAATTCGGAGCTCGACGCGAACTGCGCCAGCGAGTAGATGGTGCCGATCAGCGCCGACACCGGCATGACCTCATACACGTGGCCGGGAACGCGCAGCAGCACGAACAGGAAAGCGTGCTGGATCAGATAGCCCGCCTTGCCGACATTGGGTAGTTCGTTGGTCAGGTCGAAAAAGCCACTGAGCGCGAGCAGGGCGACCAGCACAAAGGCCACCGCCTGCAGGATCGTGACCGCGCAATAGCGTTGCAGGGTTTTCATTTGGCAGGCACTCCTTGCGGCGCCGGATGGCGTCGTCGCTTGAATGCGGCCCAGATGACCTTCGGATGGTAGCGATGGTTGACGTTCAGGCGCCAGGCGAACATCGCCAGCACCCACAGGGCGACGATCAGGTGCAGCGGCCACCAGGCCACGGCGAATTCGCTCTTGCCCTGGGCCACGCTGGCCTGCATCATGTAGACCAGGTTGATATAGGTGATGAAGATCAGCAGTGCGATGATCAGGTTGGCCGCGCTGCCGGCGCGCGGATTGACGAAGCCGAGCGGGATCGCCAGCAAAATCAAGAGCAGGCAGGTGATTGGGGCGCCGATCCGGTACAGCAGTTCGCCGCGCCCGCTGCGGCTCGGATTGTCGATCAGTAGCATGGTCGAGGTGGCATTGGCAGGAAGTTCGCCGTCGGCCACCGCCACCTGGGTCGCGACGCGCATGCTGTAGCGCTCGAACTCCATCGACTGGAAATCGCCCTGGCCGGGCGTGCCCTGGTAGCGCCGGCCGTTCTTGAGGACCAGGAACTGGCCGCCCTTGCCGTCGCCCTCGATGACGCCCTCTTTGGCCACCACCACGGTACTGAGCTTGCCCTCGACGGTGTTGACGAACACGTTTTGCACCACCGTCGATTCGCCCGAGGCGCCTTCGACGAAGAACACGCGGTTGCTCGACGACGATTCCTTGAACTGGCCAGGCGAGACTTTTTTGAGGTCCTCGCGTTTTTCGAAACGCTGGACGAATTCGGCACTTTTCATCTTGGCCCATGGCGTGACGAACAGCGTCATTGCACCGACCAGTATCACCAGCGGCAGGCCGAACGTCAATACCGGCCGCACCCAGCGCACCAGCGACAGGCCGGATGCGAACCAGACGACCATCTCGGAATCGCGGTAGCTGCGCGTGACGACGGTCAAAACAGAAATAAAGCTGGTGAGAGTCAGGACAGTTGGCAGATAATTCAGCATTGCGAACATGATCAAGGCGACCACGTCGCCCGACGCGACCTTGCCGCCCGCCGCTTTACCGAGGATCGAGATCAAGGTCCAGGTGACGAGGATCGAGAACAGTACCGTGAAAGTAGCGCCGGCCGAAGCGGCCAATTCACGTTGCAAGGCGCGATGAAAGATCATTCGAAAGTTATAATCACAGGTTAGGCAGTGCGCGTCACATACACGAAATGGAGATTCAAATGGACTTTAGCATAAAAGCATTCGATACAAAAAACACCATCGCGTCGGCCAAGACAGGCTGTGTCGCGGTGGCGGTATTCGAAAACAAAAAACTCTCGCAGGCAGCTAAAGCCCTCGATCAAGGCGGAGAAATCAGCGCCGCCCTCAAGTCGGGCGACATCAGCGGCAAGGCCGGCACGACCCTGCTGCTGCGCGGCGTATCCGGCGCCGGCGCGGCGCGCGTGCTGTTGGTGGGCATGGGCGGCGATGAAGCGGTCAGCGAAAAAAGCTTCTCTTCCGCCGTCGGCGCCACGCTCAAGGCCTTCGCTTCGCTCGGCTGCGCGGACGCCATTATCGCACTACCGCTGACGGATGTGAAAGAGCGCGATGCCAGCTGGGCCATTCGCACCATCGTGTGCGCCGCCCACGAGAGCGTATTTCGCACCGACGGCCAAAAGAGCAAGAAGGACCCGGTCCCGGCCGGCGTCAAGAAAATCACGCTGGCCGCCGCCGCCAGCGCCGACACCAGGACCGCGCTGGCGCAGGCGATTGCAATCGCCAACGGCATGGACCTGACCAAGGAACTGGGCAACCTGTCGGCCAACGTCTGCACCCCGTCCTACCTGGCCAGCACCGCCAAGAAGCTGGCCAAGGAATTCAAGTTCGAGGTCGAGGTGCTGGAGCGCAAACAGCTCGAGGCGCTGCGCATGCACAGCTTCCTGTCGGTCACCAACGGCAGCGATGAGCCGCCCAAATTCATCGTGCTCAAGCACATGGGCGGCAAGGCCAAGGACGCGCCGGTGGTCCTGGTCGGCAAAGGCATCACCTTCGACAGCGGCGGCATTTCGATCAAGGCCGGTCCCGGCATGGACGAGATGAAGTACGACATGTGCGGCGCCGCGTCGGTGCTGGGCACCTTTCGCGCGATCGGCGAGATGGACCTGAAGCTGAACGTCATCGGCGTCATCGCCACCTGCGAGAACATGCCGTCGGGCCGCGCCACCAAGCCGGGCGACATCGTCACCTCGATGAACGGCCTGACCATTGAAGTGCTCAACACCGACGCCGAAGGGCGCCTGGTGCTGTGCGACGCGCTGACCTACTGCGAACGTTTCAACCCGGCCGCGGTGATCGACATCGCCACGCTGACCGGCGCCTGCATCGTCGCGCTGGGCAACCACAACTCGGGCCTGTTCACCCGCAGCGACGAGGCGCACGAGAAGCTGGCCGCCGAACTGCTGGCAGCGGGCAAGGCCGCCAGCGACACCGCATGGCGCCTGCCGGTCGAAGAAGCCTACAACGAGCAGCTCAAGTCGAACTTTGCCGACCTGGCCAACATCGGCACCCCGGGCGGCGCCAGCGTGACGGCCGCCTGCTTCCTCGAGAACTTCACCCGCAAATACACCTGGGCCCACCTCGACATCGCCGGCACGGCCTGGAAATCGGGCGGCGCCAAGGGCGCCACCGGACGTCCGGTGCCGCTGCTGTCAACCTTCCTGATCAACCGCGTGTAAGCGATTCGCGCGGCAAAAAAAAGCGGCCTTCGCAGGGCCGCTTTTTTTATGTGCTTGAGGTCAGTACAGCACGCTGCTGGTGCTCTCCTGCCGGTCCGGGTCGCCCGGCGCCTGGCGCCCGGTGCCGTGCATCAGCACCACCAGCGTTTCGGGATAGTCGAAGCCGGCCCCGGTGCGCTTGTCGAGCAGGTAGCCCAGTCCCAGCGTGGACACCGCATTGCCGATCGTGGCCGTGGTATTGGCGCGCGAGGCGAAACGTTCCTGGCCGGCGCTGACCACGCCCTTCTTGCAGTCGACGAACAGGTTGCCCGCACTCTTGGTGACGGTCACATGGCCGGGCGAGACCACGAACCAGCGCCCGGCATCGTTGCTCAGCACGCAGCCGACGCCGCCGATTTCGCGGTTGTCCTGGATCGTGTGCAGCATCAGGCCCTGCTCGTGCGATTCGCTGACCGTGGCGCAGCCGGCCAGTGCAGCCAGCATCGCCAACGCACCCATTGTCTTCATCGTTGCCATAGTTTCCACCCGCTGTAGTCGTTCACCCAGTTAACGGCAGAAACCCGGCGTACATGAATCCTATTGCAGCGGAATGGGCTGGCTGGCCGGCACCGGCACCGCCGTCACGCTGTTTTTCGGGCTGCCGTCGACCAGGCGGTCGGAATAGACCAGGTAGACCAGCGCGTTGCGCCTGGCGTCGACCATGCGCACCACGCGCACGTGCTTGAAGAAGACCGAGGCGCGCTCGGTAAACACTTCTTCCTGGCGCGGCACCTTGCCGTTGAAGGCAATCGGGCCGACCTGGCGGCAGGCCACCGAGGAATCGGACTTGTCTTCGGCCAGCCCGATGGCGCCCTTGAAGCCGCCGGTCTTGGCGCGCGACAGATAGCAGCTCACGCCGCCCACCTTGGGGTCGTCGAACACTTCGACCACGACCTTGTGGTCCGGGCCGATCAGTTTGAAGGCGGTATCGACCGAACCGACCGTCTCGGCCGATGCGCACAGAAAGGTGGCGGACAGGGCGAGGCCGAACACTGCTTGGCAGGGTGTCATGGGATTCCTGGAAGGTGGGGCCGCAACATGGGCCGGGAACTACGAAACCGGCGTGAAGCGCTGCACTAGCGTGCCGTCGACTTCCACCATCTGGAAAAATACCTCGCGCGGACGCGTCCAGTAGGACCCGTCGGGCGCGGTGTAGACGATCATCTCGGACAGGTCCGATTCAAGCGTGGCCACGCATACCAGCTGGTACAGGCCACCCTTGTAATGCCGGAATTGCATCAGCTCTCGGTCTTGTCTTCGGCCAGAGCTTTCTGCTTCTTCTTCAAGCCCTGGATTACCTTGAGCACGCCTTCGATACCGGCAGTGTCGTCCAGGTCGCTGAATGCGTCGAGCACTTCGTTGAGCACGCGATTGCGAACCGCGCTCTCATCGGAAGTGGCCGGCGCAGCGGCTCGCACGTCGTCGGCCGCAGCCTCCTTCGGTGCCAGCTTCGGCGCGGCATACTTCGTCGTCGTCGCGGCGGTCTTACCGTGCGCTAACGCGGCCTGCCAGATTACCCAGCGGCGCTGCGTCTCGAAAACGAGGTATTCATCGGGCTTGTCTTCACGGCGGCGTACGATGTGTCCATCACGCTGTGCCCACGCTTCAAATGCATTTCGCATTTCATTCCTTTACAAATGCTGTGTTCGCATTTTCATCACCGGCCGCACCAAAGCGTGCTGCCAGTACCACCTCGCCGGAAACGACCAGTGTCGGTCGCCGCCTTGAAGGACTTGTGAATCTCATTGCCACAGGAAACCGGTGCTGACCTCTGCCGGTCATACCGTCATACAACTTTAAGTATATTACTCTCTCAGTTATAAGAATGCAATTTTTTATTCCCCGTAAGTAACAATAGTCGATAATCGTTGTTTTGCATTACTGTTGTTACACTTTGCAACACTTATAGGCTGTTCCACGGAAAATGTAAATAGTTTCCTGCAACGAACATAGCTTTTTTTACTAATCATGTTGCTCGGGCAACAGATTAAATGCTTTTGACTATGACTATTTCGAACTCAATTGCTTTCCCATGCATTCTTGCGCGAAATTGGCGTTGCGTTGATACTGCGTCTTTCCGCAACACGAAGACGACACGCGATGAAGATAGCGACCTGGAACGTGAATTCCCTCAAAGTGCGATTGCCCCACTTGCTGCGCTGGCTGGCGGACAATCCGGTAGACGTACTCTGCCTTCAAGAGACCAAACTGACGGACGATAAGTTCCCTACGGCAGAGATCAATGCCGCCGGCTACCACGTCGTCTTCAGCGGACAGAAAACCTACAACGGCGTGGCGATCCTGTCCAAGCGGCCCATCACCGACGTCGTCAAGAACAATCCGCGCTACGCCGACGCGCAGCAGCGCATCCTGGCCGCCAGCATCGACGGCATGCGCATCATCTGCGCGTATGTACCGAACGGCCAG
Source organism: Massilia sp. (assembly GCA_025359245.1). Lineage (GTDB taxonomy): Bacteria > Pseudomonadota > Gammaproteobacteria > Burkholderiales > Burkholderiaceae_D > Telluria_A. The sequence goes on from JANYGW010000039.1 coordinate 21,630, forward strand.
GCGGTCGACACCGACAAGTATGCCTACAAGCTGGCCTGGCTGGCGTCGCTGCACGAGTGGCTGGGCGAAGAACTGGCGGCGCACGGCGCCGGCGGCCTGGCCATCGTCGGCGACTACAACATCGCGCCGGAAGACCGCGACGTGCACGATCCGCTGGCCTGGGCCGGCCAGGTGCTGTGCTCGGACAAGGAACGCGCCGCCCTGACGGCGCTGGTGGAACTGGGCCTGACCGATGCGTTCCGCATGTTCGAGCAGCTCGACAAATCGTTCAGCTGGTGGGATTACCGGATGCTGGGCTACCAGAAGAACAAGGGGCTGCGGATCGACCATATCCTGCTGTCGGACGTGCTGGCCAGGCGCTGCGTGGCGTGCGCGATCGACCGCGTGCCGCGCAAGTGGGAACAGCCGTCCGACCACGCGCCGGTGATCGCCACCTTGAGCTGATCAGAAGCGCCGCAGGATCTCGGCGGCGCCGTTGGCGTCGACCGGCTGCGCGAACAGATAGCCCTGCGCGTACTGGCAGCCGTTCGACTGCAGCAAGGCGTACTGGCCCTCGGTCTCGACGCCTTCGGCCACCACCATCAGCTGCAGGCTGTTCGACAGCGCGATGATCGCCGCCACGATCGCCTGGTCCTCGGCACTGTCCTCGAGGTCCTTGATGAAGGCGCGGTCGATCTTGATTTTCTTGACCGGGAAGCGCTTCAGGTAGGCCAGGCTCGAATAGCCGGTCCCGAAATCGTCGATCGACAGGCGGATCCCCATGCCGTTGATCTGCCCGAGAATTTCCAGCGTCTGCTCGCCGTGCTGCATCAGCGCGGTCTCGGTGATCTCGAATTCGAGCAGCGCCGGATCGATGCCGGTTTCGTCGACCACGCTGCGGATCGATTCGATCAGCCCGCGGTTCATGAACTGGCGCGGCGACAGGTTGACCGCCAGCGGCACCAGCGGCAGGCCCTGGCGCTGCCACGCGACGCTCTGCTCGCAGGCCTTGCGCATCACCCACTCGCCGATCGGCACGATCAGGCCGTTCTCTTCGATGATCGGGATGAAGCTGTCGGGCAGGATCAGGCCTTCGTGCGGGCGGCGCCAGCGCAGCAGCACTTCCATCGTGTGCAGGCGGCGCGTGGTGGTGTCGATGATCGGCTGGTAGTACAGCTCGAACTCCTCCTTGGCCATCGCGCTGCGCAGGCTGCTCTCGAGCTCGAAGTGCTGGGCCGCGGCCTGGTTCATGCGCTGCATGAAGAACTGGTAGTTGTTGCGTCCGTTCGCCTTGGCGTGGTACATGGCGGCGTCGGCGTGCCGCATCAGCGTCTCGACGTCGCCGCCGTCGTCCGGGTACATGCTGATGCCGATCGACGGCGTGATGTGCAGCATGCGCCCTTCGAACGGGAACGGCGAGGCCAGCACCTCGATGATTTTTTCGGCCACGTGGGTGCATTCGTCCGAGGCGCGGATGCCCGGCACCAGCACCACGAACTCGTCGCCGCCCAGGCGCGCCACGGTATCGCTGGCGCGCACCGCGCGGCACAGCCGGCTGGCCACTTCCTTGAGCAAATAGTCGCCGGTCAGGTGGCCGAGCGAATCGTTGATGGTCTTGAAGCGGTCCAGGTCGATGAACATGACGGCCAGCTTGCGGTCGGAACGCTGCACCGCCAGCATCGCGCGGTCGAGCCGGTCCGACAGCAGCGCGCGGTTCGGCAGCCCGGTCAGGCTGTCGTGGTAGGCCATGTGGTGCACGCGCGCCTCGGCCTGGCGCCGCTCCACGATCTCGCCCTGCAGCAGCGCATTGGCGCCGGCCAGTTCGGCGGTGCGCTCGAGCACCCGCACTTCGAGTTCGTCGCGCGCACGGCGGATCGCTTCGGCCGCCTCGCGCCGCGCCGTCACGTCGTCGACCAGCCACACCGAGCGTCCGGTCGCCTTCTCCAGGTCGAACGGGCGGCCCGACAGGCGCGCCCAGAACAGGCTGCCGTCCTTGCGCACCAGCTGGAACTCGGACATGCTGATGCGCCCGGCCCGGAAGTCGCGCGCCGTTTCGGTGCGGGCCTGTTCCCAGCTGATCTTGTCGGGGTACAGCGACTGCACCGACAGGCCGTTGATTTCGCCCGGCGAGTAGCCGAACAGCTCTTCCATCTTGGTATTGCAGCGCAGGTTGAAGCCGTTTTCGACGACGGCGATGCCCAGCACCGCGCTGTCGAGGATGGCCTGGTTTTCCAGCAGCGCATTGCGCAGCGATTCCTCGGCGCGCTTCGATTCGGTGCGGTCCTCGATGATCCAGATGGTGCCCTGGCTGGGCTCCTGCGGATTGACCACGTAGCCGATCAGCTGCGACCACATGACGCTGCCGTCCTTGCGCGCCATTTCCACTTCGGTCTGGAACGGCTTGCCCACCGATAGCAGCGGCCCGGCCGCGGCACCGACCGCGGCGTACACCTCGTCGCTTGGATACAGTGCGCGCCCCGGCAGGCCGAGCGCTTCGTCGGCGTCGTAACCAAACATGTCGGCAAAGCCGCGGTTGTAGCGCGTGATCAGGCGGTTCTTGGTGTACAGGATGCTGATCGTCGCGTTGGTCATCAGCGACTGCACTTCGATCAGCGTCTGGCGCGCCTCGGTCACGTCCTCGAGGATCCAGATGGTGCCCTCTTCGCTGCGTTCGGTGTCGACTGCCTTGGCGCGCACACGGCACCAGAACAGCGCGCCGCCATTCTTGCGGAACTGGTATTCGACCTTCTCGAACGGCAGGCCATTGCCCAGCAAGGGCCCGGCCTCGCTGCCGAACAGCTGGTACGCCTCGGACGAGGGGAACACTTCGAGCGCGCGGCGGCCCGTCATTTCATCCTGCGTGTAGCCGAACATCTCGGCAAAGCGCGGATTACACGACATCATCACGCCGCCCTTGCTGAACAGGATGCCGACCGATGCATTGTCGAGGATCGCCTTCTGCTCGAGCAGCACTTTCTTGGTCGCTTCCTCGGCCGCTTTCTGCGCGCTGCGGTCGTCCATGATCCAGATCGTGTCCTGCTTTTCGCGCCCGGCGTTGATCACATACACGAACACGTGGGCCCAGAACGCGCTGCCGTCCTGGCGCAGCATGTTCAAGTCGGCCTGGTACGGACGGCCGGCGCGCAGCAGCGGCTGGGCGTCGGCCTGCATCGCTTCGTAGCCTGCGCTGGTCGGGTACAGTTCGCGCGCCACGTGCCCTACCCCGGCATCGCCGCCGAAGCCGAAGAACTGGCCGAACTGTTCGTTGTGGCGCAGGATCGTGTTATCGCGCAGGAAGGCGATCGCCAGCGGCGCGTTGTCCATGATCGCCTGCATTTCGAGCAGGGCGCGGCGCAGCTTGGCCTCGTTGTGATGCGGCTCGTCGATATCTTCGAGGATCCAGATGGTGCCGTGCTCGCTGTCGTGCGGATCGACCGCGCGCCCGTACAGGCGGCACCACAGCAGGCGCCCGTCCTTGCGCCGCAATTCGATTTCGCTGGTGTAGGCGGCGCCCGAGGCCAGCGTGGGGCCGGCGTCCTTGCCCATCACTTCATACGCCAGCACCGACGGGAAGATGCACACGCTGCTCATGCCGGTCAGTTCGTGCTCGCCGTAGCCGAACATTTCGGCGGCGCGGATATTGCATTCGCAGATGACGCGGTCTTTGCTCAGGATGATACCGACGGCGGCGTTCTCCAGGATCGCCTTTTGTTCGAGCAGCGTGGTGCGCAGCGCGGCCTGGTCGCCTTCGAAGCGGCGGATGTCGGTAAATACAAAGGTAGCGCCGGCGCCGGCCGGCAGCGGCTTGGCATGCACCTGCACGGCCACGTCGTGGCCATCGGCGCGCAACTGACTCTCCCAGCGCTGTTCGGAAAATTGCGCAGCGTGGACGTGGACGGCGCCCGTGGCCATCGCGGCGCCGGCGAACAACTGGTCCAGGCGCGTACCATCGACGCCTGCGCCGAGCAGCGCGCGCAGCTCGGCATTACAGGCGAATACGAGGCCGGATGCATCGCACGCGCAGGCGGGCGATGCAATCAGCTGTAACGCGTCAGCGACGAAATCGAGGTTGGTTGGTACGCGATCCATGTCCTCACTACGACAAAAATCCGCCGGTCGGGCGGGGGCCAGGTGAGCTACGATCATAAACCACAATTGCACCAAAGTTACAAAAATGGTTCACAAACAAGCACTGGGCCGTATCGCGTATGGACATTTGCGCATTCTTACCACAGGCGGCCTGAACGTCCAGGCCGCCTGCCGCCTAGAATGCGTCGCCGGGAATGCGCACCCAGCCTTCCATCAGCACGCGCGCGCTGCGGCTCATGATGGCCTTCCTGACGCGCCATTCGCCGTCGACTTCGGTCGCCTCGGCGCCCACGCGCAAGGTGCCCGAGGGATGGCCGAAGCGCACAGCGGTACGCGCGCCGCCGCCGGCGGCGAGGTTCACCAGCGTGCCCGGAATCGCCGCGGCGGTGCCGATCGCCACGGCCGCCGTGCCCATCATCGCGTGATGCAGCTTGCCCATCGAGAGCGCGCGCACCTGCAGGTCGATGTCGGCGGCGGCGACCTGCTTGCCGCTCGACGACACGTAGTCGGACGGGCCGGCCACGAACGCCACCTTCGGCGTGTGCTGGCGCTGGGCCGCATCGTCGATGTGCGCGATCAGGCCCATGCGCAGCGCTCCGTAGGCGCGGATCGCTTCAAACCGCGCCAGTGCCTTCGGGTCGCCGTTGATCGCGTCCTGCAGTTCGGCGCCGGTATAGCCGACGTCGGCCGCGTTGACGAAGATGGTCGGAATGCCGGCATTGATCATGGTCGCCTGGAAGGTGCCCATGCCAGGCACCGCAAGCTCGTCGACCAGGTTCCCGGTCGGGAACATGGCGCCGCCCGCGCCCTCCTCTTCGGCTGCCGGGTCCATGAATTCGAGCTGCACTTCGGCCGCCGGGAAGGTCACGCCGTCGAGCCCGAAGTCACCCGTTTCCTGCACCGCGCCGCCCTGCATCGGCACGTGCGCGATGATGGTCTTGCCGATGTTGGCCTGCCAGATGCGCACGGTGCACATGCCGTCGTGCGGCACGCGCGCCGGATCGAGCATGCCGCTGCTGATGGCGAACGAACCGACCGCCGCCGACAGGTTGCCGCAGTTGCCGCTCCAGTCGACGAAGGCCTTGTCGATCGCGACCTGGCCGAACAGGTAGTCGACGTCGTGGCCTTCGCGCCCGCTCGGCGCCAGGATCACCGTCTTGCTGGTGGAGGACGTCGCGCCGCCCATGCCGTCGATCTGCTTGCCGTACGGGTCGGGGCTGCCGATCACGCGCAGCAGCAGCGCATCGCGCGCCGCGCCCGGCGCCTGCGCCGCTTGCGGCAGGTCCTGCAGCCGGAAGAACACGCCCTTGCTGGTCCCGCCGCGCATGTAGGTGGCGGGGATCTTCACTTGAGGGACGTGGCTCATCAGGCGGCCGCCTTGCTCGACTCGAGGAAGTCCTGGGCGAAGCGCTGCAGCACGCCGCCCGCTTCGTAGATCGCCACTTCTTCGGCGGTGTCGAGGCGGCACGTCACCGGCACTTCGACCCGTTCGCCGTTCTTGCGGTTGATGACCAGGGTCAAAGTCGAGCGCGGCGTGCGCTCGCCGATGACATCGTAGGTTTCGGTGCCGTCGATGGCCAGGGTCAGGCGGTTCACGCCCGGCTTGAATTCGAGCGGCAGCACGCCCATGCCGACCAGGTTGGTGCGGTGGATGCGCTCGAAACCTTCGGCGGCAATCGCCTCCACGCCGGCCAGGCGCACGCCCTTGGCGGCCCAGTCGCGCGAGGAGCCTTGTCCATAGTCGGCGCCGGCGATGATGATCAAAGGCTGCTTGCGCTCCATATAGGTTTCGATCGCTTCCCACATGCGGGTGACCTTGCCTTCCGGCTCAACCCGTGCCAGCGAGCCGGCTTTGAGATTGCCGTCGACGATCACCATCTCGTTTTTCAACGTTGGGTTGGCGAAGGTGGCGCGCTGCGCGGTCAGGTGGTCGCCGCGGTGGGTCGCGTAGGAATTGAAGTCTTCTTCCGGCAGGCCCATCTTCGCCAGGTACTCGCCGGCTGCGCTATCGAGCATGATCGCGTTCGACGGCGACAGATGGTCGGTGGTGATGTTGTCGCCCAGGACGGCCAGCGGACGCATGCCCTTGAGCGCGCGCTCGCCGGCCAGTGCGCCTTCCCAGTAAGGCGGACGGCGGATGTAGGTCGTCTGCGGACGCCAGTCGTACAGCGGTTTGACGGAGATGCCATCGTCAGCCTGCTTGGCAAACATCGGGATGTAGACCTTGCGGAACTGCTCCGGCTTGACGCTGGAGGCGACGATGGCGTCAATCTCTTCGTCGCTCGGCCAGATGTCCTTCAGGGTCACCGGACGGCCGTCGGCGGCAACGCCAAGAATATCCTTCTCGATGTCGAAGCGGATCGTGCCGGCGATCGCGTACGCCACCACCAGCGGCGGCGAGGCCAGGAAGGCCTGGTTCGCGTATGGATGAATGCGGCCGTCGAAATTGCGGTTGCCCGACAGGACCGCCGTTGCGTACAGCTTGCGCTCGATGATCTCCTGCTGGATCACCGGGTCGAGCGCGCCCGACATGCCGTTGCACGAGGTGCAGGCATACGCCACCACGCCGAAGCCGAGCTGCTCCAGCTCGGGCATCAGCCCTGCTTCTTCAAGGTACAGCGTGACGGTCTTCGAACCAGGCGCGAGCGAGCTTTTCACCCACGGCTTGCGCTGCAGGCCAAGCCGGTTGGCATTGCGCGCGATCAGGCCGGCGGCAATCATGTTGCGCGGGTTGTTGGTGTTGGTGCAGCTGGTGATGGCGGCGATGATGACGGCGCCGTCGGGCATTTTTCCCGGCTCGTTCTCGACCACGCCGCTGATGCCGCGCGCGGCCAGTTCCGAGGTCGGCACGCGGTTGTGCGGGTTCGATGGACCGGCGATATTGCGCACCACCGACGACAGGTCGAATTTGAGCACGCGTTCGTATTCGGCCGTCTTCAGGCTGTCGGCCCACAGGCCCGTTTCCCTCGCATACAGCTCGACCAGCGCGACTTGTTCGTCTTCGCGGCCGGTCAGCTTCAGGTACTTGATGGTCTGCTCGTCGATGTAGAACATGGCCGCCGTGGAGCCGTATTCGGGTGCCATATTCGAGATCGTCGCGCGGTCGCCCAGCGTCAGGTGGGCAGCGCCCTCGCCGTAAAATTCGAGGTACGACGAGACGACCTTCTGCTTGCGCAGGAATTCAGTCAGCGCCAGCACGGTGTCGGTGGCGGTGATGCCCGGCTGCGGCTTGCCGGACAGTTCGACGCCGATGATGTCGGGCAGGCGCATCCACGAGGCGCGGCCCAGCATCACGCTTTCCGCTTCCAGGCCGCCCACGCCGATGGCGATCACGCCGAGCGCGTCGACCATCGGGGTATGCGAGTCGGTGCCGACCAGCGTGTCCGGGAAAGCCACGCCGTCCTGCACCTGGATCACCGGCGACATGCGTTCCAGGTTGATCTGGTGCAGGATGCCGTTCCCCGGCGGGATCACGTCGACGTTCTTGAACGCCTTCTTGGTCCAGTTGATGAAGTCGAAGCGGTCTTCGTTGCGGCGGTCCTCGATGGCGCGGTTCTTGTCGAACGCGTCAGGATCGAAACCGCCGCATTCGACGGCCAGCGAATGGTCGACCACGAGCTGGGTCGGCACCACCGGGTTGACCAGCGCCGGGTCGCCTCCTTGCAGGGCGATGGCGTCGCGCAGGCCGGCCAGGTCGACCAGCGCGGTCTGGCCCAGGATGTCATGGCAGACCACACGCGCCGGGAACCACGGAAAGTCGAGGTCGCGCTTGCGCTCGATGAACTGCGACAGCGACGCGGTCAGGGTGGCCGGGTCGCAGCGGCGCACCAGGTTCTCTGCCAGCACGCGCGAGGTGTACGGCAGCTTGGCGTAGGCGCCTGGCTCGATCGCATCGACCGCTGCGCGCGTGTCGAAGTAATCGAGCCTGGTGCCGGGAAGGGACTTGCGGAATTCGCTGTTCATGGAGTGCTCGCGTGAATGGTTTACTTGCGGTCCGAGATCGGCACGAACTTGAGGTCTTCTGGACCGACATAGTTCGCGCTCGGGCGAATGATCTTGTTGTCGATGCGCTGCTCGATCACGTGCGCGGCCCAGCCGGAGGTGCGCGAAATGACGAACAGCGGTGTGAACATGGCGGTCGGCACGCCCATCATGTGGTACGACACGGCCGAGAACCAGTCCAGGTTCGGGAACATCTTCTTGACGTCCCACATGACCGTCTCGAGGCGCTCGGCGATGTCGAACATCTTCATCGAGCCGGCTTCCTGCGACAGCGAGCGCGCCACTTCCTTGATGACCACGTTGCGCGGGTCGGACACGGTGTAGACCGGATGGCCGAAGCCGATCACGACTTCCTTGTTGGCCACGCGGTTGCGGATGTCGGCTTCGGCTTCGTCGGCGCTTTCGTAGCGTTCCTGGATTTCGAGGGCCGCTTCATTGGCGCCGCCGTGTTTCGGGCCGCGCAGCGCGCCGATCGCGCCGGTGATGGCCGAGTGGATGTCCGAACCGGTGCCGGCGATGACGCGCGCGGTGAAGGTCGAGGCATTGAACTCGTGTTCGGCGTACAGGATCAGCGAGGTGTGCATCGCCTTTTCCCACGACTTGGACGGCTTTTCGCCGTGCAGCATGTGCAGGAAGTGGCCGCCGATCGACTCGTCGTCGGTCTCGGTTTCGATGCGCTTGCCGTTGTGGCTGAAGTGGTACCAGTACAGCAGCATCGAACCGAAGGACGCCATCAGGCGGTCGGCGATACCGCGCGCGCCGGCCACGTTATGGTCGTCTTTTTCCGGCAGCGCGCAGCCCAGCGCCGATACGCCGGTGCGCATCACGTCCATCGGGTGGCTCGACGCCGGCAGCGCTTCGAGCGCCAGCTTGACTGCGTGCGGCAGGCCGCGCATCGACTTCAGGTGGGTCTTGTAGCCCTTCAGTTCAGCGGCGTTCGGCAGCTTGCCATGCACCAGCAGGAAGGCGATTTCTTCGAATTCGCAGGTGTCGGCGACGTCGAGGATGTCGTAGCCGCGGTAATGCAAGTCATTGCCGGTCTTGCCGACCGAGCACAGGGCCGTGTTACCGGCGGTGACGCCGGACAGGGCGACCGATTTCTTCGGCTTGAATGGAACGCTTTCGACGACGGGGCTGGTGCTATTGGACATGGTGTCTCCTGATTTGATTGAATTACTTTTCTTTACCCTGGGCGAACAGCGAGTCGAGCTTTTGCTCGTACTCGTGGTAGCCGAGGTAGTCGTACAGCTCCATGCGGCTTTGCATGGTCGAGACGACGTTTTTCTGGGTGCCTTCGGCGCGCAGCGTCTTGTAGAAATTGAGCGCCGCGGCGTTCATGGCGCGATAGGCGCCGCAGCAATACAGCGCGATATCGACGTTGGCCGAACGCAGCTCGTCGAGCGTGAACAGCGGCGTGGCGCCGAATTCGGTCAGGTTGGCCAGGATCGGCACGTTGACGGCGGCGCGGAACTGGCTGTACATCTCGAGCTTGGTGATCGCCTCGGGGAAGATCATGTCGGCGCCCGCTTCGACGTAGGCGCAGGCGCGGTCGATGGCCGAGTCCAGCCCTTCGACGGCCAGCGAATCGGTGCGCGCCATGATGACGAAGCTCTCGTCGTGGCGGGCGTCGACGGCGGCCTTGATGCGGTCGACCATCTCCTGCTTGGTGACCACTTCCTTGCCCGGACGGTGGCCGCAGCGCTTGGCCGAGACCTGGTCTTCCATGTGCACAGCGGCGACGTCGGCGCGGATCATGTGGCGGATGGTGCGCGCGATGTTGAAGGCGCCGCCCCAGCCGGTGTCGATGTCGACCATCAGCGGCAGGCCGCAGGTGTCGGTGATGCGCTGGGCGTCGGTGATGACGTCGTCCATGGTGCTGATGCCCAGGTCCGGCATGCCGAGCGAATTGGCGGCCACGCCGCCGCCGGACAGGTAGATCGCCTTGTAGCCGGTTTGCTCGGCCATGCGCGCGGTGTAGGCGGTGATGGTGCCGACGATCTGCAGCGGCGACTCTTCTTGCACTGCGCGGCGGAACATCGCGCCTCTGGATTCTCTCATGCTGTTTCCCCTGTGTGTGTTGCACTGAAATGCCGATACGTCTCTATCGCAAGGGGCGTGCCAGCCAGGGAGAAAATAAAAACCCCATTCAATTCAACGACATAAGCTCAGCTGATCGAATAACCTGTTTCATCAGTTGCGCTTATGCGCGTTTCAAAATGAAACAATGAAATGCAAGTGCGCTAGAATATGAAACATGAATATTCCTGCCGACACCCTCGAACGCCCCGTCATCTGGACCGTCTCGGTGTCGCGCCTGTCCGACCTGTTCCGCGACATCACGCTCGAATACGACCACCTGGCCGCGATCGAACCGATCAACCTGGGCTTCGACGACGCCGCGCGCCACATCCGCGAGCGCATGGTCACCGAACGCTGCGACGTGATCATCGCCGGCGGTTCCAATGCGGCCTACCTGAAAGGCCGGGTCTCGGTCCCGGTCGTCATCGCCAAGGCCAGCGGCTTCGACGTGATGCAGGCACTGGCGCGCGCGCGCCGCGTGGCCGAGCGCATCGGCGTGATCACCTACCAGCAGCAGCTGCCCGAGCTGGCCGACTTCACGTCCACCTTCGGCATCAGCGTCGCCCAGCGCACCTACGTGACCGAGGAAGACGCGCGCGCCCAGATCCACGACCTGAAAGCGGCCGGCGTGCAGGCCATTGTCGGCGCCGGCCTGATCACCGACCTGGCCGAGGAAGCCGGCCTGACCGGCGTGTTCGTCTACTCGGCCGCGTCGATCCGCCAGGCCTTCGACGACGCGCTCGAAATGGCGCGCCTGACCCAGCTCGAATCGAACCGCGGCCGGCGCACGGTGGTGGCCGACACGCTGCGCGCCAAGCATGGCCTGAACGATCTGCGCGGCACATCAAATGCGATGGAGTCGCTGCGCCAGGCCGTGGTGCTGTATGCGCGTTCGCCTGCCACGGTGCTGATCGACGGCGAAACCGGCACCGGCAAGGAACTGGTGGCGCAGGCGATCCACCGCGAAAGCCCGCGCAGCCTGGGCGCCAACCGGCCGTTCGTGGCGGTCAACTGCGGCGCGATCGCCGAGTCACTGCTGGAATCGGAACTGTTCGGCCACGAGGAAGGCGCTTTTACCGGCGCACGGCGCGGCGGCCACGCGGGCCTGTTCGAAGCGGCCAACCACGGCACCCTGTTCCTCGACGAGATCGGCGAGATGCCGCTGGCGCTGCAAACGCGGCTCTTGCGCGTGCTCGAAGAACGCGAGGTGGTGCGGGTCGGCGGCACGCGCCCGATCGCCGTCAGCGTGCGCGTCATCAGCGCCACCCACTGCGACCTCGAGGCGCGGGTGCGCGAAGGGCGCTTCCGGGCCGACCTGTTCTACCGGCTGGCGGTGCTGCGCCTGTTGCTGCCGCCGCTGCGCGCGCGCAGCGACGACGTCACCCCGCTGGCCGAATGGTCGCTCAAGATTGCGCTGGCGGCGCTGGGCGCGCGCCCGCATCCGAACCTGCACGCCGAAATCAGCGCCTGCGCGGCGTTGCTCGAATCCTATGACTGGCCGGGCAATGTGCGCGAGCTGCGCAACCTGGCCGAGCGGCTGGCGCTGTTCCTGGCGGCCGAGCCGCTGCAGGCGCTGACCCCGGCATTCGTGCTCGGCGTGGCGCCGGAACTGGGCCGCGGCGCGCCGCAGCCGCCGGCCATCGCCGCCGCCCCGGCCCCGGCCCCGCGCGAAACCGTCGAGCAAGTGCTGGCCCGTTTCGGCGGCCGGCGCGACGAAGCGGCCGCCTTTCTCGGCATCAGCCGCACGACACTGTGGCGCAAGCTGCGCAAATGAGGCACGCTTGCGCGAATCGGTGCATTATCCGCATATCGAAGCTTAAAATACTTCCGTCCCTTGATCCAGAGGGCGCGTCTATGATCCGCCCTTTTACCGCCGGACCCATCGCTCACAAGGCGGCGCCGTCCGGTCATTCGGAGGTTCCATGTCGACCGTTTCACAGCCCGCGCTGTTTTCCCTGATTGGCAACACTCCCCTGGTCGAAGTCACCCGCATCGACACCGGCCCTTGCCAGCTGTTCCTCAAACTCGAATCCCAGAATCCGGGCGGCTCCATCAAGGACCGCATCGGGCGCGCCATGATCGCCGCCGCCGAGGCCGACGGCAGCCTCAAGCCAGGCGGCGTGGTGGTCGAAGCGACCGCCGGCAATACCGGCCTCGGGCTGGCGCTGGTGGCGCGCATCAAGGGCTACCGCGTGGTGCTGGTGGTGCCCGACAAGATGGCCATCGAAAAAGTGCTGCACCTGAAAGCGCTGGGCGCCGAAATCCACCTGACCCGCTCCGACGTCGGCAAGGGCCATCCCGAGTACTACCAGGACTATGCGGCCAGATTGGCGCGCGAGATTCCCGGCGCCTGGTTCGCCGACCAGTTCAACAATCCGGCCAATCCGTACGCGCACGAAACGACCACCGGCCCCGAGCTGTGGGAGCAAATGCAGCACCGGGTCGACGCGGTCGTCGTCGGGGTCGGCTCGGCCGGCACGCTGACCGGGCTGTCGCACTATTTTGAAAAGGTGCAGCCGGCGCTCGAATTCGTGCTGGCCGATCCGAAGGGCTCGATCCTGGCCGACTACATCAACACCGGCGTGCTGCGCACCGACGCCGGATCGTGGGCGGTGGAAGGCATCGGCGAAGACTTCATTCCCGGCATCGCCGACCTGTCGCGCGTGAAAAGCGCGTACACCATCAGCGACGAAGAAAGCTTCAACACGGCGCGCCTGCTGCTGCGCGAGGAAGGCATCCTGGCCGGCTCGTCGAGCGGCACCCTGCTGGCCGCCGCGCTCAAGTACTGCCGCGCCCAGAGCAGGCCCAAACGCGTGGCCACCTTCGTGTGCGACACCGGCACCCGCTACCTGACCAAGGTCTACAGCGACGGCTGGATGGTCGACCAGGGTTTGCTGCAGCGCGCCCAGCTGGGCGACCTGCGCGACCTGATCGGGCGCCGCTTCGACGACGGCGACGTCGTCACCGTGGCGCCGTCGGACACGCTGCTGACCGCATTCAACCGCATGCGCAGCGCCGACCTGGCGCAGCTGCCGGTGATCGAACACGGCCGCCTGGCTGGTATCATCGACGAATCCGATTTGCTGCTGCATGTGACGAGCGAGCCGGCCAAGTTCCAGAGCCTGGTCAGCAGCACCATGACGGCGCAGCTGCAGACGCTGCGCCCGTCGGCCGGCATGCAGGCGCTGCGCGACATCCTCGACCGCGGCCTGACCGCCGTGATCAGCGACGAGCAGCGTTTCTATGGCCTCATTACGCGTTTCGACCTTCTCAACCATTTGCGCAGGAATTTATCGTGACCGACTCCACCACAAACTCTAAAGATAAGAAGCACCTCTCCACGCGCGTCATCCACGGCGGCCAGTTCCCCGACCCGAGCACCGGCGCGGTGATGCCGCCGATTTACGCCACCTCGACCTTCGTGCAGGAGAGTCCCGGCGTGCACAAGGGTCTCGACTACGGCCGCTCGCACAACCCGACCCGTTGGGCGCTGGAGCGCTGCGTGGCCGACCTGGAAGGCGGATCGCAGGCGTTCGCTTTCGCCTCCGGCCTGGCCGCCATTTCGACGGTGCTGGAGCTGGCCGACGCCGGCTCGCACATCATCGCCGGCGACGACATGTACGGCGGCACCTACCGCCTGTTCGAGCGCGTGCGCAGGCGCAGCGCCGGCCATGACTTCACCTACGTCGACCTGACCAACCCCGAGGCGCTGCTGGCTGCGCTGCGTCCCGAGACGCGCATGGTGTGGCTGGAGACGCCGACCAACCCGATGCTCAAGCTGGCCGACCTGGCGGCGATCGCCAAGATCTGCCGCGCGCGCGGCATCATCACCGTGTGCGACAACACCTTCGCCAGCCCGATCGTGCAGCGTCCGCTGGAATGGGGCATCGACATCGTGGTCCATTCGACGACCAAATACATGAACGGCCACTCCGACGTCATCGGCGGCATCGCGGTGGTCGGCACCGAGCCGCACCAGGCCGAATGGAAAGAGCAGCTGGGCTTTTTGCAGAATTCGGTGGGCGCGATCCAGGGGCCGTTCGACAGCTTCCTGGTCCTGCGCGGCATCAAGACGCTGGCGCTGCGGCTCGAACGCCACTGCGCCAGCGCGCTGGCACTGGCGCAGTGGCTCGAGCGCGAGCCGAAGGTCAGCAAGGTGTATTACCCGGGGCTGGAATCGCATCCGCAGCACGCGCTGGCCAAGCGCCAGATGGACGGCTACGGCGGCATCATCTCGATCCAGCTCGACACTGACCTGGCCGGCGCGCGCCGCTTCCTGGAACGCTGCGAAGTGTTCACGCTGGCCGAGAGCCTGGGCGGCGTCGAGAGCCTGATCGAGCATCCGGCCTTGATGACGCATGCGACGATCCCGCCGGCGCAGCGCGCGCTGCTGGGCATCAGCGACGGCTTGATCCGGCTGTCGGTCGGCGTCGAGCACGTGGGCGACCTGCGCGACGATTTGCGCGCCGCGCTGGCCGCGATCTAGCACAGGGAGCGGGGCAAGCCGGGTTTCCCGCCCGGCGGGGTAGTTTCTTGATAGAATTGCATGTTCTTCTGTCAAAACTACCTTAAGTTACCAATGCCCCAGTCCGTTACCGAAGCCGCCGTCCGCCTGCGCGACGCCATCCGAGAAGCCACCGCCGGCCTGGTCGAGCGCGAACACCTGGCGGAATTGCTGATCCTTGCCGCCGTCGCGCAGGAGCACCTGCTGGTCATCGGCCCGCCCGGCACCGCCAAGAGCGCCGTGGTGCGGCGGGTCGCCCAGAGCCTGGGCGGCAACTACTTCGAGTACCTGCTGGGCCGCTTTACCGAGCCGTCCGAACTGTTCGGTCCGGTCAACCTGAGCAAGCTGCGCGAAGGGCTGGTTGAAACCGACGTCAGCGGCATGCTGCCGGAAGCGGAGATCGCCTTCCTCGACGAAGTCTTCCTCGGTTCCACGGCGATCCTGAACACCTTGCTCGGCCTGCTCAACGAGCGCCAGTTCCGGCGTGGCCACACCCGCTTGCGCTGCCCCTTGCGCGTGTGCGTGGGCGCGGCCAACGGCCTGCCCGAGGACGAAGGCCTGGCCGCCTTCGCCGACCGTTTCCTGCTGCATGTGTTTGTCGATGCGGTGCCGGACAACCGCCTCGAAGACCTGTTGGCCGGCGGCTGGGCGGTCGGCCAGCAGAGCGTCACCGCGCGCGCCGACCTGACCAGCCTCGATTTGCTGAACCGCGCCGTTCCCGACGTCGACATGAGCATGGTGCGCGCCGACCTGGCCCAGGCGATCCGCCTGCTGCGCCAGGCCAACGTGCAGCTGTCGGACCGCCGCATCGTCAAGGCCCAGCACCTGATCGCCGCCGCCACCGTGCTGGCCGGACGCCAGGTCGCCACCCGCGCCGACTTGTGGCCGCTGGTGTACGCGATCCCGACCAGCGGCGGCCAGCAGAACGCGCGCGAAGCGCTGCGCGACGTGCTGGCCGAAGCACGCCACCCGCTGCTGCACGCGGTGGTCGAAGAAGCCGTGCAGCAGCCGCTGGCGCGCGTGGCCCGCATGGCCGAAACGGCCGACCAGATCCTGGCGCAGGAAGACGCCGCGCAAGCGGGCAAGCAGGCCGAGACCCTGCTGCGCGAAATCGACGCCAATTTCGACCTGGCCGACTTGCCGACCGAACTGGCGGCGCGGCGCGGACGCCTGGTGGCAGCGGTCGGCGCGCGCTAATGCCGGTGCTTGAATGGAAGCGCCGCCAGGAGGCGCTGGCGCCTTCGGGCATGGTCACGGCTGGCGCTGTCACGCAGCGCCTGCTGGCGCAGCTGCGCCTTGCCGGCGATGAGGTTCTGGCGCGCCTGACCGTGGTCGCCACGCGCGACCTGATGGTGCTGATCGGCGCGGGCGCCGACCTGCCGTGGATCGACGGCGCGCGCTACTGCGCCCCCGATCCTGGCGCGCAAACCCTGTGGCTGCCCACCACGATGGCGCCGGCGCTGCCGCTCGATCTGGTGCGGCGCAGCGCCGCCGGCCGCGTCGGCGAGCGTGCCGTCCTGCTGTGGAACGAACCGGAACAGTTCCTGCCGCTGCACCAGCCGCGCGGCCTGACGCCGCAGCTGCTCGCGTGGCTCGAGAAAGAGTGCGCGTGATGCAGCTGCCACCGCTGCTTGAAGCGTGGCGGCCATGGCTGTCGCTGTTTCCTGCCGACCTGGCCGTGCCGCTGGGAGAGCTGCTGCTGCGCCTGCATCGCCAGATCGGACCGCTGCGCAGCACGCCGTCGCGCGCCGACGCCTTGCCCGAAGGCGTGGGCAGCATCGTCCAGCGCGGGCCTTACGAACGCATGCTGATCACGGAATGGGCCTACGCCGACGCCGAGCCGGACGAATTTATCCGGCGCGCCGGCAGCGGCGAATTGATGTTCACCGGCCCCGAACCGGCCGCGCGCCGGCGTTCGCGCCGCTGCATTGCGCTGTTCGACGCCGGCCCGTCGCAGCTGGGCGAGCCGCGCCTGCTGCATCTGGCGCTGTTCATCCTGCTGGCGCGCCGCGCCGAAGAAGCCGGCGCGCTGTTCGAGTGGGGCATCCTGCAAGACCCGCCGGTGCTGCACCGCGAAAGCGGGATGCGCGCCATCCAGAACCTGCTGAAGGCGCGCACGCTGAGCGGCGTCGGCGACGCCGCGCGCCTGGCATGGGAAGACGCGATCGACAGCGCCACGGACGATGCCTGGATCATCGGCGGCGATGGCCAGCAGCGCTCGACCCGGGCGCGCGGGCAGGTGGCGATCCGCCGCAGCCTGCTGTCCGAAAATCTGGAGGTATCGCTGACCATGCACCAGGCCACGCGCGCGCTCACATTGGTACTGCCGGCACCAGCGCTTGGCGTCCGGCTGTTGCGCAGCCCTTTCGAACCGATCGCTATCCGCGCCAATATCCAGCAAGCGCAAGGCCGGCCTTCACTTCAGCAGCCGCCACGTTTCGCCGCCTTCGGCCAATGGCTGGCCGTGCCACAACTCGACGGCAGCGTGCTGGCCTATCATGTTCCGAAATCGAACAAGAGCACGCCAGGAAAAGCGCTGCGCTTCCTGGCGCCCGCCAGCGGCGACTTCCTGGGTGTGGGCCTGTTCGGGAAAGCATTGGGATGCATCGTCGGCGATAGCGGCGCCCTGACCTTCAGGGGCTTTCCGTCCGAGGCGCTGGGCCCGAAGCACAATAGCTGCGAGCGCCCTCCTTCTGAACGTTTTCGCGCGCCGCCGAAGATGGCCAGCTGGCTGCAAACCTTTTTCGTGCGCCGGGTCACCCCGGTGATCATCAAGCCAGGTGAACAAGCGGCGCCGTTCGACCTGAAAGGCCGGCACGAAGAAGCCAATGTGCTGGCCATCGATATCGACCGCCGCCTGGGGTGCTGGACCAGCCGGTGCACGAAAAACGCCGGCGTCTTGACGAACACATCGATCAGTTTCAGGCTGATTTCGGAAAACGTCATCGGTGCAGTCCAGTTCGACCAGTACCTGTTGTTCGGCTGCGCCCGGGCTGACACGACAGACGTGTATTCATGGAACGCCACGGTCGGCAGCGCGCAGCGGACCACGGTGCCGCGCACCGGGACCCGGCTTTGTTTCGGCAACCGCAACAGCTGGTCCGACCCGCGCGAGAAGGGCCTGGTCGCGCTGCAGTGCAGCGATACCGAATGGCTGGTGGGAATGGCCATGGAATGGATCACGATGACCATCGAAGACCATGCCAGCGTATTAGGGGTGGCGATGAGCCACAAACTTGGCGTCTATGGACTGCTGGTGCGCAGCGCCGACAAGATGCGCATTGAACTACGTACCCGCTTCCAGCGCCATGTGCTGATCACGTCGCCCGAGCCTATCGCGCAGGCCAGCATGCATCCGGCCACCGGACATATCGCCTGGATCGGTGAGCAGTCGTTGCGCATTTGCGTGCACGCCATCGACGAAGAAAAACCTTACCTGCGCGTTTCCATGGATGGGGAAGACAATGCGAAGTAACATCCGCCGCCCGCTGTTTGGCGGCATGCGCGAGATCGACGCGATCTGGTTCGATGTCGCGCTGATCGGCGAGGCGCAGGCACGCCAGCGCGTGCTCGGCTGGTGGCAGGCTGGCGCGCGCGTGCACCGGGCCGCCGACGGTTATCTGCTGACGCTGGCAAAGCCGCGCTTCGTCAACTGCGAGGCGCTCGACGGCCTGGCCCTGTGCCGGGTCGGCGGCATCCTGTCGAGCGCGCCGCTGGCGGCGGACGAACGCACAGCGATCCCGCACGGCGGCTGCTGGCTGGTGCGCGGCGCGCAGGCGCACGCGTTCCCCCTCGCCGACGCCGATCTGCTCGACCCTGCGACGTGGATCGATGTCAGTGCAATCGCGATCCGCGCGCCGCTTGCTTTGCCGGTGTCGACAGCGCGCGTGATGCTCGACGCGCCGGAAGAAAGCAAGTCGCTGCGCGATATTCTGGAAGGCGCCATCCCGCCGCCGAGCGAGCGCCGTGCCGAGTTCCTGCGTGCGGTGCGCGCCGAGTCGCACAAGAAAAGCGCCGGCATCGGCGGCAAGGTTGCCGCCGCCGGCTTGGCCGCGGCAGCTGGCGCCGGATTTTTGTCCTTGCTGCTGTCCCGGCTTTTCAGTCGTGGCATCGGCAATGGCAATGGCACGGGCTCCGGCTCCGGCTCCGGCACGCCGTCCGGGCCGCGCAAGCCGATGCCGGACGCGCCCTGGAAACAGCGCCTGTATGCGGCCGCCGCGCGCCTTGCCGCCTTCAGCAAGATGTCCAAACTGATCGGCTGGCGCCAGGCGGCCTACCTGCGCAAGATGGTCGACATGTTCGAACGCGGCGATATCGCCGAAGCGCTGCGCCACGCGATTCCGATCGACGGCAATCCGCAGTCCGAACGCCAGGCATTCGGCACGCCGCAAGCGCGCAGCAGCCTGGAGATCACCGCGCCGGGCGGCACCAGCTCGGTGATCGGGCTTGGCCCGGAAATCCAGAGTTATTTGCGCCAGTCGTATCGCCAACTGTTCCAGCGCCTTGAACGCGAGGGTCGGATCGACGAGGCGACCTTCGTGCTGGCAGAATTGCTCAAATCCGGCGTGGAAGCGGTCGACTACCTCGAACGCAACGGCCGCATGAAACAGGCGGCGCAGCTGGCGGAAACGCTGGAGCTGGCGCCGGAAATCGCCGTGCGGCTGTGGATACTGGCCGGCGACGCCCCGCGCGCGGTGCGCATCGCGCGCCTGACCGGTGCCTTTGCCGAAGCGGTGCGCCAGCTCGAACGCACGCAAAGCGCGCAAGCCGGGCCGCTGCGCGCGTTGTGGGCCGAGTACCTGTCCGACCGCGGCGACCTGGTCGAGGCGGCCGAGGCGATCTGGCCGCTCGAACAATACCGCAGCCTCGCGCTAAGGTGGCTGCTGCAGGCCGAACAGGCCGGGCGCGCGCTGGGTACGCGCGCATTGGTGCGCAAGCTGGCGCTGATGCCGGACAGCCTGGCCGACAGCGTCCCGGCCATCAGCGCGCTGCTGGAAAGCCAGGCCCACGACGCTGCCCAGCTGCGCGCGTCGCTCGCGACCGAGCTCATTGCTCTGGGCGTCCATTCGACAGCGACCAAGCGGCTGGCGGGCGAAGTGCTGCGCCACGTGATTGCCGAACGCAGCGCCGGCCTCAATCAGCTCGACAAGAACGCCATCAACAAGGTGCTCGCTTTTGGCGATGCCGCCATGTTGAAGAGCGACCTGCCGCCGCTGAACTTCGACGCAGCGCCGTCCGCCACCGTGCCGAACTACGGTGTGCGCGCCCCGGCCGCGCCGCTGGACGCGGAACTGGACGAGCGCGGTCTGATGCAGATCCACGACGCGCGCCGGCTGCCCGACGGTCACTACCTGATCGCGCTCGGCGAAAGCGGCGTGGTGCGCGTCAACCGCGCGGGCAAACAGCTGGTGCACTTCCCGCTGCCGGCCTATCACCTGGTGCTGTCGCAAAACGGCGAGCGGATGCTGGCCCTGGCGCGGCGCGGCGACATGATCCGCGCCAGCCGCATCGACCTGACCACCTGCAAGGTATCGGACTGGCTGTCGCACCCGTTCGATTCGTGGGCCGACCAGTTTGACGGGGTAGTATGGAATGCCGTGATCGACAACCGCATCGTCGCCATCGATACCAGCAAAGACAAGCTGAGCGTGATCTGGCAGGTGGCCGACCTGCCAGGAAAAATCATCGATTTCCTCGACGATGGCGCGACCCAGACCATCCTGCTGGCCAACGACCGCGAACTGCAGCAATGGCGCTACGTGCTGCCGGCGCGGCGGCTGGGCCAGCGCGACGATGTCCCGTTGCCGCCTGAAGGCGTGGCCATGGTGCTGGCGCATGGCACAAGCGCCTCGCCGATGCTGGTGTGGATCAAGGACGGCGCGGACGGCACGGTGCTGACGGCCAGCCGCCCGGGCGGCGTCGAACTGGCGTTCAAGCTCGGCCTCGTCGATCCCGCATCGCTGAAGGCCGAGATCAAGGATGGCTGGCTGATGGTGTGTACGCGCACCGGCGACGGCCTGTTCCGCTGCCACGTAGCGAACCGGAATGCCGACAAGGTGGTGGCCGAACTGCGGCTGCCGCAGGCGAACCATCCGGGCGTGGCGGCCCACGATGGCCATGTGCTGGTCTTCGACAGGAACGGCAGGTTGATCGACGTCGACATCGCCGCAGGCTCGGTGCGCAGCCTGACGCTAAGCTAGTTCACCGGACCATGCGCGGCTTGAAGGACCTGCCGGCGCCGATGGCGCCAGCCGGTCGTGGCGGGCGCCCATCGCACCATCGTCATCGGCCCCGCAGGTGATCTCGATCGGGCAGTCCGGCGCCAGCTGGCAGTAGCCCGGTGCGCCGTAGCGCAGGCTCTGGAAACGCGGGTGCCAGCATTCGCCCGTCTGCAGCGCCTGGTCCGGCTGGCACGACGCGCGCTGCGGCGTGCGCGAACCTTGCGCCACGTAGCAAAAGCGCAGGCTGCCGGTAAAGCGCCGCGCCACCAGCAAAGGGCCGACAAAAATCGCATTTTCGGCCAGCGTGATTTCCGCCACCTGGACCAGGCCGATCACGGTGCTGCGCGTGATGCTGGCCGCCACGGGCGCCGTTCCGTACAGCGCATCGGCGATCGCCAGACCGGCTGCATGGCCGGCGTCGACGATGCTGTCGCGCAGATGCAGATCCCGGCGGGCGCTGCCCGCGACCCGGATCGGCCCGACGATACTATGATCGATGTGCAGCGCCACGCCCGCCGCGTGCAGCACGACACTGGGCTTGCCGCGCCATGGCGCTTCGCCGCCGGACTGCGGGTCCCAGCCAGGGACCAGGGTGCAGTGCCGCAGCGTGACCATGCAGCCTTGCTGCGGCAACACTGCGGCCGCAGCGTCGCTGGCGCCGTCATCGATGTCGATGCCACCGCCCGCCACCAGCAGTCCGTCGAGCGTCAGCTTGCTGCCGGGAGCCGCCGTTATCCGGACCTGCTGCGATCCTGCGCCGCCGTAGTCGAACATGCGCAGCACGGGATGGGCCAAGCTGGCGGCGCGCAGCTGCAGCTGCTCGCCCGCGCCAAGATGAAACTGCGGCGCCTCATGGTAGATCGCACTGTCGGCGATATCGATGATGGCCGCGCGCGGCCCGGCCATGCTTTGCTTGTCGGCCTGCCACTGCGCCAGCGCCGCGGTGATGGTGGCAAACTCGCCCTCGGCGCACAGCTTGCGCACGCGGTACGCGCGCGCGCCCGGGACCCGGGCCAGCATGCGCGGATACGCGCCGCCGCCGATGCCGGTGCCGATGCCGATGGGGTGAAGATAATGGGAGAGCGGCGCCGCGGCATCGAACCGGCCGACCGCAGGCAGCAGTTGATGGGGATATTCGGAAGAACCACACATAGGCATACCTCGCAGGTTGAAAACGCGTCCCGCTCGGCATTCCGAAGGATGGGTCCGGTAGTTCCTATTAGAAGGTATGAAATGACAACGACGTTTGATAAATATCAAGCAAATATGCGGGATGGGTGCGATTTGTTTGTCCGGAAGACTTGACGCGCTGGCCCGGATTAGTTCTTTTGGACGAAAAAAAGCCCGCGAGCGAGCGGGCTTTTGGGTGCTGCCGAGGCGATTACTCGATCTCGACCGTTTCGGCCGGCGCCGTTGGCGGCGCCGGATCCGATTCCGGGAACTCGAGGGTGACGTTGTCCTTGTCGTCCATGTCGACCGTCACGCGCCCGCCGCTGACCAGGCGGCCGAACAGCAGCTCGTCGGCCAGCGCCTTGCGGATCAGGTCCTGGATCAGGCGCGCCATCGGGCGCGCGCCCATCAGCGGATCGAAGCCTTTGCGCGCCAGGAACTTGCGCAGCGACTCGGTGAAGATGGCCTCGACCTTTTTCTCGTGCAGCTGCTCTTCGAGCTGCATCAGGAACTTGTCGACCACGCGCAGGATGATTTCTTCGTCCAGCGCGCGGAAGCTGATGATCGCGTCGATCCGGTTGCGGAACTCCGGCGTGAACATGCGCTTGATGTCGACCATCTCGTCGCCCTGCGCCTTGGAGTCGGTAAAGCCCATCGAGCGCTTGCCCAGGCTCTCGGCGCCGGCGTTGGTGGTCATGATGATGATCACGTTGCGGAAGTCCGCCTTGCGCCCGTTGTTGTCGGTCAGCGTGCCATGGTCCATCACCTGCAGCAGGATGTTGAAGATGTCCGGATGCGCTTTTTCGATCTCGTCGAGCAGCAGCACCGCGTGCGGCTTCTTGGTGATGGCCTCGGTCAGCAGGCCGCCCTGGTCGAAACCGACGTAGCCCGGCGGCGCGCCGATCAGGCGGCTGACGGCATGCCGTTCCATGTACTCGGACATGTCGAAGCGAATCAGCTCGATGCCCAGGATGAAGGCGAGCTGCTTGGCCACTTCGGTCTTGCCCACGCCGGTCGGACCGGAGAACAGGAAGGAGCCGATCGGCTTGTCGGTCTTGCCCAGCCCGGCGCGCGCCATCTTGATGGCCGACGACAGCGCCTCGATCGCCGGCTCCTGGCCGAACACGACGTTGCGCAGGTCGCGGTCGATGGTCTGCAGCTTGCTGCGGTCGTCCTGGTTGACCGTTTGCGGCGGGATGCGCGCGATCTTGGCGATGATGTCCTCGATCTCGGCCTTGCCGATGGTTTTCTTCTGCTTCGACTTGGGCAGGATGCGCTGGGCGGCGCCGGCTTCGTCGATAACGTCGATCGCCTTGTCGGGCAGGTGGCGGTCGTTGATGAAGCGCGCAGCCAGTTCGGCCGCGGTGGTCAGCGCCGATGCCGAATACTTGACGCCGTGGTGCTCTTCGAAGCGCGACTTGAGGCCGCGCAGGATCTGCACGGTCTGCTCGACGGTCGGCTCGTTGACGTCCACTTTCTGGAAGCGGCGGCTCAAGGCGTGGTCTTTTTCGAACACGCCGCGGAACTCGGTGTAGGTGGTCGCGCCGATGCACTTGAGCTGGC
The DNA here is from genome assembly GCA_025359245.1 of Massilia sp. Taxonomy (GTDB): domain Bacteria; phylum Pseudomonadota; class Gammaproteobacteria; order Burkholderiales; family Burkholderiaceae_D; genus Telluria_A. Next base: position 45,237 of record JANYGW010000039.1, read on the forward strand.
CGTTGGCCAACGCAGGCTTCAGCAGGTTGGACGCGTCGAGCGTGCCGCCGGACGCCGAACCGGCGCCGATGATCGTGTGGATCTCGTCGATGAACAGGATGCCGTGCGGGGTTTCCTTCAATTGCTTGAGGACCGCCTTGAGGCGCTGCTCGAAGTCGCCGCGGTACTTGGTGCCGGCCAGCAGCGCGCCCATGTCGAGCGAGTAGACGACGGCGTTCTGCAGGATTTCGGGCACGTCTTCCTGCGTGATGCGCCAGGCCAGGCCTTCGGCGATCGCGGTCTTGCCGACCCCGGCTTCGCCGACCAGCAGCGGATTGTTCTTGCGGCGGCGGCACAGGATCTGGATCACGCGGTCGACTTCGTCCTCGCGTCCGATCAGCGGATCGATCTTGCCTTCGGTGGCGGCCTTGTTCAGGTTTTGCGTGAACTGGTCGAGCGGGCTTTCCTTGGCCTGGCCTTCGGCCTGGGCTTCCTCGACGCCTTCCGACGTTTTTTGCGTATCGATCTGCTGGTCTTTGCGCACGCCGTGCGAAATGAAATTGACCACGTCGAGGCGTGTCACGCCCTGCTGGTGCAGGTAGTAGACCGCGTGCGAATCCTTCTCGCCGAAGATGGCCACCAGCACGTTGGCGCCGGTGACTTCCTTTTTGCCGTTCGAGGCCGACTGCACGTGCATGATCGCGCGCTGGATCACGCGCTGGAATCCAAGCGTCGGCTGGGTATCGACTTCGCCCGTGCCTGGCACGGTCGGCGTATTGTCGCCGATGAAATTGGTCAGCGTTTTGCGCAGGTCTTCAATGTTGACTGCGCAGGCGCGCAGCACTTCGGCGGCCGACGGGTTATCAAGCAGCGCGAGCAGCAAATGCTCAACGGTGATGAATTCATGCCGTGCTTGCCGAGCTTCGACAAAGGCCATGTGTAGGGAGACTTCAAGTTCCTGCGCAATCATACTTCCTCCATTACACACTGCAGGGGATGCCCTGCCTTGCGCGCATGCGTTAATACAAACTCGACTTTGGTACAGGCTATATCTTTAGAAAACACGCCACACACTCCTTTGCCGTGGCGATGAACGGAAAGCATGATTTGCGTCGCCGTCTCGCGATCCTTGTTGAAGTACTCCTGGATGACCGCCACCACGAACTCCATCGGCGTGTAGTCATCGTTGAGCAGAGCTACCTGGTACAGCGGCGGTGGCTTGACCGTCTGCCGCTCCAGCAATTGTTCGGTGTCTTGCTTGGTTGCCATACGCTTATTCTAATGCTTTCAATGTTGATGCATTCGGTAAATATCAGGGCATTTACATTTGTTTTCCATCTTACGCGTTTTCCGATTAGTGCGCAGATGGCACCCGGAATCCGAATTTCAAGAGTTGCTTTTCTGCAGATTGTGGAAATTGTGACAATTCCCTATCAAAACCGCTTGACTTCATTATTTTTTCAACCAACAATGCGTTTATTGGCTTGTACTTATGTACATGGTTGATAGATTGGGCAGGCTGAGGAGGGGGCAAAAGCTTCTTGCTTTTATAGCTCGTGTGATTGGTTCTTATTTGAAAGTTCTTTTATGGCAACAGGTACAGTTAAGTGGTTCAATGATTCCAAGGGTTTTGGCTTCATCACTCCAGATGACGGCGGCGAGGATCTGTTCGCACACTTCTCCGCAATCAACATGAACGGTTTCAAGACCCTCAAAGAAGGTCAAAAAGTTCAATTCGAAGTCACGCAAGGCCCTAAAGGCAAGCAAGCTTCCAACATCCAGGCTGCTTAAGCCAACCCGATGTGAAAAACTCCGCTTCCGGCGGAGTTTTTTTTCGTCTGTACTACGTGGCCGCGGCGCCGCATACATACCAAATTCTCCTGTCGGCGCATGTTTTCCCGGCAGCGGCCTCTGCTACACTTTCCTCGTTGCAAATTTAAGAATATTGCCTGCACGGGCTCACTCTCACTGTCCCTCTATTCGATGATCTTATTTTCCAGAAGCGCCCTCGCGCTGGCCGTGCTGTTGGCCGTTCAACCGGTCGCCCAGGCCGGCGTTGTCAAGGACCACCAGGGCCACTGGCTCGGCGTGATGAAGATTCCAAACGGGCCCACGCTGAAGATCGGCGCCGAGCTGTTTACCAAAGTGGACGGCACGCCCGGCGCGCTGTCGGTCAGCCCGGACCAGGGCGCGTACGACATGCATGTCCAGGGCATCACGGAAACGGGCGACAGCGCGCTGCTCGACCTCTCCTTCGCCAAGCTCAAGCTCACCTGGGACAAGGACCACTTCAACTGCGAGCTGCAGCAAGGCCCCGGCGTCTTTCCGTTCCAGATGACGCAAGTGAAGGCATTCCCGACGCCGCCGCGTCCGCAGACGCCGGCCGCGCCCTTCCCTTACAAGGAACATGCGCTGGCCATCGCCAGCACCGGCGGCATCGTGCTGGGCGCGACGCTGTCGGTGCCGACCGGCGTGGCCAATCCAAACGTCGTAGTCCTGGTCAACGGCAGCGGCGACAGCACGCGCGACGAAAACATCCTCGGCCACCAGCTGTTTGCCGTACTGGCCGATCACCTGGCCCGCAACGGCGTCGCCGTGCTGCGTTACGACAAGCGCGGCGTCGGCCGCTCCAGCGGCGACTACGCGCAGCACACCGGCGCGCAGCTGATCGACGACTTGAATGCGGTCGCCAAGATGCTCAAGGGCCGCAAGGGCTTCAGCCGGGTGGGCCTGGTCGGGCATAGCGAAGGCGCGGGCATCGCCGCCGCGGTGGCCGCGCGCGACCCGAAGTCGGTCGACTTTGTGGTGTCGATGGCCGGCATCGGCCTGTCCGGCCTGGACACGATCGTGCTGCAGGACCGGGTCGAGGCCACCGACCATGGCGCCAATCCTGCCGAGACCGAGCGGATCATGCTTTACGTACGCCAGTTCTACGATATCACCATCGCGCAGGCCGATGCCGGCGCGCGCGTCGCAGCGCTCAAGGACATGCTCGCGAGCCTGACGCCGGAAGACCGGGCCCTGGTCGCCAAGTACAAGATGAACATCGGCTCGCTGTCGCTGGCCGAAGCCGAGAAGCCGGCAATGCGCGCGCTGCTGATGTCGGATCCCCAGAAAGACTGGCGCATGGTGCGTGCTCCGGTACTGGTGCTCAATGGCAGCCTTGACCACCAGGTCACTGCCGACGAAAACCTGGCGGGCATCATGGCGGCGCTGAAAGCGGGCGCGAACAAGCATGCCCAGTCCGAGCTGCTGCCGTCGCTGAATCACTTGTTCCAGACCGCGAAAACCGGCAAGGTCGACGAGTACGGCAGCATCGAAGAAACCATGGCGCCAATCGCCATGCAACGCATCGCCAGGTTCGCCAGCCGACAGCAATGAGCGCAGCGTCCAACCCACATTCGAGAAGAGATTAAAAATGAAATTTCCCGCTTTGTTCATGAGCGCCGTACTGGCATTGACATGCAGCGCATGCGCCATCATCACCGCGCCCGACGCACCGACGATTGCGGTGCGCGCGCCTGCCGCGACCGGCGCGGCGCACTGCGCCGTTTCATCGGACGGCAAGATGGTCGCCTGCGGCGGCGCGGCGCCGTTCTGCCAGGTATCGTCCGACGGCAAGATGGTCGCGTGCGGCGGCCTGGCGCCGTTCTGCCAGCACTCGTCGGACGGCAGGCAGGTCGCATGCGGCGGCAAAGCGCCTGTCTGTGAGAAGTCGCACGATGGCCGCATGGTCGCCTGCGGCGGCGCGGCGCCCCGTTGCGAGATTTCGTCCGACGGCAAGATGGTCGCGTGCGGCGGCGGCGTCCAGTAAGCAGCGCCGCGCGCGCACAGCCCCGCGCTCACGCGAGCCGAGGCTTTTTTTGGGACTAGTGAAAGCGAATTCCCGCACCCTCGGGCGTCACTGCGACAAACTCGAGCGACGCGATGATGGGCGCGAAATACGCATTGCTGTTCGCATAGCTGGCGCACCGGTAATCTTGAAATGAGGCCCTGACGACCTGCCCCGGGCGCGCCAGGATTTTTCCGATGAAGCGATAGTCCTGCGCCTGCGCGTAGCGGTCGAGCAGCGCGGTGCAGACCCCGGCGTCGCTCTCCGCGCTGCGCGCGCGGGTGGCCCAGCTGAAGCCGTCCATCTGGTCCAGCGTGGCGATATCGGCCGCGATGAACCACTCGGCCAGCTCCTCGACCGAACTGGGATGGTCCGCGCCGATGATATGGGTCGCGATATACAGGCCCTTGTTGCCGTCGGCGGATTCAAAATGGAAGCCCTGCTTCTGGTCCTCGACCGGCGACCAGTCGGCGGGCAGCCTGAGCACCCAGTTCGACGTTCGAATTTCAATGCGGTTTGGCATGGGACACCACCAGTTCAATGGCACGGCAATGCAGTATGCATACTATACGGCCAAAGCATAAAAAAAGCCCCGCAACCGAATCCGGCGCGGGGCTTTCCAGTATCAGCAATGCAGCGCTGATTACATGTGCTCGATCATCACATCGCCGAAACCGGAGCACGATACCTGCGTCGCGCCTTCCATCAGGCGCGCGACGTCGTAGGTGACTTTCTTGCTGGCGATCGATTTCTGCATCGACGAGATCAAGAGGTCGGCCGCTTCCAGCCAGCCCATGTGGCGCAGCATCATTTCAGCCGACAGGATCAGCGAACCCGGGTTCACATCGTCCTTGCCTGCGTACTTGGGCGCGGTGCCGTGGGTCGCTTCGAACATCGCGACCGAGTCCGACAGGTTGGCGCCCGGCGCGATGCCGATGCCGCCCACTTGCGCCGCCAGTGCGTCCGAAATGTAGTCGCCGTTCAGGTTCAAGGTCGCGATGACGCTGTACTCTGCCGGGCGCAGCAGGATCTGCTGCAGGAAGGCGTCGGCGATCGAATCCTTGACGATGATGTCGCGGCCGGTCTTTGGATTCTTGAACTTGCACCATGGGCCGCCATCGATCAGCTCGGCGCCAAACTCTTTTTGCGCCAATGCGTACGCCCAGTCGCGGAAGCCGCCTTCGGTGTACTTCATGATGTTGCCCTTGTGGACGATCGTCACCGACGGCTTGTCATTGTCGACTGCGTACTGGATCGCCTTGCGCACCAGGCGCTCGGTGCCTTCGATCGACACTGGCTTGATGCCCAGGCCCGAGGTGTTCGGGAAGCGGATCTTGGTGACGCCCATTTCCTTGATCAGGAAATCCATCAGTTTCTTGCAGCCTTCGGAGCCCTGCTCGTATTCGATACCGGCGTAGATGTCTTCCGAGTTTTCGCGGAAGATGACCATGTCGGTCTTCTCTGGCTCTTTCACTGGCGAAGGCACGCCAGTGAAGTAGCGCACTGGACGCAGGCAGACATACAGGTCGAGCTGCTGGCGCAGTGCGACGTTGAGCGAGCGGATACCGCCGCCGACCGGGGTCGTCAACGGACCCTTGATCGAGACCACATAGTCCTTCAGCACTTGCAGCGTTTCTTCCGGCAGCCACACGTCAGGGCCGTACACGGAGGTCGATTTTTCGCCTGCGTAGATTTCCATCCAGCTGATCTTGCGCTTGCCGCCGTAGGCCTTGGCCACTGCCGCATCGACGACCTTGATCATGACCGGGCTGATATCGACCCCGGTGCCATCGCCTTCGATGTAGGGAATGACCGGATTATCTGGTACATTCAGCGAAAAATCGGCATTGACGGCGATTTTCTGGCCGTCAGCAGGAACTTTGATATGTTGAAACATCGTGATCTCCGAAGTGGACGCATAGCAAGCGGCAACGGTTGGTTGCTTCTGCCAGGCTGGTCTGCAAACTGAATTAGATAAATAAATACAACGAGAGCTGTAGTCTTCTATAAGACATAAGACGCGCGTTTCACATTATGCACCAGTATTTTACTAGGCGCTACGACTTTAGGACACTAGCATAGCCTCAAAAGCTTAACATTTACGCGACGACCATACTATTATGCCCCTCATTCTATTTAACAAGCCATTCCAGGTGCTGTGCCAGTTCTCGCCCCAGGACGGGCGCGAGGCGCTGGGCGACTACATCAAGACGCCGAATATCTACCCGGCCGGGCGGCTGGACGCCGACAGCGAAGGGCTGATGCTGCTCACCGACGACGGCAAGCTGCAGCACGCGATCGCCCATCCGGACCACAAGGAAGCGAAAACCTATCTGGTGCAGGTCGACGGCGCGCTCGACGCGGCCCTGCTCGCGCGCCTGCAGGGGCCGCTCGACCTGGGCGACTTCGTCACCAAGCCGTGCAAGGCGGTGCAGATCGCCGAGCCGCTGTGGCTGTGGCCGCGCAATCCGCCGATCCGGGTGCGGGCCGACAAGCCCACCAGCTGGATCGCGATCACCCTGCAGGAAGGCAAGAACCGCCAGGTGCGCCGCATGACGGCGGCGGTCGGCTTGCCGACCTTGCGCCTGGTGCGCAGCAGCATCGGGCCGTTTTCGCTGGCCACCCATCCATTGATGCCGGGCGAGTCGATGGAAGTGCCGGCAAATGGCATCAAAAAAAGTTGAAAATAGTGTCAACCGGAAATTTAGCAGCCGCGTTATATGACAGATTCATGACGAATCATGTTTTCTACACCATAAAAAAGGAATTCAAAATGTCCAAGATCATCGCTGCCCTGTTCGTCTCCCTGTTCGCTACCGCCGCTTTCGCTGCTGCGCCTTCGGCATCGGCATCGGCTTCGGCCATGGCTTCCGCTCCTGCTGCAGCGTCGGCATCGGCGTCGGCATCGGCTCCTAAAGCAAAGAAAACCAAAAAAGCCAAAGCAGCTGCCTCATCGGCATCGGCTTCGGCTTCGGCTCCAGCAGCCGCTGCGCCAGCCGCATCGAAGTAATCGCGACTGCGTCAGTAGAAAGGCAGGCTTCGGCCTGCCTTTTTTCATGCCCGCAGCAATAGCAACATCAATGATTTCAATGACTTAAACCAAGGTCATCCTCGCGAAACGGAACGCGGGGATGACGTTGGTTGATGCGCTGGAGCGCTGAACGCGCACCAAGCGAAAAAACCCGCCGTGACCAGGTCAGGCGGGTTTTTTATCCATCACCAGCTCAGATGGCGGACAAGTCCGCCAGCGTCAACCGCAATTAAGCAGCCAGCGCCTTCAGGGCTGCAGCCAGACGGCTCTTATGGCGAGCTGCCTTGTTCTTGTGGATGATTTTTTTGTCAGCGATGCTGTCGATCTTCGACACGGAGGTCTGGAAGATCGCCGTTGCTGCAGCCTTGTCGCCAGCCTGGATGGCTTTACGAACAGCTTTGATTGCGGTACGCAGAGTCGAACGCTGCGGCGAATTGTGTGCGTTTTGCTTTACTGCTTGACGAGCGCGTTTGCGCGCTTGTGCGGTATTTGCCATGGAATTTCCTAGATCGGGTCAAGTTGCGTTTGCAAACATTAGCGTCTGCTAAACATTAGTGTCTGCGTAACAGAATTCTGTACAGCCTTCGATTATAGCGATTTATTCCGTCAAGGGCAATTCCTAAATCAACAATAGTTTGCCGCCACGGGCGTCGCGCCCCTGCGCCTGCCTGTTGCCGGGCTATAATCCTGCCCCATGAACTTGCTCAAGACCCTGTCCGCCATATCCAGCATGACGATGCTGTCCCGAGTCACCGGTTTGCTGCGCGAAAGCCTGCAGGCGCGCGCCTTCGGCTCGAACGCCTACACCGACGCCTTCATTATCGCCTTCCGGCTGCCCAACCTGCTGCGCCGCCTGTTCGCCGAGGGCGCTTTTTCGCAAGCCTTCGTGCCGCTGCTGTCCGAATACAAGAACAGGAATGGCGAAGCGGAAACCAAGGAACTGGTCGACCAGGCCGCCACGTTCCTGGTATGGAGCACCATCCTGATCAGCCTGGCCGGCATCATTGCCGCGCCGCTGCTGATCCACTGGATCGTCGACGCCAGCAAGCAAAGCGGCGACAGTTACGCGGCCACGATCTTCATGACGCGCTTCATGTTCCCTTATATAGTCTGCATGTCCTTCGTGGCGCTGGCCGGCGGCATCCTCAATACCTGGAATCGCTTCAAGATTCCCGCCTTCACGCCCGTGCTGCTGAACCTGGCATTCATCTGTGCCGCCCTGTTCCTGCAGCAGCGCCTGGCCCAGCCGATCTATGCGATGGCCATTGCCGTCATGGTCGGCGGCCTGCTGCAGGTCGGCCTGCAGATTCCGTCGCTGCTGAAAATCGGCATGCTGCCGCGCATCCACCTGAACCCGCTGGCCGCGCTGCGCGACCCGGGCGTGCGGCGCATCCTGCAAAAGATGGGGCCGGCGCTGCTGGGCGTATCCGCCGCCCAGATCAGCCTGCTGATCAATACCTCGATCGCCGGCCATCTGGGCGCCGGCAGCGTGTCCGCGCTGACCTATGCCGACCGCCTGATGGAGTTTCCGACCGCCATGCTGGGCGTGGCGCTGGGCACCATCTTGCTGCCCGGCCTGGCCAAGGCGATCACCAATGAAGACCCGAGCGAATACTCGGGCCTGCTGAACTGGGGCTTGCGCCTGACTTTTTTGCTGGCGCTGCCGGCCGCAGTCGGGCTGGCCATGCTGGCCGAGCCGGTCATCGCCACGCTATTCAACTATGGCCAGTTCGGCGCCCTCGCCACCGCCAACTCGGTCGAACCGCTGATGGCCTATAGCGCCGGGTTGGTCGGCATCATCCTGGTCAAGACGCTGACGCCCGCCTTCTATGCGCGCCAGGACTTCCGCACACCGGTGCGCATCGCGATCGGGGTGGTGATCTCGGTCCAGGTGCTGAACTTCCTGCTGGTGCCGCATTTCAAGGTCGCCGGCCTGGCGCTGTCGATCGGGCTGGGCGCCTGCATCAACGCCGGCGCCATGTTCGTGCTGCTGTTCAAGCGCGGCATCTTCGTGCCGCAGCCGGGCTGGCCGCTGTTCTTCACCAAGCTGGTGGTGGCCGTCACCGCGATGGGCACGCTGGCCTGGTTTGCCAGCGCGCGCTTCGCCTGGACCGGCACCGGCGCCCACCTGCACGGCCTGCTGCGCGCGGGCACGCTGCTGCTGCTCGTCACGGTCTGCGTGGCGCTGTATTTCGGCGTGCTGTTCCTGCTCGGCTTTCGTCTCGCCGACTTCAAGCGCACCGGCCGTTAGAGACTGGCCGGCGGCGGCCGGATTGCGGTTTATTTGACTGGCTCAATCGGCGTCATTGCCTTACTATGGCGACGCACGAAGTATGATGGCAAGACAGCATGATTGCTGGTCGGCCAATTCTGCTTCGCCCAGCCAACCTGACAATCGGAGTTCAGCCATGCCAATGACGCCCCCTGATGCCGCCGCACCACCGCCAACTGCACTGGGCCGAGCGCAAGGTGCCATGTTCCTGACGACCTTCGGCGCCGGCTGGATGACCTTGTGGAGCATGCAGGCATTCGGCCCGCATATCGCCTCACTGGCGCCGATCTGGCTGGGCGCGCTCGCGGTGCTCGCGTTCTGCGTCATCCAGTATCGCAAGGCACGGGGCCGCGACGGCGCGGAACAGCAGAGCGCTGCGCGCCAGCGCATCAAGCGAAATTTCCGCATCATCAACGTGATGCAATGGGTTGCGATTCTGGTGGTGATCAATATCTTGAACCGCTCCGGGCTATCCGCGTGGATCGCTCCCGCCATCATGCTGATCGTCGGACTGCACTTCTTTCCGATCGCGCGCATCTTTCACCATGCGCCGTACTACGTCACCGGCGTGGCATTGGTCCTGCTGGCGCTGGTCTATCCTTTGACCTTCGCACGCGGACCGGCCGAACCACTGGGCTGTCTCGGCGCGGGCGTGATACTGATGCTCAGCGCAGCCTGGAACTTGCGGCAGGCACTGCCAGGCAAGGCAGCTGCCAGCATCCGGGCGGCATAGCGCAAGGCGCGCCCGATTCGGCGGCCGCTAGCGCTTGTGGGGCTGGCCGGTGGGCGGCGGCTCGACCGGCTTGGTGACCGTGCTGCTCGCGCTGGCGGCGTCCTTGGTCGGGTCGACCTCGGGCGCTTCGTCGCCCTGCTTCGGTTCGTCGGGCGGCGTGTCGGCCGGCTGTTCCGGTTCGGGCGGCGGCGCGTCGTCGGGCGGCGGCTGTTGCGGCGGCCGCTCGCCCGGGGGCACCGGCGTGTCACCGGCCTTGCCTTCGCCCGGCTTGCCTTCGCCCGACTTGCCTTCGCCCGGTTTTGCGTCGCCCGGCTTGGCGTCGCCCGGCATGCCCGTGCCCGGCTTGCCGCCCGGCGCACCCGGCGCAAACAGCGAGCCTGCCCCCACCATCGAATTCGGTGGCGTCAGCACCGCCGGATTGACGCCCTCGCCGCCCGCCATCGCGAACTTCCAGTCGGAGATGTGCTCGCGGTTTTCCATGTTCTGGAAACGGATGTCGAAATTGGCGATCTTCAGCGGGCGCCGCGTCGACAGGCTGTACACGCCGACCACGCCGACCTTGTCGCCCAAATAGATGATGCCCCACTCCGCCTTGCCGGTGACCGGATCGACGAAGATCTTGCGCAGGTGCCGGCGCGGGTTGGGGAAGCGCGGGTCCTTCAGCAGTTCAAGCAGGCTGGGCGGCTGCTGTGGCTTGCCTTGCGGCGTCGCCGCCGCATAGCTGCGCAGCGCATCGCTGAACTGGGCGCCGATTTCCAGCAGCTCTTCCTCGGCGGCGGCTTGCTGGAACAGCGTGCCCATTTTCAGGCCGGCCGCGCCCACCAGCCCGATGACCGTGATCAGGATCAGCAGTCCGAGATAGGTAAAGCCGCCTGAGCGCCGTGGCCGCATGCTGACTACAGTTCGGAATACGGCTTGCCGCTGCGGCTGTTGCCGGGCGCGCCGCTGCGGATGCCGTACAGATTGCCCTTGGTCGCATCCTCGGGCGGGATCAAAATCCAGGTGCTGGTGCTGTCGGTGATCGGGTCGATCGGCAGGCTGCGCAGGTATTTTTTCTCGACCAGCTGGTCGAGCGAATCCGGATAGCGGCCGCGGTCGGTATAGAACTGGTCGATCACTTCGCGCGTATTGCGCAGGTTGTCGGCCAGGATGGTTTCCTTGGCGCTGTCGATGGTCGGGAAATAGCGCGGCACGGCCAGCGTCAGCAGCAAGGCGATGATGCCCAGCACGACCAGCAGTTCGATCAGGGTGAAGCCGCGGCGCTTCGGTGTCGGTGGGGAATGCATGCTTACCATTTCTTGTACGGTATGTCGTTCAGGCCGCTGCGCTCGGATTTCGAGTACACATCGTACACGTCCTCGCCCTCCTGCGGATCGGTCGCTTCGCTGGCATAGCTGCGCTTGCCCCAGGTTTCGGCGTCGGTCTGCTGGCTGTCGCCGCCGAACGGGTCGCGCGGCACGCGCCGCAGGAAGAACAACTTGGCGCGCTTGGGGCTGCGCAGGTCGGGCGTGCCTTCGACCAGCGTTTCCAGGCTTTTCGGATAGCCGGTACTGTTCAGCGAGCGGGCGATGCGGCCTTCGTCATACGCCTTCTTATAGGCATCGATGGCGTAGCGGATGTCGCGCAGCGCGTGGCGCAGCTCCTGCTCCTGCTTGCGCTGCACCGCGACCTGGGTCACGGGCAGCACCAGGGTGCCGAGCAGGGCCAGGATTGCCAGCGTGACCAGCAATTCAATCAGCGTAAAACCGCGGCCCGCAACGCGCAACATCATTGCTCTTTGGTTTCAGGCTCCGGCGGCGGCTTGGTGGCCGTGCTGAAGCCGCCCTCTGCGGCCGGCGCAGGCGCAGGCACCGGCACCGGCTGTGCCGGCGGCAGCGCCGTTGCTGGCGCGGCGGCCGGCAGCGCCGGATAGGTCGGCGCCGGTGCCGGGGTGGCCGTTGGCGTTGGCGTTGGCGCGGGCATCGGCGCCGGAGCCTGGCGCTGGCCTGGCGCTGCCGGCATCACGGTCGGCGCCTTGACGGCTGTATCCGGACGGCGCCGGAAACTCGTTTCGGTGCCGGCGCTGAACTCGGACGCGTTGGCGGCCGGACGCTGGATGTTGCGGATCAGGTGGGGCGTGATCGACAGCACGATCTCGGTCTTGTCCTTTTCGTCGCGGGTGCTGCCGAACAGGCGGCCGATCAGCGGCAGGTTGCCGATGCCGGGGATCTTGCTGCCGCTGCTGCGGTCCTCGTTGTTGATCAGGCCAGCCAGCACCTGGTTCTCGCCATCCTTGAGCTGCAGCATGGTGCTCGCTTCGCGGGTGCCGATCTGGTAGGCGGTGGTGCCGGACTTGGTCGTCGTCGAACTGACCAGGTTGCTGACCTGGAGCGCGATGCGGATCGCGATCTCGTTGTTCAGGTAGATGGTCGGCTCCACGTTCAGCGTCAGGCCGACGTCGAGGTAGGTGACCGATTCGGACGCGAAGCCGTTGGCGCCCGGCGAAATCGTGGTGGTGATGTTGGGTACCTTGTCGCCGATGACGACCTTGGCTTTTTCGCGGTTGCGCACCCGGATGCGCGGATTGGCCAGCGTGTTCGAATCGCCGTCAGTCTTGTTGGCGTTGATCGTGGCCGATACGCCGGACACGCCGATCGTGCCCTTGTTCAGGCCGCGCAGATTGGCCAGCGACAGCGGCACCGGCTTGTTGTCGATGTCGAGCAGGGTCAATGGCGCGAGCGACAGGCTGGCCGGCCAGGCGATACCCAGCTCCATCAGGCGGCTGCGCTTGATCTCCAGGATCTCCACTTCGAGCATCACTTCCGGCTCGGCGATGTCCTGCAGCGCCACCAGCTTGGAGGCCAGCTTGATCGCCTCGGCGCTGTCGCGCACGATCACCAGATTCAGCTTCTCGTCGACCACCACGTCGCGCGACTTGAGGATGGTCTTGAGCGTATTGGCGACCGCCTTGGCGTCCGCATTGGCCAGGAAGAAGGTCTTGATCGTCAATTCCTGGTAATCCTTGACCTTGGCGGCCACGTTCGGATAGATCAGGATGGTATTGCCGTCCATGACTTGCTGCTCGAGCTGGTTGGTCACCAGCAGGAAGTGCACGGCCGCTTCGACGGTGCTGTTCTTGAGGAAGATCGAGGTCTTCTGGTCGGCCTTGAAGTCCTTGTCGAACAAGAAATTGAGGCCCGAGCGGCGCGCGATCACGTCGAACACCTGCTTGAGCGGGGCGTCGCGGAACTCGATGCTGATCGGCTGGCGGTAAGCCGCGGTCAGGCCCGTTTCGGCGACCGGCACGGCGGCCTGCTTCTCGTTGATCTGGACCAGCAGCAGGCGCGCCTGCTCGTGGTTGACGCGCTCGCCCAGGATGGCATTGACCTTGGCGCGCGCCAGGTCGTAGTCGCCGCGTTCGAAAGCCTCCTTCGCGTCGGCCAGCATGCGCACGTGGCGCTGGTCGGATTCGACCGCGCGCAAGCCGCTGCGCGCGCGCTCGTTGCCCGGCTCGATGTTCAGCACGCGCTGGTAGCCCTGCAGCGCCAGCGCCACCTTGCCGTCGGCCAGGGCGCGGTCGGACAGCTCGAGCAAGCGCAAGGTGCTGCGGTCGCGCGTCTGGATGTAGGCGGCCCGGTATTGCGGATTGGTGGGATCGGCCGCCATCGCCTGCTGGTACTTGAGCAGGCCGGCTTCGACCTGGTCATGTTCAACCAAGGTGCGCCCTTCCTGGTAGGCATTCTGGGCGGCACAGCCGGCCAGTATCAGCGCGGCCAGCGGCAAAGCGAGGCGGCGTGACAAATTCAGGCAGCGACTGCCCATCCGTTGACTAGCCATCAGTCGAGAACTCCAATGTTGAGCTGTTGAACCTGGTTCAAAGGCAGATAAGTGAGCGTCAGGTTGGGCGGCGCAATCGCGTCGACCCGGTAGACGCCGTCGATGACCATCTTGTCGCGCACGACATAGGTCTTGTCGCCGATGGCGAGAAATACTTCCCACTGGCCGCCTTCGGCAGCCTTGCCCAGGAACGTGAACGGCAGCGGCGGCGCCATCGGCGGCGGCGGCGGTGGCGCCTTGCCCTGCGCGGCCGACGACGGCGGCGGCGGCGGGGTCCAGTCCTGACGCCCGAACACGTCGGCCGAGCGGCCCAGCGCATCGTCGCCCTCGCCGATCAGCGTGGCGCGCGGCGTCAGCGCCAGGATCATCGGGGCGGCGGCGCCGGATTTTTTGTCGGCGGCGGCGGCCGGTGCGGCGGCGACTGCGGCCACGGTCACCGGCCTGGCGGCGCTCTTGCGTTCGACCGCTTCGGCCACGCCCGAATTGGGCGTCTTGTCGCCGAACAGCGCCAGTGCGCCCGCGCCCACAACGGCCAGTCCCATCGCGATGTGGATCGGCTTCATGGCAGCGCTCCGGCAGGCTGGTCGGCCAGGTAAAGGGTCAGGAGCAGGCGCGCTTCGACCTGGGTCTCGCCGATGCTCTCGCGCTTGAAACTCAGTTCATCGAGCGAGGCGAAGGGAATCGCGCGCAGCGCCATCAGGCTGAATTGCCAGACGTCGCGGTAGCTGCCCTTGACCGGCAGCGTGACCTGGTAGGTATGCAGGCGGCCGTTGCGGTCGTAGGCGCTCTTGTATTCGCCCTGGCTGAGCGACAGATTGGTTTTCGCGGCCAGTCCGAACAGCGTCTTGACCTGCTGTTCGGCGTAGCGTTTTTCGCCCAGCGCGGCGTAGAAGCGCTGCAGGTTTTCACTGGCGCTGACCGGCGCGTCCCTGGCCCCGGCCTGGGCCGGCATGCTGACCTGGTGCAGTGCCAGCTGCTGGCGCTCGGCCTGCAGCTTCGGCTGCGCCATCAGCCATAACAGCGTGGCGGCGCCGGCCACGCACAGCAGCGCCGCGCCGCAGAACACCGGACCGATTGCCGTCAAGGCCAGGCGCACGCGCAGCACGATGGCCGCCAGGTTCACATTCTTCATGGCGCCGTCCATTCAGCTTCGAGTTGAAAGCGGATCGGCTTGTTCGGATCGAGCTCGTTGATTTCGTGGCGCGTCAGCACCACCCCGGTAAACAATTCCTGCTCCTTGAGCGCTTCGATGTAGGCGATCATGGCGTCGCTGGTCTTGGTTTCGGCGCTGATCTTGATGGTGCGCCGGCGCGCGTCCGGCTCCAGCGCCAGCAGCGCGATATTGGCCGGCGTGGCCGCGCCGATGGTGTCGTGCAGCGCGCGCCACGGCAGGTTCAGCTGCATGACGGCGTTGTTGACGGCGGCCGCCTGCTGTTCCGAAATCGGCGTCACGGGCACCTTGACGGCGATCACCAGCGGCGCCTTGGCGCGGGTGGCCGCGGCCGTCAGCTGGGCCGTATCCTGGCGCTGCTGGGCCAGCAGGCGCCAGCCGGACACGCCGCACGCAAGGCACAGCAGCAGCGCGAGCGCCGCCAGCAGCCAGGCGCCGGCGCCGGTGCGGTGCAATGTGCGCGCCACGCCCGGCGGTGCAAAATCGATGCGCAGGCGGCTCATGTGCGCGCTCCCGTGGCGGCCAGCTGCACGCCGGCCGACAAGGCGGCGCCGTGGCCGGGCGCGAACAGGCTGCAAGCCAGCGCGGCGCCGGTGCTGCTGTTCCAGGTTTTCGGCGCGCTGCCGGACAATTGCAGGCGGTCCGGCACGGCCAGGTTCAGGCGCAGCGCTTCGCGCGCCACATGCTGGCCCAGCCACTCCAAGGTGGCGCCGTCGGGCAGGTTGACCGCGCGCACCGCGCACACGCCGGCGCCGTCGAGCGCGCCCAGCGTCAGCACGCCGCGCTGCACCAGGCCATACCACGCGCCCGGCTTGAGCGCGCTATTCCACTGGTTCCAGCCAGCGATAAATTGGGGCACGATCTCGACCAGCGTGACCTGCTGTTCGTTGGCCGCGTGCTGCAGCAAGGCGAGCAGGTGGCGCGGCATGGCGGCGGCCAGGAAGGGTTTGGCGGCGTCCCAGCCGGCGGCGAGCTGCCAGGCTGATGCCGGTTCGCCGTACAGCGCCTGAAAGCGCACCGCGGCGGCGGCCTCGAGGTCGGCCACGCGCGTGCTGCCCTGCGGCGGCGACACCTGCCACAGGCGCGTCAGTTCGTCGGCCAGCACGATGGTGGCCGGCCAGCCGGCGCAGCTGGCGTCCTGCAGCAGCTGGCGCACGCCGGCGGCGATGGTCTCGAAGCCCGGCAGGCCGGCGCTGCCGAAGCGGTGTTCGGCCACCACTTCCAGCGGCGCGCCCTGCCAGCGGCTGGTCTTGACCAGCGCCAGCCCGTGCGGTGAGACGCCGATCCGCAATGCCTGTCCGAAGCGCTTACGCATGCAGGGTCACCCGTTTGATTTCGGTGAGCGTGGTGGCGCCGCGCTTGACAAGTTCGAGCGCGGCCAGGCGCAGGCTGCGCGTGCCGTTCTCGTAGGCGGCGGCCTTGATCTGGCGGATCGGGCGCTTGTCGACGATCAGCTCGCGGATCTCGTCGTTCAGCGTCAGTATCTCGGCGATCGAGCGGCGCCCCTTGTAGCCGGTGCCGCGGCAGTCGCCGCAGCCCTTGCCCTGCATGAAAAGGTAATCGTGCACGTCCTTGCGTTCCAGGTTGACGGCCTCCAGTTCGGCGTCGGCCGGCGTGTACTGGGCCGCGCAGTGCGGGCAGTTCATGCGCACCAGGCGCTGGGCCCAGATGCCGTTGAGCGCCGAGACGAAGGCGTACGGGTCGATGCCCATGTGGGTGAAGCGGCCGAACACGTCGAACACGTTATTGGCGTGCACGGTGGTCAGGACCAGGTGGCCGGTCAGGGCCGACTGCACGGCGATTTCGGCGGTCTCGCGGTCTCGGATCTCGCCGACCATGATCTTGTCGGGGTCGTGCCGCAGAATCGAGCGCAAGCCCTTGGCGAAGGTCAGGCCCTTCTTTTCGTTGACCGGAATCTGCAGGATGCCGGGCAGCTGGTACTCGACCGGGTCCTCGATGGTGATGATTTTTTCGCGCCCGTTGTGGATCTCGGTCAGCGCCGCGTACAGCGTGGTGGTCTTGCCCGAACCGGTCGGGCCGGTCACCAGCAGCATGCCGTAGGCTTCTTGCGCGAGCATGCGCAAGGACACCAGCGAGGGCGCGTCGAAGCCGAGCGCTTCGAGCGTCAAGGCGCCGTAGGCTTCGATCATGGCGCGCTTGTCGAGAATCCGGATCACCGCATCCTCGCCGTGGATGCTCGGCATGATCGAGACGCGCAAGTCGATCTCGCGTCCGCCCGACTCGACCCGGAACGAGCCGTCCTGCGGCACGCGCCGTTCGGCGATGTCCAGTTCGGCCAGCACCTTGATGCGCGAGATGATGTGTTCGGCCACTTCGATGCCGTTGACCGAGGTGGCGTGATCGAGCACGCCGTCGACCCGGTACTTGACGGCCAGGCCGCCGGCGGTGCTTTCCAGGTGGATGTCGGAGGCGCCCGCCTTCAAGGCGTCATACAGGGTCGAGTTGACCAGCTTGACGGCCGGGCTGGCCGCTTCGGATACCGAGGCGAACGACAGCACGGCGGCGGTCTTGCCGTCGCGCCGGCCTTCGGACACGCCGGCCACGAGCGAGTCGACCGCGCGCGCCGATTCTTCCTGCTTCGACAAATAAGCCTGGATGTCGGACTGCAGCGCCAGGCGCAGTTGCAGCGGCGCGCCCGGGGTGGCGCGGGCGCGCGTTTCGAGCCAGGTCTGCAGGTCGATATCGAACGGGTCGGCGATCACGCCGGTCAGCACGCCGTCGGTGTCGCGCAGCAGCACGCAGTGGCGCGACAGCGACTGCGCCAGCGGCAGCAGGTCGAAAGCCGGCAGCTGGCGCAGCATGTCGGCCGTTTCCATCACCGACAGGCCGAAAGGCTGGGCCAGTTCGCGCACGATCAGGCGCGCGTCCAGGCCCGAGATGGCTTCCAGTTCGGTCATCAAGGAGCGCTGCGACAGCAGGCTCTGGGCGCGTGCGCGCGCCAGCACGCCGGCATCGATCAGCGCACTCATGACATGTCTCCGGCCAGGTCGAAGATCGGCATGTACAGCAGCACCACGATGCCGCCCACCACCAGGCCGATACAGGCCATCAGCAGCGGCTCGAAGGTGCGCGTGAAGCGGTCGATCCAGCGGCTGATTTCGCCGTCGTAGAAGGCGGCCGACTGGGTCAGCATCGGCCCCATGTCGCCGGTGCGCTCGCCCACGCGCAGCATGCGCAGCGAAATCGGGGTCGTCAGTTTGTGTATTTCAAAGGCGTTCGACAAAGGTTCTCCGGATTCGATCGACAGGCGCGCCGCCACCAGCGAGGCGCGCACGGTCGGCGAGACCATGCCCTGCACGGTGTCGATCGCGTGCACGATGGTGATGCCGCCTTCGCTGAGCATGCCCAGCGTGAGGTAGAGGCGCGAGAGCTCGTAGATGCGCACGCGCTCGCCGATGCCGGGCAGGCGCGCCATCAGGCGCATCATGCCGCCGTCGCGCGCGAGGCGGCGGTAGCCGAGCACCAGCGCGGCGACGATGGCGGCGGCGCCGCCGATCAGCACGGCCGTGTGGTGGCCGGCGAACTGGCCCCAGCCGAGCAGCATCTGCGACATCCACGGCAGGTTGCGGCCGGCGCCTTGATAGACCTCGGCGAAGCGCGGCACCACGTAGGTGATCAGGAAGCCGCTGACGCCGGCGCCGACGCCGAGCAGGATCACCGGATAGATCGCGGCGCTGACGATCTTGCTGCGCACGAGGTCGATGCGCTGCTGGTAGTCGATGAAGCGTTCGAGCGAGCGTGGCAGGTCGGAGGTGCCCTCGGCCGCGCGCACGATGCCGATGTAGAGCGGCGGGAACAGGTCGGACTGTTCGGCCAGCACGCCGGAAAAGCGTTTGCCCTCGCGCAGGCCGGCGAGCAGGCGTTCGAGCACGCCGCGGGTGTGCTGGTTGGCTTCTTTTTCGAGCAGGGCTTCGAGCGATTCGACAATGCCCAGGCCGGCCGTCAACAAGGCCAGCAGCTCCTGGCTGAACAGCACCAGCGACAGGCCGCGCCCGCGCGCGCTGCGCAAGCCGCTCGACGCGACCGGTTCGACGGCGCTGACGAACAGGCCGCGCGCTTCGAGCTGGCGGCGGGCGGCGGCGGCGTCGGGCGCGTCGACGACCTGGCTGGCGATCGACATATCAGGCGCGAGGGTACGGACAGCAAACTGCATGGAGCCTGTTCCAATCGGGTGAAAAAAACTGCGTCGGTGCGGGCCTGGGGGTTAGTCGGACACGATGTCGGCGTCCTCGCCGGTGCCGCCGGCCTGGCCGTCCTTGCCCAGCGAGAGGATCTCGTACTCGCCCTTGGTGCCCGGCGCGCGGTACTGGTAAGGGTGGCCCCAGGGGTCGAGCGGAAGCGCCTTCTTCAGGTAGGGGCCGTTCCACTTGCCGGCGGCGGTGGCCGGCGCCGTGATCAGGGCGGCCATGCCCTCTTCGGTCGTCGGATAGCGGCCGACGTCGAGCCGGTAGGTGTCGAGCGACTTCTCGAACGCTTCG
>JANYGW010000040.1 GCA_025359245.1 Massilia sp.
CCGTCAGGTCTTCCAGCGTGGTGATGTAGTTCAGCCCCAGGTGGTCGCCCGAGCCGATGTTGGTCACCACCGCGACCTGGCAGCGGTCGAAGGCCAGGCCTTCGCGCAGCATGCCGCCGCGCGCGGTTTCGAACACGGCGGCGTCGACGTCGGGATGCAGCAGCACGTTGCGCGCGCTGCGCGGACCGCTGCAGTCGCCGCTGTCGATGCGCCGCCCTTCGATGTAGACGCCGTCGGTGTTGGTCATGCCGGTGCGCAGGCCGGCGGCCGTGAGCAGGTGCGCGATCAGGCGCACCGTGGTGGTCTTGCCGTTGGTGCCGGTCACGGCCACCACCGGAATGCGGCCGTCGTCGCCGTCGGCGAACAGCGACGAGACGATCGCTTCGCCGACCTTGCGGCCTTTGCCGAACGACGGCGACAAATGCATGCGCAAGCCCGGCGCGGCGTTCACTTCGACGATGCCGCCGTTCTGTTCTTCGATCGGTTTCAATACGCTGTCGCACACCAGGTCGACGCCGCAGATGTCGAGTCCGACCATGTGGGCGGCGGCGATTGCGCGCAGCGCCACTTCAGGGTGCACGTCGTCGGTGACGTCGGTGGCCGCGCCCCCGGTCGACAGGTTGGCGTTGTTGCGCAGGATCACGCGCGTGCCTTTGGGCGCCACCGATTCGGCCACGTAGCCCTGCTTGGCCAGGCTGGCCAGCGCGATGTCGTCGAAGCGGATCTTGGTCAGCGAGGTCGCATGGCCGTTGCCGCGGCGCGGGTCGAGGTTGACCTGATCGACCAGCTGGCGCACGGTGGAAACGCCGTCGCCGACCACGATCGGCGGGTCGCGCCGGGCCGCCGCGATCAGCTTGTTGCCGATCACGAGCAGGCGGAAGTCGTTGCCGGGCAGGTAGCGCTCGACCAGGATATCGTCGCGAAATTCGGACGCGGCCAGGTAGCCGGCGTCGAGCTGCTCGCGGGTGGTGACGTTGACCGTCACGCCCTTGCCCTGGTTGCCGTCCTTCGGCTTGATCACGACCGGCAGGCCGATTTCGAGCGCGGTGGCCCAGGCGTCGTCCTGGTCGGCCACCACGCGCCCCATCGGCACCGGCACGCCGGCCGCATGCAGCAGCTTCTTGGTCAGTTCCTTGTCCTGCGCGATCGCCTCGGCGATGGCGCCGGTGCTGTCGATTTCGGCGGCCTGGATCTTGCGCTGGCGGCTGCCCCAGCCGAACACCACCAGGCTGCCATTGGTCAGGCGGCGGTACGGGATATTGCGCACCACGGCGGCCTGCACGATGGCGCCGGTCGATGGCCCCAGGCGCACGTCTTCATCGAGGTCGCGCAGGGCCAGCAGCGCGGCGGCCAGGTCGAACGGGGTGTCGTCGGCGGCGGCGGCGCACAGCTGCGCGGCCAGTTCCATCGCCTTGCGGCCGACTTCTTCTTCGGAATATTCGACCACGACCTGGAAGATGCCTTCCTCGAGCGTGGCGGTGGTGCGGCTGAAGGTGACCGGGCAGCCGGCTTCGGCCTGCAGGCCGAGCGCCGCCAGTTCCAGCACGTGCGCCATCGGAATGGTGTCGTTATGGCCGGTCGGCTGCAGCGGGCTCATGGCGGGGAAGCGGGCGCGCAGGCGGGCCTCGAAGCCGGGCATGGCGCCGACACAGCCTTCCTGCGGCGTGCAGGTGACGATCGCCTCGACCGAGGTGTGGTGGCTCCACAGATTGGGGCCACGCAGGGCGCGTACGCGAGTTACTTCCATAAACCGTTCATCCTAAGAGGGTAGGGCGCAGCGCCTGGCGGCGCCGCGCTCCCTGGACGCCCGGCGACTGCCGCCGGGCGCTGTGTTATTCAATGATTCGCTTTTTTCGGCTGCGGATCAAAGGTCCGAAGGCCAGCCCCGATCAGGTCGGCCGGCAGGCCCAGCGCCCAGGTGGCGGCCACCGCGGCCAGCACGCAGGCGGGCTGGTCGCCGGCGCCGGCCTTCAGCGCAGCGAGGCTCAGCAGCGTGGTTTCGCGGCTGCCGTTGGCCAGCACGACTTTGCCGTCGCGCAGGATCACGGCCCGTTCGCCGGCGGCGCGGTGCGCCACCACGACCGGCGCGGCTGGGTCGACCGCATAGAAAATCACCTTGCCGTCGCACAGTTCGGCCAGTTCGGCCACGGCCGGATTCTCGGCGTTGAGCACCGCCACGCCATCGGGCAGGATCACGTCGACCTGGGTGCGCACCACGTTGGCCATGCCGTCGCCGTCGTTGATGTAGAACTCGCCGAGTACCTCGTGGCCGTCCATGTCGGTGACCACGCCGACCGAGCACTTGTCGTAGGCCAGGCCGTCGGTGAGGATCATGCGCGCATTGCTCTCGAAGACGGCGGCCTGCACGGTGCGGTTGATCAGCAGGCGCTGGCCGGCTTCCCAATTGACCGCGCTGGCGCCCGAGACCAGGCGCTGGTCGAGGAACAGGCCGTCGGAGCTGACCACGCCGGTATGCTTGCCTGTCAGGTGCACCAGGCAGCCGACCAGGCTGGCGATCAGGCTGGCGCCGCGCGAGCCGGTGATGCCGACGATCGGGATGCGGCCGTTTTCGGCCTGGCCGAACAGGTGGCCGACGATCGCCGTGCCGACCGGACGCGCTTGGCCCGAAGCCGGCTTCAAATGGGCCAGCAGGCCGGGGCTGGCATTGACTTCGATGATGGCGCCGCGCTGCTCTTCGAGCGGACGCGAAATGTCGTCGCACACCAGGTCGACCCCGGCGATGTCGAGGCCCACCACGCGCGCGGCCAGCGCCGCCGCATGCGCGACCGACGGGTGGATGTTGTCGGTGACGTCGAAGGCGACATTGCCGTTCGGCTGGATCAGCACTTTTTGCCCGGCCAGCGGGACCGAGTACGCGGTCATGCCCTGGCGTTCCAGTTCGAGGATGATCTCGGCGCCCTTTTCAGGCGCCAGCGCGTTCAGGGGCGAATCTTCGCCGGTGCCGCGGCGCGGATCGGTATTGATCTGCGACTCGACCAGGTCGATCACGTTGCCCACGCCGTCGCCGGTGACCCACAGCGATTCGCCCTTGGCGGCGGCCACCACGTGCTTGCCGACCACCAGCAGGCGGTGTTCGTCGCCGGTGATGTAGCGCTCGACCAGCACCGACTCGCTGTCGCCTTTGCGCGCGGCCAGGTGGTAGGCCGCTTCGACGTCGGCCTGGGTCATCAGGTTGAGCGAGACGCCGCGTCCGTGGTTGCCGTCGTACGGCTTGACCACCACCGGCAGGCCGATGTCCTGCGCTTCTTCCCATGCTTCGGCGGCGCTCTTGACGAGCGCGCCTTCCGGCACCGGCACGCCGCACGCCTGCAGCAGCGTCTTGGTCAGGTCCTTGTCGCTGGCGATGCTCTCGGCGATCGCGCTGGTGCGGTCGGTTTCGGCGGTCCAGATGCGGCGCTGCGCGGCGCCGTGGCCAAGCTGCACCAGGTTGCCGTCGGTCAGGCGGATGTGCGGAATCTTGCGCTCGGTCGCCGCTTCGACGATGTGCGCGGTGGACGGGCCCAGGCAATGCTCGTCGACGATGTCCTTGAGCGCCGCGACCGCCGCGGCCAGGTCGAACGGGGTATCGTCGATGGCGGCCATCAGCAGTTCGCGCCCGGTGTTCAGCGCGGCCAGGCCGACCTGCTCCTGGCGGGTGCGGAACGCCATCTTGTAGACGCCGACTTCGCTGGTCGAACGGGTCTTGCCGAAGCCGGTGCGCATGCCGGCCAGGTTTTGCAGTTCGAGTACCACGTGTTCGAGGATGTGGCCGGCCCAGGTGCCTTCCTGCAGGCGCGCCAGAAAGCCGCCGCGCTCGCCGACGCCGCAGCGGTGCTCTATCATGCCCGGCAACCATGCCACCAGCCGTTCATACAGGCCGGGCAACTTGTTGGACGGGAAATCCTCGAGCGCGCCGATATCGAGCCACGCTTCGATCACGGGGCGGTAGGTCCAGATATTCGGCCCGCGCAAGTGCGTCACGCGGAGAAAATCGATTGCTTTCTTCTTTGTCATTTATGATTTCTTGATAATAAAGCCTGGCGTTGTTGATGCGCCTGATTGCGAGGGCCTGGCGTGGTTGGCGCCTAACGATCCTGGTGGGGCCATTTTACGGCCCATCCTGTTGTATACTTGCCCTACCGAAGCTTACCGCTTCAAACCGATTTCTGCCAGTCTGGATTCCCGAAAGTTCAGCCTGGATTCTGGCCCATTTCCTTGTATACGATGACATCCACACAACTTCTTTCTCAACCGACATCAGCATCCACGCCGATTTACCTGCCGGAGCAGTGGGAAGTGGAGGTCGAGAAACAACTTGCATCGGGGGAAAACGTTTTAGGGAGCGTTGAGGTTGACCTCGATGCGCGATTGCGTTTCAAGGATGGCATCGTGGTCGTCACCAACCGGCGCTTGCTGGCGCGCGCGCCGGGCGAAACCGAGTGGCGCCAGTGGACGTATCGGCCCGGACTGGCGCTGGGCCACCACGATCACGCCGGTGTTGGCCACCTCGAATTGACCGACGACCAGGGCCGGCTGGCCAACTGGCGCTTCACGCTGGGCCAGAACCTGCACGCGATCCGCGCGATGGACCATTTCCGCGAACAGCGCGACAGCCATCTGTCGGGCCAGCCGGTGCACGCGGCCGAGCAGAATATCTGCCCGAGCTGCAAGGCGCCGCTCGAGCCGGACCAGGACGAGTGCCCGATCTGCACCAAGGTGCTGTACACGCCGCCGTCGACCTGGACCCTGTTCCGGCTGTGGCATTTCGCCAAGCCGTACGGCGGCCAGCTGGCGCTGGGCTTCTTCCTGATGCTGGCCAGTACCGCCGCCCACATGATCCCGCCGTATCTGACGATGCCGCTGATGGACAATGTGCTGATCCCGTTCCAGAACGGCAAAGCGGTCGACAACCACCTGGTGTGGCTGTACATGTCAGGCCTGCTCGGTTCGGCCGTGCTGGCCTATTTGCTGGGCTGGTGGAAGACCTATGTGCTGGCGCTGGTGTCGGAGCGGATGGGGGCCGACCTGCGCTCAGCCACCTACGAGCACTTGATGAAACTGTCGCTCGAATTTTTCGGCGGCAAACGCACCGGTGACCTGATGTCGCGCATCGGCAGCGGCAGCGACCGCATCTGCGTATTCTTGTCGCTGCACCTGCTCGACTTTGCCTCCGACGTCCTGATGATCATCATGACCGGCGTGATCCTCTGTTCGATCAACCCGACCCTGGCCGCAATCACGCTGGTGCCGCTGCCGTTCATCGCCTGGACCATCCACATCGTGCGCGACCGCCTGCGCACCGGCTTCGAAAAGATCGACCGGGTGTGGGGCGAAGTGACCAATGTGCTGGCCGATACGATCCCGGGCATCCGCGTGGTCAAGGCCTTTGCCCAGGAAAAGCGCGAAGCGACGCGCTTTCGCGAAGCGAACCGGCACAACCTGGCGGTCAACGACAAGCTCAATAAAGTGTGGTCGGTATTCTCGCCGACGGTGTCGTTCCTGACCGAACTGGGCCTGCTGGTGGTGTGGGTGTTCGGCATCTGGCAGGTCTCGAAAGGGCAGATCACGGTCGGCGTGCTGACACTGTTCATTACCTACAGCAGCCGCTTCTACGGGCGTCTCGATTCGATGAGCCGGATCGTGTCGGTGACGCAGAAATCGGCGTCCGCGGCCAAGCGCATTTTCGATATCCTCGACCACGTGTCCTCGGTGCCGGAGCCGGCCAATCCGGTCAAGCTGGACAAGATCGAAGGACGGATCGACCTGCGCGAAGTCGGTTTCCGCTACGGTAACCGGGCCGTCAACCGCGGCATCACCCTGAATATCAAGGCGGGCGAATTCGTCGGCCTGGTCGGGCACAGCGGCTCGGGCAAGAGCACGCTGGTCAACCTGATCTGCCGTTTCTACGACGTGTCGGAAGGCGCGATTTTGCTCGACGGCGTGGACATCCGCTCGTTCGCGATCTCTGACTACCGGCGCAATATCGGGCTGGTGCTGCAGGAGCCGTTCCTGTTCTTCGGCACCATCGCCGAGAACATCGCCTACGGCAAGCCGCACGCGACGCGCGAAGAGATCATCGCCTCGGCGCGCGCGGCGCATGCGCACGAATTCATCTTGCGCCTGCCGCAGGGCTACGATTCGATGGTGGGCGAACGCGGACAGGGCCTGTCGGGCGGCGAGCGGCAGCGCATTTCGATCGCGCGCGCGCTGCTGATCGACCCGCGCATCTTGATCATGGACGAGGCCACGTCGTCGGTCGACTCGGAGACCGAAAAGGAAATCCAGAAGGCGCTCGACAACCTGGTCCAAGGCCGCACCACGATCGCCATCGCGCACCGGCTGTCGACCTTGCACCGGGCCGACCGCCTGGTGGTGCTCGACCGCGGCGTGGTGATGGAAGAGGGCAGCCACGATGAACTGATGGCGCGCGAAGGCGCCTATTTCCGGCTCTACGAAGCGCAGGCGCGCAACGTGGACACGGACATGGACGACAAGGATGGAGAATAAGATGGCGAGCACGCTTTTTCAACTGAGCCGCAACAGCTTCGGCAAACTGATACTGACCACCGAGACGGGCGAGGTGCATGAAGGCGTCTCGCCGGCGCGCGCGTTTCCGATCCAGTCGCCAAGCCAGGGCATCTCGATGGTGCTGGGCGACGGCAAGGAAGTGGCCTGGATCGACGACATCGCCGGCTTGCCGCAGCAGGTGCGCGAACTGGTGCAGGACGAACTTGAAGGGCGCGAATTCATGCCCGAGATCCTGCACCTGAAGGACGTCAGCAGCTATGCGACGCCGTGCACCTGGTTCGTCACGACCGACCGCGGCGACACCGAGTTCACGCTCAAGGGCGAGGAAGACATCCGCCGCATCGGCGCCGCCTCGCTGCTGGTGGCCGACAACCATGGCATCAACTTTCTAATCCGCGACATGTACACGATCGACAAGCACACGCGCCGGATACTCGACCGTTTTCTTTAAGGAGATTGCATGCATTATTTGCTGTGTTATGACCTGGCCGCCAACTACCTGGACCGGCGCGCGGAATTCCGCGATGAGCACCTGAAGCTGGCGTGGGATGCGCAGGAGCGCGGCGAGATCGTCATCGCCGGCGCGCTGACCGAGCCGGCCGACATGGCGCTGCTGATGTTCCAGGGCGATTCGCCGGACGTGGCCGAGCGCTTCGCGAAGGCCGATCCGTACGTGACCAACGGCCTGGTGACCGGGTATCGGGTGCGGCAGTGGAATACCGTGGTGGGCGACGGCGCGCATCAGAAGGCGCGCGGCCGCTTGTAAAAAAACCCGCCGCGGCGGGTTTTTTGGCTTGCTGCGTTATGCCCCTTAGGCGCTTTTGCGACGCAATGCGCCGACGGCGAACAAGCCCAGTCCGAACAGGGCGATGGTGCCTGGCTCCGGTACGGCAGCCGCGTTGCTGGCGGTGCCCGAAAAACCGGGATTGGTGCCACAGTGGTTGCAGTCAGCGCCGGTATAGCTGGTGCCGCCGCTTGCATAGGAGTACCAGGCCACGTTGGTCGGCGCCGCCAGATCGGTCACGTGAACCTTGAAGCCGCTCAGGGTAGTGCCGTAGCCGATCGAGCCATTGATCCAGATATTGTCGTAGATCGTGGTGCACGATCCGCCATAAGGACAATTGTTCCAAGTGCTGAATTGATTTGGATTGAACGCGCCCGGGCTGGCGACGATGTCGCGCGCCGACAAGTCCACGCCAAAGAAGTAAATTGACTGGCTGGCGTTGATATTGTTGGCGACGCTGAAATCGAGTACCCAGTTGCCACTGGTGCCTGTGACGTCATAAGTGACAGTGACAGGGCTCGCCGAGCTGGCGCCGGACAGTGCCAGTGTGACGGAAACGAATGCGCTGGCGAGCCAGTACTTGAAGGTGCGGGTCATGAGGTTCCTGATGTAGTGGGTTAATGATAATTTACCTAAAGCAATTTTCATGCCGTAAATAAATAATCAATTAAATCAACCACATACATCGCCGCATAGTGTGTTGCCGAAGAAAGTGTAAGATTTTTCGACACAGTACGGCGGGGCCGGTGGTGGCGCCGCACGCGCCCTCCCGGCCCGCATGACGTGCTGCGCTTACCTGGTCGCCGCGATCCAGCGATCGACGCGCGCTTCGAGGATAGGCAGCGGCAAGGTGCCGTCGCCGATCACCACTGCGTGGAAGGCCGGCAGCGTGAACTTGTCGCCCAGCGCCTGCTTGGCGCGCTCGCGCAGTTCGAGGATTTTCAGCGAACCGGTCTTGTAGGCCAGCGCCTGGGCCGGCCACACCATATAGCGTTCGACCTGGTTGGTTGCGCGCGCGTCGCTCCAGCCCAGGTTCTTGGCCATGTAGGCAATGGCCTGCTCGCGCGTCCAGCCCTTGGCGTGGATGCCGGTGTCGACCACCAGCCGCACCGCGCGCATCAGTTCCGCGTTCAGGTGGCCGAAATAGGCTTCCGGGTCGTCATAGAAGCCCATCTCCTTGCCCAGCGTTTCCGAATACAGCGCCCAGCCTTCGGTGAAGGCCGCGCTGTTCGGGTTTTCGGTGTCGAATTTGCGGAAGTCCGGGATGTCGAGTTCCTTGAGCAGCGCCGCGTGCAGGTGGTGGCCGGGCTGGCCTTCGTGCAGGAACAGCGTCACCATGCCGACCCGGCTGTAATCCTTGGGATCGTTCACGACCGGCCAGAACACGCCCGGGTGCGAGCCGTCGGCAGCCGGCGGCGTGTAATGGTCGGACGCGGTGGCCTTGGTCAGTTCCGGTTCCAGCTGCAGCTCGATCTGCGCCTTGGGCAGCAGCGTGAACATGGCCGGCAGCTTGGCCTTGACCCTGGCATCGATGGCGCGGTAGGCGTCCAGCACCTGGGCTTCGGTGGTGAAGGACTTGAATTTCGCCTGCGCCGTCACCCATTGCGGCAGCGCGTTCGGCGCGCCCGTGTAGCCCAGCTTCGGACCGAGCGTGGCCCATTGCTGCTGGATGCGCGCCACTTCCTTCAGGCCGGTCGCGTGGATCTGGTCGGGCGTGAGTGCCAGCGTGGTGCGGTCGCGGATTTGCGCCTGATACCACGCCGCGCCGTTGGGCAGCGCGCTCCAGCCGCTGCTGGCGCGGCCGGCGGCCAGGTAATCGGTTTCGAGATAGCGCACCAGCCGGTCCAGCGCCGGCATCAGCTGTTTGCCGACGGTGGCGCGATAGGCCGCTTCGAGCTGGTGCTTGTCGGCGTCGGAAAACGAGGCGGGGAAATTCTTGGCCGGCGAGTAGAAGATGTTCGCCTCCACGGTATCGCTGCGCATCTGACGGAACTGCGGCAGCATGGCCGTGATGATCGTCTTCGGTTGCACGATGCCCGACTTGACGCCGACGCGCATGTTGGCAACGGCCTGGTCGATCCATGCCGGCAGCTGTTTGAGGCGGCTCAGATAGGCCAGTTGCTGCTTGACGGTGGCCAGCGGCTGCGAGCCTGTGCCGCTGGCGTAGTTGGCCAGGGTGCCGGGCGGATGGTCGAAGTGATCGAGCGGCAGCAGGTGATAGGGGAACTTGGCCAGGCTGAGCGCGCTATCGAGTTCGAACGCGAGCAGCTCGCACGTCAACGCGTCCTGCTCCGACAGGTGCTGGCGCGGGATGGCGGCCAGCTGCTTTTGCATCGTGCGGTACAGCGCGAACTGCGCGGCGCGGCGCTGCGGCGCAATGGACAGGCCGAGCTGGTCGTCGTAGCGGCTGTCGCCGTTGGCGGTGGCAAACAGCAGCGGATTGAAGCTGGCGCGCGCATGGTGGAAGGCGGCGGCCAGGCGCGCCACCTGTTGCCTGGCCGGGGCCGGCGTGCTGGCGGCGGCCTGGGCCGGGGCGGCCGGCGCGGCGCAAACGGGGCCGGCCAGCAGCCAGGCGGCGAGGGCGGTAGCGCGCAGCGAAGTGCGAAAAGCAAACGAAGACATGGCGATCCTGGTGGCAATTGAGGTGCCGCTAGAATACCTGAGGATGGGACCAAATGGCAGCGCCCCGGCGGGCGCCTGTCGGGGGAATTTACACTTTCCAGGCAAAAACTTTTCCGTTAATCATAAATCATTGATTATTAAGAAATTAATTTCCGGCACAAAACTTGCTTTATGTATATTTCTCTTCTATTTGTACATAAACAAGGATAACCATGAAGCTTTTGAACAAACTTGTCGTCGCCGTTGTTGCCGCATGTGCACTGAGCGCGCAAGCAGCGCCCGTCAACCTGGTCACCAATGGCGGTTTCGAAACTGGTACGCTGTCCGGTTGGGGCACCTCGGGCCTGGGTACCACCGGTAGCTGTCCAACGGCCGACCGCGACTGGAATGTCGCCAACAATGGTGGCGCAACCGGCTGCAACGCGGTCAGCAATCCGCAGACTGGCAGCTACGCCGTGTATGCGATGAATGACGGTACTGCCACGACGACCTACAAGCTGTACCAGGACATTTTCATTCCAAACGGCGTCATCAATGGCCTGCTGAGCTGGAGCTCGAGCAGCAGCAACACGTCCGATGCCGCGCGCACCCTGTCGCTGCGCTTCTACGATGTGACCGGCACCTCGGTGCTGAGCACGGCCTACAGTGCAACGACCTCGAGCGCGAGCGTTGCCTGGGTGCTGCATACGGTCGACGTCAGTGCTTTCCTGACGGCGCACGCCGGCCAGACCGTCCAGCTCGAATTTGACAATTTCATCCCGAGCACGTGGACCGGTCCTGCCGGCATCGGCCTGGACAACATTGCGCTCAATGCCAACGTGCCTGAGCCTGGTTCTATCGCCCTGCTGGGCATGGGCGTGGCCGGCCTGGCGCTGGCGCGCCGCCGCAAGCGCAGCGCCTAAGTCCAGGGCGCGCAGGGCGTACGCCTTGCGTGGCAGATACGGGGTGGTGCCAGTGGCGCCACCCCGCTTGCGTTTACCTGAGTTTGTCTAATATACTGGACAAATGGATTCTAAAATAGACGAAATCGGCCAGCAGATCGCCCACCGCATCCGCCTCGAACGCGATGCGCGCGGCTGGGCGCTGGCCGAACTGGCCGAGCGCGCCGGCGTGTCGAAGGCGACCATCAGCAAGATCGAGCGCGCCGAAGTGAGCCCGACCGCAGTGGTGCTGGTACGCCTGGCCGGCGCCTTTGACCTGACCCTGGCCGGCCTGCTGCTGCGCGCCGAGGAGGACGGCAGCGCGGACCGCGTCACGCGCGCGGCCGACCAGCCGGTGTGGCGCGATCCGGACACCGGCTACCTGCGGCGCCAGATCCTGGCGCGCCCCGATCATCCGCTCGAAATGGTGCAGGTCGACCTGCCGCCCGGGCAGCAAGTGCGCTTGCCCGCGTCGTCCTACGCCCATATCCGCCAGGCGGTCTGGCTGCAGGCGGGCGCGCTGGCGCTCACCGAAGGCGCGCAGCGCCACCTGCTCGCGCCCGGCGACTGCCTCGCGTTCGGGCCGCCGTCCGAAGTGGTGTTCGCCAATCCGACGGCGCTGCCCTGCAGCTACCTGGTGGTCCTGGCGCGGAGCTAGCCGATGGCCGAGATCCGCATCGCCGTCCTCGCCCCGACGCCGTCTACCTGCGCCATGCTGGCCGCGATCCTGGCCGAGGTGGTGGCCGACGGCGGCTCGGTCGGTTTCATGGCGCCGCTCGCCATGCCGGCCGCGCTGGCCTTCTGGGACGGCGCGCTGGCGGCGGCCGCGCGCGGCGAGCGCGTGCTGCTCGGCGCCTGGGACGGCGCGCAGCTGGCCGCCACCGTCACGCTGCAGCTGGCATGCCCGCCGAACCAGCCGCACCGCGCCGAGATCGCCAAGCTGATGACGCGCCCGTCGCAGCGCGGACGCGGCCTGGCGCGCGCGCTGATGCGCCAAGCCGAGCAGCTCGCCGCCGCACATGGCAAGTCCTTGCTGGTGCTCGACACCGCGGCCGACGGCGGCGCCGGCGCGCTGTATCAACAGCTCGGCTATACGCTGGCCGGCGCGATTCCCGGCTATGCGCTCAAGCCGCACGGCGCCCTGAGCGCGACCCTGATCTACTGGAAGCAGATCGGCAGCGCCGCCGGCGCTTTGCCTGGCGTGACGAGCGGCGCCGCCGGCGCCGCGCTTGCCTTCGCGGCCACCGGCGGCGGCCGCACGACCGACCTGGAGTCATGATGCTGGAACTGATGGTCAATGCGGGCAACCAGCTGGGCGAATGCGTGCTGTGGTGCGAGCGCACCGAACGCGTGCTGTGGACCGACATCCCCGGCGCGACGCTGCATGCGCTGCATCCGGCCAGCGGCCGGCGCGCGCAGTGGGCCATGCCGGAGCCGCTGGCGTCGTTCGCGCTGACCGAGCAGGCCGACCGCCTGCTGCTCGGGCTGGCGTCGCAGCTGGCGTTCTTCGATTTGGCGAGCGGCGTGCTGACCCCGATCTGCGCGGTCGAGGCGGGCCTGGCGACGCGCGTGAACGACGGCCGCTGCGACCGCCAGGGACGCTTCGTGTTCGGCACCATGTCCGTCAGCGCGCCGCGCACGCGCAGCGGCGCCTACTACCGGCTCGGGCCCGGGCGCCGCCTCGAGCGGCTGGCGCTGCCGGCCTGCGCGATCGCCAACAGCATCTGCTTCAGCCCTGACGGCGCCACCATGTATTACTGCGATTCGCCGCAGCGCACGATCGGCTGCTGCGACTACGACCCGGCCAGCGGCGCGATCGGCAACGCGCGCCTGTTCGCCGCGCTCGACGGCGCGGCGGGCGAGCCGGACGGCTCCTGCATCGACGCCGACGGCTACTTGTGGAATGCCCAATGGGGCGCCGCGCGCGTGGTGCGCTATGCGCCCGACGGCAGCGTCGAACGGGTGCTCGCGTCGCCCGCGCTGCAGCCGAGCTGCCCCGCGTTCGGCGGTCCCGGCCTGGACGTCTTGTATGTCAGCAGTGCGCGGGTCGACATGGCCGCGCCCGGCGTGCACGATGGCGCCCTGTTCCAGCTGCGCATGGCCGGCGTGCGCGGCTTGCCGGAAGTGCGTTTTCGCTGATCCGGCCGGGTTCGCCGCGGCGCGGGCACGTTCTGTAGCGGGAATACGACAGTGACGCGCGCCGTTTTCGCAAATCCTGCTAATGTTGTCGATACTGCACCGCTGCCACGGATGGGCTTAACGGCCCGCGCCAACAGCGTGCCTGACAGTTTATGGGTGCCCGCCGGTGCAAAATCGCTGTGTTTGGTATCATTCGTGCCGCAGGGGCGAATTTGGCGTACACAACGGCGCGCAATTCACCCCCCCCTTTTTATGGTCTTTATTCATCAATGTGTAAAACAGATGTTGTATTTTGACGAAATTGATAATTGATCGTATTGTAATGTTCGGTAACGCACTGAGCAGCAGTTGATAAGAAGGAATACTCTGGTCTCTGCTACGAATTAGTCCTAGCGAGCCATCCCTAAAACCAACAAGCGAGAGAAAAAATGAAATTCACAACAAAAGCTGTATCGATGACCGCCATTGCAGCAGCAACCGTACTGATGGCTCAGGCCGCAAGTGCTCAGGAATTCGTCAACCCGGACTGGGCTAACCATGCAACCTACATCGGTGCAGCTGTTGGCGTCACCAAGGCAAATATCAACGATGCCGACACCAAGGCAGCGTACGGCGGCACGAGCTTCACCAGCGACGAAAAAGACCGCGGCTACAAGCTGATCGTCGGTAAGCAACTGAACCGCAACTTTGCCCTGGAAGCGAGCTATTTCGACCTCGGCAAATTCAGCTTCATGGCTACCAACCCGCTGTACACCTCCGGCGCGAACCTGGCCTACAAGGGCGTCGCCCTGGACCTGATCACCCAGGTGCCTTTCACCGAGCGCTTCTCCGCTTACACCCGCCTGGGCGTGCAGTACGCTCAGTCGAAGACCAATTTCACGGGGACGTCGCATTTCGCCGCCGACTCCAAGGAAAAGAACTTCAAGCCAAAAGTCGGCCTGGGCCTCGAGTACAAATTCTCGGAAGCGCTGGCACTGCGCGGCGAATACGAGCGTAACCGCATGGATGACGGCGTGCGCACCAAGGCCAACGTCGACCTGATCTCGCTGGGCCTGGTCTACAAGCTCGGCCGTCCTGCTGCCGCCCCGGTCGTCTACACGCCGCCGCCAGCACCAGAGCCGGTTGCTGAAGCACCAGCACCAGCACCGATGCCAGCACCGGCGCCAGCGCCGATGCCAACGTCGGAAAAAGTCTCGTTCGCCGCCGAAGCGCTGTTCGACTTCGACAAGTCGGCCGTCAAGCCAGAAGGCAAGGCTGCACTGGACGACCTGCTGGGCAAACTGCAAGGCATGAACACCGAAGTGATGGTCACCGTCGGCCATACCGACTCGGTCGGTAAGGACGCCTACAACCAGAAGCTGTCGCAGCGCCGTGCTGAAGCGGTCAAGGCCTACATCGTCTCGAAGGGCGTCGATGCGTCGCGCGTCTACACCGAAGGCAAGGGCGAGTCGCAGCCAGTGGCAGACAACAAGTCGGCTGCAGGCCGTGCCAAGAACCGTCGCGTGACGGTTGAAGTGGTCGGTACCCGCACCAAGTAATAGCGCCGTCGCCAGACCGAAAGCCGCCGGGTGCAAGCCCGGCGGCTTTTGTCGTTTACGTGGCCGTGGCGCCATGTTTGTTGCAATCACTAACTATATTTATCGGTTTCAAAATGTTGTGTTCGGTTCCGCACGGATCGCAGGGCCACAAACGGCAATAGTGGAGTACTCAGAAGCACAACCATGCGCACAGCGCGCGAAGGAATCACAATGAACGTCGTTAAAAGTACAAGAACGCTATTTTGCGCCGCAGGTCTCCTGCTGACCGCCATGCTGACCGCATGCGGCGGCGGCGATCAGGGGCGCGATCCCATCCTCGGCGTGCCTGCGGCAGACATCGTCAGCCTGTCGGTGACCCCGGCAACAGCGACGGTACTGGCCGGCGTGACCCAACAATATACAGCCACGGCCAATTACTCGGATGGCTCGGCGCACGTGGTCACCACCAGCGCGGCCTGGACCTCCGGCGCGCCGCTGGTGGCCAGCGTCGGCGCCGCGACCGGCCTGGCAACCGGCATCGCTGCCGGCAGCTCGGTGATCGGCGCCTCCTTCGGCGGCAAGAGCGGCACGGCGAACCTGACCGTGCTGCCTATCCTGACGGGCATTGCCGTCACGCCGGCCACGCCAGGCGTGCTGGTCGCGGGCAGCCAGCAGTTCGTGGCGCGCGGCATCTACTCGGACGGCACCTCGGTGCTGATTCCGACCCCGGTGTGGAGCTCGGGCACGCTGACCGTGGCCACGATCAACGCCTCCGGACTGGCCACTGGCCTGTTGCCAGGCAGCTCGATCATCACGGCCAGCTCGGGCGGCAAAGCCGGCAATGCCGTGCTGACCGTCAGCGCAGTGCCAGTGGTGCCGCCAGTGCCGCCAATCCCACCGGTGATCCCACCAGTGGTGCCGCCAACCCCGGGCACCGTCGTGCTGGGCGGCGCAGCGAGCTTCGGCGTGCTGGCCGGTACCTCGATCACCAACAATTCGGGCGGCCTGACCCTGGTCACCGGTGATGTCGGTTCGCCGTCGCAAACGGTCGATCCGGTGCAAACGGCCGGCTGGAACAACTACAAGTCGGGCGGCATCCTGGCACTGGCGCTGGCTGACCTGACGGTCGCCATCACCGATGCCCGCGGCCGTGCCTGCACGGTCAGCTCGGCCGCCGGCATCGACCTGGGCGGCAAGATCCTGACCCCGGGCGTGTACTGCTACGCCGGCGCCATCACCATGACCGGCACCTTCATCATGAACGGTCCTGGCGTGTACATCTTCCGCACCGCGTCGACCATCGACACCAGCGCCAACGCGATCGTTGCCGTCGCCGGCGGCGCCTCGGCCAGCGACGTGTTCTGGATCCCGACCGGTCCGACCACGCTCGGTGCCAACGGCGCCTTCCTGGGTGCGATCCTGAGCCAGTCCGCTGCCATTACGGTGGGCGACAACACCACGCTGCTGGGCGGCCGGGTGCTGAGCCAGGCTGCCGTGACGCTGAAAAACAATGTGATCGTCAAATAAGCCACGCCACCTACTTAGAAAGCAGAACATGAAACTTATCCAACACGTAGGCGCACTGAGCGCCATCAGCTGCGCCCTGCTGGCTAGCCAGGCCGCGCAAGCGGCCGACGAACCGTTCGTCAATCCGGACTGGGCCAATCACGCCTGGTACGTGGGCGGCAGCATCGGCGCCAGCAAGGCCAAGATCGACCAGCAGCGCATCGAAGCGGCGCTGACCGCCAATGGTTCGAGCATGACCGCGTTCAACAAGGACGAAAAAGATGGTCCGGCCTTCAAGCTGTTCGTCGGCAAGCAGCTGAACCGTTACCTGGCGCTCGAAGCGGGCTACGTCGACCTGCGCAAATTCAGCTTCGATTCGACCACGACGGACGGTTCGTTCAACGGCCAGGCCGGCTTTCGCGGCGTCAACCTCGACCTGGTCGGCCAGATCCCGCTGACCGAGCGCTTCTCGGTGCTGGGCCGGATCGGCGCCGATTACATGCGCACCAGCACCCACTTCACCGGCACGCGCCTGAATGCAGTCACCGCTCCGAACGCGAGCGAGAAAAAGTCGGGCCTGAATGCCGGCCTGGGCGTTGAATACAAGCTCAGCGAAGCGCTGGCGATGCGCGCCGAAGTCGAACGCCACCGCGTCCATGACGGCATCGGCAACCGCGGCGACGTCGACATGCTCAGCTTCGGCCTGGTCTACAAGCTCGGCCGTCCTGCTGCCGCGCCCGTGGTCTATACCCCGCCGCCAGCAGCGGCGCCAGTGGCCGAAGCACCGGCACCGGCGCCGATGCCGGCACCGGCGCCGGCGCCAGTGCCGACCTCGGAAAAAGTCTCGTTCGCCGCCGAAGCGCTGTTCGACTTCGACAAGTCGGTCGTCAAGCCGGAAGGCAAGGCCGCACTGGACGACCTGCTGGTCAAGCTGCAAGGCATGAACACCGAAGTGATGGTCACCGTCGGCCATACCGACTCGGTCGGTTCGGACGCCTACAACCAGAAGCTGTCGCAGCGCCGCGCCGACGCCGTCAAGGCTTACATCGTCTCGAAAGGGATCGATGCGTCGCGCGTGTACACCGAAGGCAAGGGCGAGTCGCAACCGATCGCCGACAACAAGACGGCCGAAGGACGCGCCAAGAACCGCCGCGTGACGGTTGAAGTGGTCGGCACCCGCAGCGCCGTCAAGTAAGCGCGCGGCCAACGACAAAGCCGCCGCCGGCCTGATTGCGATCAGGCCGGCGGCGGCTTTTTTTTGCCTGCGTTTTACAGCATCGGCAGGCGCAGCAGGTCGACCGTCTTGCGGATCAGCAGCGTGCGGTTCTTGGTGTACGGCGGGAAGAACAACTTGATCAGCATCAGCGGCGACGAGCGCAGCACGGCGCGCTCGTGCGAGAAGGCCTTGAAGCCATAGGCGCCGTGCGCATTGCCCATGCCCGAATTGTTGACGCCGCCGAAGGGCAGGTTGCCGTGCGCGAACTGGGCCACGCAATGGTTGACGCAGGCGCCGCCCGAGCTGGTGCGTTCGAGCACGCGCGTGATGTTGCTTTCTGTGCGGCTCCAGATATACAGCGCCAGCGGCTTGGGAGCGGCGTTGATGGCGCCGATCACCTGGTCCAGTTCGGTGTACCCGATGATCGGCAGCAGCGGCCCGAAGATTTCCTCGTCCAGGATGGCGCTGCCGGCGGCGACGTTGTCGAGCAGGGTAGGGGCGATGTAGCAGGCGGCCTCGTCGACGTCGCCGCCGCAGTGGACCTGGGCGCCGCGCGCCACGGCGTCGGCCAGCAAGCCGGCCACGCGCGCGGTGTGGCGCCGGTTGACGATGCGGGTCAGGTCGGGGTTCTGTTTCTGCGCGGCGGCGCTGGCGCCGTAGCGCGCCTGCAGCACCGTCTTGCAGGCGGCGATGAAGGCATCCTTGACCGAAGCATGCACATACAGCAGGTCGGGCGCGACGCAGGTCTGGCCGTTGTTGATGAACTTGCCCCACATGATGGTTTCGGCCGCCAGGCGCAGGTTGGCGCTTTGGTCGACGATGGTGGGCGACTTGCCGCCCAGTTCCAGGGTCACGCTGGTCAGGTGCCTGGCGGCGGCGGTCATGACGATCTTGCCGACGGCCGGCGAACCGGTAAAGAAAATATGATCGAACGGCATCGCCAGCAGCGCACTGGAGGTCGGCGCCGCGCCTTCGAACAGCGCCACTTCCTGGTCCGGGAACACCTCGGCGATGACGCTGGCCATCAGGCGCGACACGGCCGGCATCATTTCGGACGGCTTGATGATGGCGGTGTTGCCGGCGGCCAGGGCCGACACCAGCGGCCCGAAGCACAGGCTGAGCGGATAATTCCACGGCGCGATGATCAGCACGCGCCCGCGCGGCTGGTACTGGACCCAGGCCGAGGTGCCCAGCATGGTCGAGGTGGGCCACATGCGGGTCGGCTTCATCCAGCGCTTGAGCAGGCCGCGCGCGTGGCGGATTTCCTCCATCACGGGCAGGAACTCGGACCCCTCGACCTCGGCCGGCGACTTGCGGTAATCCTGGGCGAAGGCGGCATAAAACTGTTCGCGGCGTGCCATCATCGCATCGCGCAAGCGCGTGATGCGGGCCAGGCGCTCGCGCGCGGTGGACTGGCGCCAGCGCAGCGCGGTTTCCAGTTGGCTATCGAACACGGCCTGCATCCGGGCCGGATCGGCCTCGCTGACGGCATTCGCGGCGGGGGGCTGGGCAACAGTGTTTAGCGAGCTCATTCGGGTGGAATCCATGGTGATGGCGGTCGCCCAGCGTACCATGGGCAGCCTGACTATATTGACAGGAACCCTCTAATTTGCCGCCCCCGATGTGCTGGGTGGCAAGCTTATGGACAAGCTATCGGGTATTTAGTGAAATTCTATTTCATCTATAAATCTAATAGTTCTATACTACGGGTCTGGCTTTACTTCCCCACTTCACGCAAGGAAACACCATGAAAACTGTAGGCGAAAAATTAGAACCGTTTAGCGTCCCGGCCGCCAAGCCAGGCTTCAATAACCATGAAGAGAACGGCGTGTCCGCGTTCGAAACGATCACTGAATCGTCGTTTCCTGGCAAATGGAAAGTCATCTATTTCTATCCGAAGGACTTCACCTT
Source organism: Massilia sp. (assembly GCA_025359245.1). GTDB lineage: Bacteria > Pseudomonadota > Gammaproteobacteria > Burkholderiales > Burkholderiaceae_D > Telluria_A. The sequence goes on from JANYGW010000040.1 coordinate 19,144, forward strand.
CGTGTGCCCGACCGAAATCGTCGAGTTCGCCAAACTGAACAATGACCTGAAGGACCGCGATGCCGTGCTGATGGGCGGTTCGACCGACAATGAATTCTGCAAGCTGGCATGGCGCCGCGAACACAAGGACTTGACCGGCCTGAACCACTATTCCTTCGGCGATGCGATGGGCTCGCTGGTCGACATGCTCGGCGTGCGCGACCACAGCGCCGGCGTTGCGCTGCGCGCGACCTTCATCGTCGATCCGGACAATACGATCCAGCACGTGTCGGTCAACAACCTCAACGTCGGGCGCAACCCGTCCGAAATCCTGCGCATCCTCGACGGCCTGCAAACCGATGAGCTGTGCCCGTGCAACCGCAGCGTCGGCGGCGACACGCTGTAAGCGACGCGTCACCCACCCGCTTCGGCGGGTTTTTAAAGCGCTAGATGATAGGATTTAACAATGGAATTCTTAAATTCGATTAAAGAACTGATTCCCGATTATGCCAAGGATATCCGCCTGAACATCGACGGCACCATCGCCCGTTCCAGCCTGGAAGGCAATGATGCGGTCGGCGTGGCGCTGGCGGCGGCCTTCGCGGCCAAGTGCCGCCCGATCATCGACCTGATCCTGGCCAGCGGCGCGCTGGCGCCCGTGGAAAGCGACGCGGTGCTGACCGCGGCCAGCCTGATGGGCATGAACAATGTCTGGTATCCCTACCTGGAGATGGCCGGCGACGCCGACCTCAAGGGCCAGCCGGCGCAGCTGCGCATGAATGCGTATGCCAGCAATGGCGGCGTGGACAAGCGCCGTTTCGAGATGTATGCGCTGGCCGCGTCGATCGTGGGCAAGTGCCACTTCTGCGTGAAGTCGCATTTCGAGCTGCTCAGGAAAGAGGGGATGTCGGCGCTGCAGCTGCGCGACGTCGGACGCATCGCCGCCGTCGTCCATGCCGCCGCGCAGGTGATCGCGGCGTCGCGCTGATCAGTGAATCAGAAACAGCGACGCGTCGGCCAGCACGTTGCTGGACACCAGCAGGTAGGTCGCGGCGCTGGCCAGTCCGAGGTGAAGAAAGGCCCAGCTCATTGGAAAAAGTCGCATCATGATGTTTCTCCGGGGCGGTGAACACGGTTTTTCAGGTGATGGTTGCAGTGTAGACGCTGTTCTGCACGGCAACCATCGGCCTATGGTCCGCGCCGCTGTAGGACGATGGCTTGCCGCCGAGCCTGCTGAACTTATCCTACGGCAAGGCTAGGCAATGTCCTATGGCGTGCCTGCGCCGCGCATCCTACAGTGCTGCCATGAACCACCATGATGCCCTTCCCAGCAACAGCCCGGCGGCGCCGGCTGCGCCCCGCTATGCCCGGGGGAACCTGGTCAAAGTGCCCAGGTTCGGGCCGGGCACGGTGCTCGGCGTGGCCGGCGACCAGGTCACCATCGTGTTTGCCGACGGCAGCGCCAGGACCTTCCTGGTCGATTACGTCGAGCCGGCCTGAAGCGGCGCCGCGCGCACTGTACGCTGGCGCACGGACCGGCGCCGGGGCAGGGCGTACCTTGTGCTGGAAGCTCGGAATTTTCCGACGACGCCCTAGCCCACCCAAGGAGAAACATCATCAAAACCGCACACCCACTGCTGACCGGCCTGCTGGCCGTGACACCCCTGTTTTCGCTCGGGCTGGCCAGCGCGCCGGTTCAGGCGCAGCAATATGCGACCACGACCGTCGTGACCGCCCCGCGCATCCGCGGCTTCGAAGTCGATGAAGTGCGCCGCCTGGTGCCGGGCGCCGAACTGGCGTTCAAGCTGTACGGCACCGCCGGCGGCCGCGCCAGCCTGAACATCGCGGGCGCCACCCGCAACCTGGCCCTGAACGAAGTCGAGCCGGGCCAGTACGAAGGCACGTATGTGATCGGCACGCGCGATCGCATCAGCGGCAGCAGCGCCGTGACGGCCAACCTGCGCGTGGGCAACCTGGTCACCAGCGGCGTGCTGGCCGAGTCGCTGCAGCGCGAACCGGGCATGCGCCGCGGCGACCGCGACCGCGACCGCGACCGCGGCGCTGCCGCCGGCGCCCCCCATATCGACCGCTTCGACGTGCGCGGCGACGATGCCCTGACGCCCGGCAATGAACTCAATTTCATGGTGTACGGCACGCCCGGCGCCAAGGTCGACATGGCCATCGACGGCACGCGCGGCGTGTTCTTCCTGCCCGAAGGCAAACCGGGCGAGTACGCGGGCGAGTATGTGATCCGCCGCGGCGACCACATCGCGTCCGACAGCGTCGTCACGGCCAATATGCGCATGGGCAATCGCGTTGCCACGATGAAGCTGAACAAGCCGCTGCGCGTGGCCGCGGCGCCATCCGCCAACCCGCGCGTGGTGCGCTATTGCACCAGCTGCGCGACGGTCGAAGCGATCAATGTGGTCCAGGTCGACGGTGAAGGCAATTACCTCGGCACCATCGGCGGCGGCGTGGTCGGCGCGCTGGCCGGCAGCCAGGTCGGCAAGGGCAATGGCAAGACCGCGGCGGAAATCGCCGGCGCGCTCGGCGGTGCTTATATCGGCCGCAACATCGAGCGCAACCAGCGCCGCACCCAGCACTTCGAAGTGGTCATCCGCTACACCAACGGCGGCACCCAGACCATGACGTATGAAAACGATCCTGGCCTGCATGTGGGCGAGAAGGTCAAGGTCAACAACGGTGTGCTCGAACGCGACGTGTCGTAAGCGCCTTGCCCCATAAAAAATGGCGCCTGCGGGGCGCCGTTTTTTTTGCGGAAACGGGGCGCGTCAGATGGTCGTGGCCAGCACCTGGTCGTCGCCCGGCAGTTCGGACTCGGCCTTGGCCTAGGCGGCGGCGCTGCTTTGCTTGGCGCGCGAACGCGACGGCGGCAGGCGGCGCAGCGTCTTGAGCGCTTCGGCGTCCTTGATGCCGATGGTGCGCTGGTCGACCGTGATCAGGCCGATTTCGTTGAAGGCCGACAGCGTGCGGCTGACCGTCTCGAGCGTCAGGCCCAGGTAGCTGCCGATCTCGTGGCGCGTCATGCGCAGGTTGAACAGCTTGCTCGAGTAGCCCATCGCGGCGAAGCGGTCGGCCAGCGAGACCAGAAAACGCGCCACGCGGGCCTCGGCCGACAGCGCGCCCAGCATGCCGATCATGGCCTGCTCGCGCACCAGTTCGCGGCTCATCACGCCGTACATGACGTTTTCCAGTTCCAGGTGCACGCGTCCGAGCGCGGTCAGCTTCTTGAACGGCAGCAGGATCAGGTCGCAGTCCGACAGCGCCACCGCTTCGGAGGCATAGTGGCGCGTGTGGATGCCGTCGACGCCGAGCATGTCGCCCTTCATCGGGAAGCTGAGCACCTGCTCGTTGCCGAATTCGTCGATCAGCACCGTCTTGAGGAAGCCGGAATTGACGATGTACAGCGTGTCGAACGCCTGGCCGATGGTGTGCACGCGCTGCCCGGTCTTGAACTGGACGTGCTGGAACAGCAGCTCTTCGGTGTTGACCGAGACCGCGGCCGTGATGTGCAGCAAGTCGCACACTTCCTTCAGGTTGGACCACAAGCGGCCCTGGCGCTGGCGGCCCGCTTCCATCGGGGACGAATGCATGGTCGACGAGTTGGTGGGGCGGTTATCGGACGTAGTCGTGGGCAGCATGCTCATCTCCAGTAAAGAACACTTAGGGTTTCAAGCTGCGCCCATCAGGCTCTGCGGCTGCGCCAGGAGGCGGGCGTGGCGGTGGCAGGGCGGGAGCAGCACGGCTGGGATTAGCTTGCGTCTTTCGATATAAACCGCAGGAAAGCCCGAATCGTTGGAATGAGTATGCCAACTCGAGTCCGGCATTGATATCAGCGAACGCTGATTCTGGCGGTAGGATTGGGCGCGTCCTTGTAGGAATATTCCTAGTCCGTATGGGGGCGCCCATAGGGGAGAGGCGCGCTACGGCCGGGCTGGCGGATGGCCTTACTGCTGAGTATCGCGTGCTGCGGTTGACGTTTCTCGGCACGAAAGCGCGGCACTGCTGTCTAAAACTTTTCGCTCACGATTTGAACGGCGACAACAGCCGGTGCGCGACCGCGTACTGGACCATTTCCGAGAGCGAACTCATGCCCATTTTCTGCATGATGCGCGTCTTGTGCGTGCTCACCGTCTTGACCGACAGGTGCAGGCCGTTGGCGATCTCGGTGATCGACTTGCCGCCCACCAGCAGCGAAAATACTTCGAATTCGCGGTCCGACAACTGCTTGTGCAGCAACTGTTCGTTGGGCGTCATGATGTTCAGCGCCAGCTGCTCGGCCACTTCGGTGCTGATGTACGGGCGCCCCGAAGCGACCTTGCGGATCGCCCCCACCAGCTGGGTGCCGGCGCTCTCCTTGGTCAGGTAGCCCTGGGCTCCGGCCCGGATCGCCCGCACCGCGTACTGTTCCTCCTCGTGCATGGTGAGGATCAGGATGGCCAGCTTGGGCGCCTCGCTCTTGATCTGGCGGATCAGGTCGACCCCGCTGCGCCCGGGCATCGACAAGTCCAGCAGCAGCAGGTCGAAGCCGCCCTGGCGCACATGCGAGAGCACTTCGAATCCATTGATGGCCTCGCCCACGATATCGATGTCGAGTGCGCCGTCCAGGATGCGCTTGAGTCCTTCGCGCATGATGGTGTGGTCGTCCGCAATGACAATTCGTATCATAAGTGTGCAATCAGGCTGGTGGGGCTCCCGGTAATAACCGGTGGTTTTCATGGCAAAGTGACACGTAATTACATGCGCCGGCGCAAGAATACTGTGAAATCAAGGACAGCGCAATCGCCTGTGGGCTAGCTGGCCGGTTCCTTGATCAGCCGGTGCACCAGCACCGGCCGCGTGGTGTGCGACAAGACCTTGTTCGTGACGCTGCCGAGCAGCAACTGGCCCCAGCCGCTGCGCCCGTGCGAGCCCATGAAGATCAGGTCGCACTGCCGGCTCTCGGCCACTTCCGCGATCTTCAGCCCGGGCGAGTCGGCGAAGGCGGTCAGCGACTCGACTTCCAGCCCCGCCTGCTGCGCCGCGGCGACCACGGCGCCGGTATGCCCGCCGCCGACCTGGCGCATGCGCGCCGCGTATTCTTCCTCGGTGGGGTAGGACGGCGGGATGATTTCCACCGCGACCGGATACTGGTAGGTCGGCGCCACGTACAGCACCAGCACCTGGGCGCCCATCTGGCGCGCGAACTCGACCCCGGCGCAAGCCGTATGGCGCGACACGGCCGAGCCGTCGGTCGTGATGAGTATCTTGTTGTACATGGCCTGCCCTCCCACATTGGTGTGTATTCTCACGTGTTCCCCGGTGCATGACCATTGATAAAACGCAAGTGTTTGATCTAGCTCAAACCCAGTACCGCGCGGGCGCGCGGCCGCGCCCCGC
>JANYGW010000054.1 GCA_025359245.1 Massilia sp.
GCACGGCCGAGCAACCCGGCGTCGCTGGATTGGCGATGCAGACCGCCAGCGTCGGCAGCACGGCCGAGCAACCCGACGTCGCTGGATTGGCGATGCAGACAGCCAGCGTCGGCAGCACCGCCGAACAGCCAGGCGTCGCTGGGTTGGCGATACACACGTCCAGCGTCGGCAGCACAGCCGAACAGCCCGGCGTCGCTGGGTTGGCGATGCAGACGGCCAGCGTCGGCAGCACGGCCGAGCAACCCGGCGTCGCTGGGTTGGCAATGCAGACAGCCAGCGTCGGCAGCACCGCCGAACAGCCAGGTGTCGCTGGGTTGGCGATGCAGACGGCCAGCGTCGGCAGCACCGCCGAACAGCCAGGTGTCGCTGGGTTGGCAATGCACACGGCCAGCGTCGGCAGCACGGCCGAGCAGCCTGGCGTCGACGGGTTGGCAATACACACAGCCAGCGTCGGCAGCACCACGCTGCAGCCGTAGATAGTCGGATCCGAGACGCAGACTGCCAGCGATGGCAGCAAGGCGCCGCAATAGATTCCCGTCGGATTGACGACGCATGCGTCCAGTGCCGCCTTCAAGATCGCCGTGCAGCCAGCCAGCGCAGGGTTGGCCAGGCAATCAGGGATCGTTGGCGGAGTCACTGGCACGCCGGTAACAGAACCGCCCGGCGCGTTATAGCTACCGCTGCCGGTGACCGTGTTTGCCGCCACGTTGATGTTGCCCGTCATGGTAGTGACGTTGCCATCATTGATGACATCACCGGCGACCAGTCCAATATTGCCCCCAAGCGAAGACACTTTGCCGGTGGCGCCGATGGTCAGCAAGCCGCCGTTCCCGGCTTCGAGCGCGATGTTGCCGAAGTCGTTTTTGACTTCGCCGAGGATAGTCAGCGGACTCAAGGTTTTCAACTGGATATTGCCACTGCCGCTAGTCACGACCGATACAGGCAGCCCGGTTCCCGGCTCGACTGCAGACAAGGTCATGGCGCCGGCATTGCTGATTGAGATCGATCCCTGGTTGTTCGGCCCGCCCTGGTGAATGTTGCCCAGTTCCAGGGTTCCGTTGTTCGAAATATTGATCACGTCGCCGCCGTTCGCCATCAGGTTGGTCGCCGTCAGGTAGCTGGTCTCGGTGTAGAACGGTCCGGCGCCGGCGCCGATGCCCATGGTGCTGTCGATACGGATACTGTCCGCCTTGACGCGTGCCGTGCCGGCGGTATCGATACGCGCGCCTTGCAGGTACAGCCCGCCCGGCGTAGTCAGGTTGCCGTCGAAGCGGACATCACCCACTCCTGCCATCAACAGCAACTTGCTGCTGGCGCTCATGTTCGCACTGAAATCCATGCCTGCCGGCGTGACCACCAGGGCGCCGTTCTGGCCCGGGATACCGCCGATCTGCAGTGCGCGGGTACTGATGCGCGCCAGTTCGCTGTCCTCCAGCCCGAGCAAGTCGAAGCCGTCGCTGGCACCGCCGCCGATCTGGATCTGCGCGGTCGGCATGTGCGGCACCAGCGTGACAAAGCCGCCATTAGTGCCGGTGCCGGTAATGCTGGCGCCGATCGACATATTGTTGGCGCGCAGGATCACGTTGTCACCCACCAGCCGTCCGCCGGGAATGACTTCGGCGCTTTGGATGTCCGGTGCCGTATTAATGCTGGCGATGTTGTTCGTGCCCGACAGCAGCAGCTCAAGCGCGCTGCCGCTACCGGCTGGCATGATGAGTGGCTTGTAGATCCACATATCGCTGCTGTTGTTGAAGGTCAGCTTGTTGGCCAGGCCGCCGAAGTATTCGTTATACACATGGATCATGCCGGTGTGCGACGGTGCGCCTATCATCAGCCACGACGCGTCGACCGTGGCCAGCCAGGCCGGATCGAGCTGCAGCGCGCTGCTGTCGCGCCCGACGCTGAAATCGAGGTCCTTGCTCTGCGTGTAGGTATTGAAATTGACCACCGGCCGCAGGCCCTGCGATCCGCCCATCGTGCCAAGCAATCCCATGCTGTCGGCGAGGACAGCGATCGAGCTGGCCGAACTGAGCGTCCAGTCCCGCCCAAGGAAGAACGGGCCGCCCATCGTATTGAACACCATCGCGCCGCTGCCCGTATCGGCCGACGTGCCGCTGCCGCTGAACTGGATGCTGCTGGCGTTGACGATCAGGTTCCCGTTGCCGGTGGCGACATTCTGTCCAAACGTGACCTGGTTGCCGCCATTGATGGTGAGGTTGCCGTTGCGCGTGGCCAGCGGCGCGGCCAGGTCGACCTGGCTGGCGGTCATGGTCAGGGTGCCGCCGCCGGTGTCGATGCTGCCGTTGATCCCCGTCTCGATCACGCCGCTGCCGCTGGCGGGGCCGCCCGGATGGTTGGCCGTCAGCGCGAGCGCGCCACCGCCGGTGGCCAGCGGGGCAAGAATATGGATGCTGTTGCCGGCATCGACCGTCAGGCTGCCGGAACCGAGCAGTGCATTGACGGGCGACGAAAACGTCACGTCGTGGGTCGCTTGCAGCACTACGTTGGTGCCAGGTGCGACCGAGGCCAGCGTCATCGGATCAATGGTGGAGGACGTCGGCGTATTGGCGAAATTGTCGACATCGGCGAGCGTTGCAGCGCCTTCGATCATCACGTTGATATCGAAGGGATCGAGCAGCCAGGTGCCGTTGGCGCCATGGCGTCCGGTGGCGTTGACCGACAAGCCCTTGACGTCCAGGTACTTGCCCGAAGTTTCAACCAGGCCGCCCTGGCCCCAGGCCAGACCGCCGCGTGCCGAAATCACGCCCAGCGCGCGCGTGCTGGCGTCGCCCCACAGCACGACCGTGCCGCCGTTGCCGGACTGCGTCGCGTCGGCGAGGATCGTGGCGTTCTTGCCGAACAGCGTGTCGTGGGCATTGCTGACCAGCGCATTCTTGCCCTGGTAGCCGCCGCCGAACAGCACCGTGCCGCCGCCGGTGGCGCCGCTGACATCGATGCTGGCGTTGCCGGTCATGCCGACCCGCTGGCCCTCGACGCTGACCTGGCCGCCCGTGCCGGCGCCGGTGGCGCTGGTCACGCTGCCCGCTTCGAGCATGGCGTCGCCGCTGGCGCGCAGCACGATCTTGCCGTTGGCACCGATTTGCGCGCTGTTGGCGTTGACCACGCCGCGCTGGTTGACCAGCGCGCCGTAGATGCCGACCTTGCCGCCCTGCGCGATAATCTGGCCCAGGTTGATCGCCTGGTCCAGCGGCGCCGCGACCACCACGTGCAGGTCCGGATTGGCCGAATCGACCAGTTGCACCGTGTGCCCGGCGGCCAGCACCACCTGGCCCTGCGGGGTGGTGATGACGCCGTTGTTGGTCACGCTCGGCGCGATCAGGAATACCTTGCCGCCGGACGGCGTCGTGATGGTGCCCTGGTTGAGCAGCGCGCGGGCCGCGGCGCCGGCCACGAAGTTATTTTTCCCGGCCAGGAAATCAGCATTCGTCATGCCCAGCGTGGACGCGGTCAGGCCATTGACATCGATGCGCGCATCGCGCCCGAACAGGATGCCGTTCGGGTTGATCAGGAACACGTGGCCGTTCGACTGCAGCGCGCCCAGGATCTGGCTCGGATCCTGGCCCAGGATACGGTTCAGTACCGCGCTATCGCTGCTTTGCTGGATGAAGCGCGTCACTTCGCCGGCATTGACGTTGAAGCTTTGCCAGTTGATCACCGCGTTCGGCGTATTCGTGATCGAGAACACATTGCCTTGCTGGACAAAGGTGGCCTGGCCGCTGACCACCTGGGGCGCGACCGGCGCCGCCTGCAGCGGCACGAACGCGGCCGCGACCAGCAGCGCAGCGAGGCGCCGCATCAAGGCGCGGGCGGGCACGGGGGAGTTGGTTTGGATAGTCATCTGGTGTCACCCTTAGTAGGCAAAGCCCATGCGGAAATGCAGTTTGTTGCGGTCGCCGCTGGACGCGCCGGCCTGCAGCACATGGCCGTAATCGAGCTGCACGTTGATGCTGCTGCCCATCGCCAGGCGCAGGCCAAGGCCGGTGCTGCCGACCGTGGTGCGGCCGATCTCGCCGGGCAGCGCCTGGTTGCGGCTGCCGCTGGCGGCATCATAAAAACCCAGCGCGCGGCACTGCCAGGCGCCCTGCGCGGCGCACAGGTTGGGCGTGTACAGTTCGACGTTGACGGCCAGCCCGGAATCGGTCGAGATCGCGCGTTCATCCATGCCGCGCACCGAGGTGCTGCCGCCGATGCCGAACTGCTCGCCCGGCACCAGCGCATCGTGGCTCCATTGGCCGTTGAGCAGCGCGCGCGCCTGCCAGTCCTGGCCCACCATCCGGGTCACGGCGGCGGCAAAGCGCACGATCGTGTAGGCCGGTTTGGCGCCCACGCGGATGCGCGCGAAGTCATCGCTGGCGCCGCGGCTGCCGCCCGGAAGGTTGCGCACCAGCGTCAGCGATTCGCTGGCGTCGCCCGCGCCGAGCGGCATATTGGCCAGGTAGCCGACGCTGAACGGACGCACCGTGATGTCGTTGCCCAGGTTCTGGCCGCCGAACAGCACGCTGTTCTTGAAGGCCTTGACCTCGGCCCCGTACACCAGGTGCGCATCGGTCTCGCCACGCCGCACCAGCGTGTGGTTGTAGTGGGCGCCGTAGACCGCGCCTTTGCCGCTGACCGCCAGGTCGAACAGGCCGGCGCTGACCGAGCCCGAATCGATGTTCGAATAGCTGGCGTACAGGTCCACCGAGTCGCCCACCAGGTACAGCGGAATATGGTAGCCGAGACCATACACGCTGACCTTGCTCGGGTCCTCCACCGTGGTGGTGTACTGGAAGCTGCCGACATGGTCGCGGCCCCACAGGTTGGCGTGCTGCAGCACCACGCCGGCGTGGGTCTTGCCGGTCGGGCCGCTGCCGGTGTTGTCCAGGTTGAACAGGATTTTCCAGGGCTTCTCGTCGGTCACCACCAGGCTGGCGTCAATGTCATTGCCGGTGCTGGCGTCCTGCAGCGACAGCTTGATCTTGCGCGCCGGGTTTTCGTTGGCCATGCGCAGGCTGGCCGACACGTCGTTCAGGTTGGGCGTCTGGCCGGGCACCAGCGTCGGCAGGCTGCGCCGCACATTGGCCTCGTCGACATGCACATTGCCGCTGACCTTGACGTGCGCGATGCGCGACTGCACCACGTCCAGCCGGACCACGCCATGGTTCAGTTCCTGTTCCGGCAGCCGGACGCTGACCACCTGGTAGCCCAGTGCATGGTAGGCCGCCTCGAGCGCTTCGAGCGCGGCCTGGACGTCGCCGAAATTGCGTCCCTTGCCGACGTAGGGCGCCACGGCGGCATCGGCCTGGGCGGCCGACAGCAAGGTGTTGCCGGCGATGTCGAAACGGGTGATGTCAAAGCGGATCGGAGCCGGGTCCGGCTCAAGGGCCCAGGCCGTACTCATGGCGGCTGCAAGGAGGGAAGCTGCGATCAGGCGCGCGGGGCGTGGACTCATGGTCTGGACTCGAAGAATGTACGGGGGATCAATCGAGTCTAATCTGGTTTTGTCTTGCGCGTAAGCAATTCCTATGCGTACAAGATAAATTCTGAAAAAGCGTTGCGTGCGGCGTCACGAGTCTTTACTTTGTGTCAAAACTGGTCGCGCCATCCCAGTCCGGCCCCGGCGGATGCGCGCGCCAGGCGGCAATCCGCGCCAGGTATAACTGATACAACACGCACTCCGGACTGGCCGCCGCCAGCGCCGCGATGCGCTCGTGCGCGCGGTCCCAGTCCTGGGCGCGCACCAGCGCCAGCGCGGCATTCCAGCTTGCCAGTTCGGCAAGCTTGGCACCATCGAGCGTGCCGTCCGCGCCGAGCGGCTCGAAAATCGCGACCGGGATATTCTTGCCCTTGACCCGCACCCGGTCCAATTCGCGGTAGGCGAAACCCGGCGCGCCATCGCGGGTCGCCTGCCCCACCGCGATGCCGACGCCGTACACCTTGGTGATCCCTTCCAGGCGCGCGCCGAGGTTGACGGCGTCGCCCATGACGGTATAGGCCTGGCGGATTTTGGAGCCCATGTCGCCCACATGCATGATGCCGGTATTGAGGCCGATCCCGATCTTCAACGGCGGCCAGCCGCGCGCGACGAACTGCTGGTTCAGGCGTGCTGCGCTGGCCAGCATCAGCAGCGAGGTCGCCACCGCACGGCTGGCGTGGTCGGCGAACGCCACCGGCGCGCCCCAGAACGCCATCACCGCGTCGCCGATGTATTTGTCGAGCGTGCCCTGGTGGCTGTCGCGGATGTCGACCGACATCGCGGTCAGGTACAGGTTGATGTATTCGCGCAGCGCCTTCGGCTCTAGCCCTTCCGAGATGGTGGTGAAGCCGCGCACGTCGACGAACAGCACGGTCAGCTCGCGGCTTTCGCCGTCCATATTGTACTGGTCCGGATCATCCGCCATTTCGGCCACCAGCTCGGGCGCCACGTACTGCGAAAAGCGCGACACCAGCGCCTGGCTCTTGCGCACCTCGAAGAAGTAGCCGTAAGCGACGTTGAGCACGAACAGCGCCAGGATCAGCAGCACGATGGCGGCCGCGTTCAGGACGGCGCCAAGCTGGTAGTACATATAGAAATTGAGGGCCAGCGCCGCGCCCAGCGCGGCGAGCGACAGTGCGATCGATTTGAGCGGCGACAGCAGCGCCAGCGCGAAGCTGAGCACCAGGCCGAATACCAGCGCCTGCAGCACCTCGAACACGTAGCCGCTGGGCGGATGCCCCTTGAAGTCGTTGTCGAGGATCGACTTGATCATGTTCGCATGCACTTCGACGCCAGGATAGGTGGAGCTGACGGGCGTCACGCGCAGGTCGTTGATGCCGGGCGCGGTGGTGCCGACCAGGACGACGGTGTCCTTGAACAGCGCGGCCGGCGCCGCGCCGGTCAGCACATCGACCGCCGACACATAGCGAAAGGCCCCGCCCTGCGGCCCGCCAGTGCCGCGAAACTGCACAAAGGCGACCATCCCCTCGCCCACCGGTATGCTGATATTGCGCTTGGGGAGGAACAAGGTGACGTAATCGACATCGCCCGACTCGCGCTCGGCCTGCGAGGTCTGGTCGACGTTCTTCTCGAACAGCGGAAAAATCGCGCGCGCCTTCAAATACACGGCGGCGGTCGCCAGCGACAAGGTCGGATAGTAGGCGTCGCCTATCTGGTACAGCAAGGCCGACGAGCGAATGACGCCGTCCGCGTCGGCCATGGTGGTGAAGATCCCGGCGCCGGCGGCTTCGCGCTGCAGGCGCGCGATATTGGCTTCATATCCCTGCTGTTCGTAGGCCAGCAGATTACGACCGTTCAAGCTGGCGACCGTGAAGGCGGGCGCCGGCAGCAGCCCCTTTTTCATCTTTTCCGAGACGTTATACCCGAGCACCACCGGCTTGCCGCGCATCGCCTCGGCAAACAGGCCGTCGTAATCCATTTCGGGCTTGAGCGTGGCCAGTTGCTCCTTCAGTCCCGGCACGCCAGCCAGCTGGCGCCTGGACAGCTGCTCCAGCACGGCGTAACCGGACGAGGTATCCGGCTCGGAAAACGACACGTCGAAGCCCACCGCGCCGACCTGATAGTGCTCGGTCAGCTGGCGCACCAGATTGGCCTGGACGTCGCGTCCCCATGGAAAGCGCCCCACCAGCGCCAGGCTTTTCTCGTCGATGTCGACGATGACGATGCGCTTGTCAAGGCGCGGTTGCTCGATGCGCATGCGCAGGCCGGACAAGAAACCGTCCATCCGTTCGATCGAATCGCTGGTAATAATATGCAAGGGCAGCAGGTACAGCACGCTGGCCAGGGTCAGCAGCAGGCCAAGCGCCCACCGTCCACCGTAGCGCGCCAGCCGCTTCGACCAAAGTGCCGGCAGGCGCGCCATGCTCAAGGCGTGTAGCCCGGGATCAGGTGATCGTCGATCTCGTCGATCTGGCGCGCATCCATGTTCTTGCGGGCGAACACCAGGTAGATCTTGCTGCGGATGAAAATGTCGAACAGGTCCGGATCGATATGCCCGTTCAGGGCGAACTTGCCGAGGATGTGCAGCGACTCGGTCAGCATCTTGCCCTTCTTGTAGGGCCGGTCGCGCGCGGTCAGCGCCTCGAAGATGTCGGCAATGGCCATGATGCGCGCCTGGATCGACATCTGCGACTTGTCCAGCCCGCGCGGATAACCCTTGCCGTCCATGCGCTCGTGGTGGCCGCCCGCATATTCGGGCACATTGGCCAGGTGCTTTGGCCACGGCAGCGATTCGAGCATCCTGATCGTCACCACGATATGGTTGTTGATGATCTTGCGCTCGACATCGGTCAGGGTACCGAACTTGATGGTCAGGTTGGTCGTTTCATCGGCGTCGAGGAAGTCGCGCTCGACCCCGTCCACGCCGGTCCAGCGGTAGCGCGCGATCTGGCGCACGCGCTCCTGGTCGGCGGCCGGCATGCCCTCGCCGCCCACGTTCGCGCCGCGCAGGAACTCGCGGTCGTCGCGCAGCGCGGCCAGCTCGGTGTGCAGGCGCGCGTCGATGGCGCCGGCGTCATGCGGGGCAGCGCACTTTTCGGTCAGCGCGCGGATCTGGCAATCGCGCATCAGCACCTCAAAGCGCGTATCGATCATGTGGATGCGGTCGAAAATCGCCTCCATCTTGGTGGCCTTGTCGACCACATGCACCGGCGTGGTGATCTTGCCGCAATCGTGCAGCAGGCCGGCCATCCACAGCTCCTTGCGGTCCTTGTCCGTCATGCGGAATTCGGCCATTGGTCCGCTGACCGCATTGTGTACCGCCTCGGCCAGCATCATCGTCAGCTCGGGCACGAACTGGCAGTGGCGGCCGGTGTAGGGCGACTTTTCGTCGATGCCGATGTTGATCAGGTTGACCAGCGATTCGAGCAGTTCTTCAAGCTGCAGCACCAGCTGCTGGTTGGTGATGGCCACCGCGGCCTGCGCCGCGAGCGCCTCGATGAAGCGCTGGTCGGTGGGCGAGAAGGCGCAGATCCGGCCGCTTTCGGGATCGACCGCGTTGATCAGCTGGAGCACCCCGACCAGGCCGCCCTCGTGGTCGTTCATCGGCACTGTCAGGAACGACTGCGAATGGTAGCCGTAGGCCGCGTCGAACGACAGCATGCCGGAAAAATTGAAGGCGTCGGCCGCGTAGACATCCTCGATGTTGACCGACTGGCCGGAGTTGGCCGAATACGCCGCCACCGAATGCAGGTTCGGGCTGCCGTCCTCGTAGAACAGGGGCACGGCGGCGATGGCGATCGGATTGCCGCTGCTGCCGCCCTGGTAGATGCTCAGGCTGTCGTTGATCGAAATGTCGAAGCACAAGGTGGTGCGTTCGGCGCAGGGCCGGTACAAGGTGCCGCCGTCGGCGTGCGTCATGGCCTTGGCGACCTTCAGGATCCGGTCGAGCAGGGTGTCGGTATCGGGACTTTTACCGAGCGCGACGCTCACTTCGGTCAGCAAGTCGAGCCGCTGCGCAATCTGTTGGTGACTCAAGGTGTGCATGATGTTGGACTGCCCACGAAAAAGGATCTTCAGCTCTGCCAATACAAGTTGCATTCTCGTAATGAATACCAGTGTAGCGCCCCGCCCTGCCCGTGTATATCGCGGCATGAAAAAGCGTGGCAAATTGTCTCGGATTCCAGAACACTCTCTTTCGAGCAACATTTTTGCAGCCATTGCCGCCCAAAACGGCTATGATCGGGCGACAGACAGCATCGCGAGGTCGATACATGAAATTCCGGTTTTGGGGAGTGCGCGGCTCGATACCTTCTCCCGGCCCGCGCACCGTGCGCTACGGCGGCAACACCACCTGCATCGAAGTCTGCAGCGACGACGGCAGCCTGATCATCCTCGACGCCGGCACCGGCATTTTCGCGCTGGCCCAGCATCTGCTGACCCGCCTGCCGGTCAGCGCCAACATCTTCATCACGCACAGCCACTGGGACCACATCCACGGCCTGCCCTTCTTTACGCCGCTGTTCATCAAGGGCAGCCGGGTGCGATTGCACGGCGCGTTCGACCCGGTCACCGGCAACGGCATCGAACATGTGCTGGGCGTGCAGCTGCAAAACAGCTACTTCCCGGTCAGCGAAGCGCAGATGGACGCCATCATCGAATACCGCACGCTCGACATCGGCGATCCAGTCGCAGTCGGCGATGCCGTGATCGAGAATGTCGTCATGAACCACCCGGTGACCAACCTGGGCTACCGGATCAGCTGCAACGGCAAGTCGCTGTTTTTCACCGGCGACCATGAACCCTTCTACAACCTGTACCCGGCCGACGACGCGCGCCATGCGCCGTTTCAGCAGCAGATCGCGCAGCGCGGGCGCGAAGTCGACCAGGCCATGGCCGGCGTCGACGCGCTGATCGTCGACTGCTCGTACACGCGTACCGAATATCCGGCCAAGCAGGGCTGGGGCCACGGCACCTTCGACGCCGCGCTCGACATGGCGGCCAGGGTCGGCGCCAAAGCGCTGTACTGCACCCACCATGAACCGACCCGCAGCGACGACGAGCTCGAAGCCGTATTCGCCGAAATGATGGCGCGCCGCGCGCCGCTGCCGGAAGGACTGTCTGTTTATCTTGCCTACGAAGGCCTGGAAGTGCACCTGGGCTGAGCACACCGAAAGCTGACCACCGATGAATGAAGCCGATACCGCAGCGCGCCTGGAGTTCTTCAAGAAACTGCAGACGGTCACCACCAAGATCCACGCCACCAGCAACCTCGATGAAATCATGCTCGACCTGGGCATGGACTTCTGCGACCTGTTCAACAGCGAGCGCTTCACGCTGTATGCGATCACGCCCGAGAAGACGCACATCGTCTCCAAGGTCAAGACCGGCCTGACCACGTTCAATGACCTGAACCTGCGCATCAACCCGACCAGCATCGCCGGCTACGTGGCGCAGACGCGCAAGACCGTCAACATCCGCGACGTCTACGACGAGGCTGAACTGAAGCGCCTTTCGCCCGACCTGTCGTTCCTGGTCCTGGTCGACCAGCGCACCGGCTACCGCACCCGCGAGATGCTGGTGGCGCCGCTCATTTCGGTGCAGAGCAAGGAACTGCTGGGCGTGATCCAGTTCATCAACAACCGCAGCGGCGGCCCGTTTTCCGAGATCTGCACCGACGGCGTCAAGGAACTGTGCGACACGCTGTCGGTGGCCTTCAGCCAGCGCCTCAAACCGCCGCAAGCGCCGCGCACCCGCTACGACGGCCTGGTGTCGGAGGCCTTGCTGACCGCGTCCGAACTGGAACTGGCGGGACGCACCGCGCGCAAGAAGGAAATCGATATCGAGGACGTGCTGGTGCAGGACTTCCAGCTGCGCGCGGGGGCGATCGGCGATTCGCTGTCGAAGTTTTTCGCGGTCCCGTATGAACCCTACCGCGCCGAGCGCATCAAGCCGATCGAACTGCTGCGCAACCTGAAGGCGCAATACGTCCAGGAGAACCAGTGGCTGCCGATCGAGGACGGCAAGGACGGCCTGGTAGTGCTGGCGATCGACCCTGAGCGGGTCAACGCCAGCCGCATCGTCAGCCAGATCTTCCCCAAGGCGAAAATCAGCTACCGCGTCACCACGCGCCAGGAATTCGCGCTGACGGCCGAACAGTTCTTCGGCTCGGCGGTCGACGACGGCAGCTCGGTGGGCGACCTGCTGTCGGGCATGGACAACGAGTCCGAGGACGGCGAAGCGCCGGCCGAAGTGTCGGAAGCCGTCGAAAACGAACTGGTCAAGCTGCTTAACAAGATCATCATCGACGCCTATCGCCAGGGCGTGTCGGACATCCACATCGAGCCGCTGCCCGGCAAGGGCAAGACCGGGATCCGCTTCCGCAAGGACGGCACGCTGGTGCCCTACATCGAGATCCCGTCGAGCTACCGCAGCGCCATGGTGGCGCGCGTGAAGATCATGTGCGACCTCGACATCTCGGAGCGGCGCAAGCCGCAGGACGGCAAGATCAAGTTCAAGAAATACGGCCCGCTCGACATCGAGCTGCGGGTCGCCACGATTCCGTCGGCCGGCGGCGTCGAAGACATCGTGATGCGGATCCTGGCCGCGGGCGAGCCGATCCCGCTGGCCAAGCTGGGCGTGCTGCCGTATAACCTGGAACGCCTGATCACGACGATCGAAAAGCCGTACGGCCTGTTCTTCGTGTGCGGCCCGACCGGTTCGGGCAAGACCACCACCTTGCACTCGGTGCTGCATCACCTGAACACGCCCGAGACCAAGATCTGGACCGCCGAAGACCCGGTCGAAATCACCCAGAAGGGCCTGCGCCAGGTGCAGGTCAACCGCAAGGCGGGACTCGACTTCGCCACCGTGATGCGCTCCTTCCTGCGCGCCGATCCGGACATCATCATGGTCGGCGAGATGCGCGACAAGGAGACTGTCAGCATGGGCATCGAAGCCTCGCTGACCGGCCACCTGGTGTTTGCCACGCTGCACACCAACAGCGCGCCCGAATCGATCGTGCGCCTGCTCGACATGGGCATGGATCCGTTCAACTTCGCCGACGCCCTGCTCGGCATCCTGGCGCAGCGCCTGGCCAAGCGCCTGTGTTCGAACTGCAAGACGGCCTATCATCCGGACGACGCCGAGATCGAACTGATGCTGACCGAATTTTGCGTCGAGCTGCTGGCCACCGAGACCTTCCTGGCCGACGCCAGCGCCGGCCGCGCGGCCGTGCTGGCCGGCTGGAAAAAGCGCTACGCCGACGCGAGCGGCAAGTTCACCCTGTACCATCCGGTCGGCTGCGCCGAGTGCAACAAGGGTTACAAGGGCCGGGTCGGCCTGCACGAACTGATGATCGGCACCGACAAGGTCAAGAAGCTGCTGCAGGAACACAGCCGGGTGGCCCAGCTGCTCGCCGCCGCGCTCGAAGACGGCATGCTGACGCTGAAGATGGATGGCATCGAAAAGGTTCTGTCGGGCATTACCGACCTGAAGATGGTGCGCCAGGTGTGCATCAAATAAGCTAGCGTGCGGCAAAGGTTTGACAGGCGCGCCTGCGCGGCGCTACCCTGTCAATCCGTTCGCCCACCCTACTTCGCCGCCCATGCAGCAAGCGCCGCCTTTTCCGATCCGTGTCGAATGCCCGCCCGGCCTGTGCGTGTGCGAACGCGAACGCCTGCTGGCCGATCCGCAGGCCGACACGCGGATCCTGATGCTGACCCGCGAACAGGAAAAAAAACTGCTGGAACGGATAGAACGCATCGACAGTTATGCGCAGCTGCAACATGTGGGCAAGCTGATGTTCGACCAGCTCGGCATCGCGCTGAGCATCGCCCCCAGCGCGGTCGAAGTGCGTACCGTGCGCGGCCTGGCGATCCAGCTCGGCGCGCTGCCCGGCCTGTGCCGCAAGACGCGCCAGGCGATTCCGGCCGCCATCCGGCGCTGCCTCGACCAGCATCCCGAGATCGTCTACGCGATCCTCGACGCGCACGACCTGTTCGGACTGTCCTAAACTGGCGGGACGTCGGGTTTGCCTGACAGTCTGGTGATCGATATCAATAACAATTGTCATAATTGCCACATTATGAGGAGACCCTATTGATTGAGTTGGCGAGACGCGCATGGGATCCCCAAGCAAATATGAAGGCCTGGTGTTCGAGGCCACGCTGTCCACTCCCGAGCTCGATATTGCGATCCGCAGCGCGCGCGCACGGCTGGTCGATATCGAAGACGTACTGATCGACGACTACCACCTCAAGGCGCAACAGATCGGCGCGGCGCTGGCGCGCCACTTCAACGTTCCGTACGAACCGTTCCGGGAAGGCCGCCTCAAGCCGGTGTTCCTGCTCAAGAACCTGAAGGCCCAGTATGTCGAGGAAAACCAGTGGCTGCCGCTGGATGAAGACAAGGATGGCCTGCTGGTGCTGGCGCTCGATCCGGAACGGGTCAAGGCCAGCCGCATCGTCAACCAGGTCTTCCCCAAGTCGCACGTGCGCTATTGCGTGACCACGCGCGGCGAATTCAGGAGCACCATGGACCTGTTTTTCGGGACCAGCGCGCGCAGCGACGGCAGCTCATTGCGCGAACTGCTGTCCGGCATGTCCGAGGAGGAGACGAGCGAAGGGGCGGCCAAAGTCTCGGAGGCGGTCGAGACCGAACTGGTCAAGCTGGTCAACAAGGTCATCATGGATGCCTACCGCCAGGGCGTGTCGGACATCCACATCGAACCGCTGCCCGGCAACGGCCGTACCGGGATCCGCTTTCGCAAGGACGGCGCGCTGCTGCCCTACACCGACATCCCGGCCAGCTACCGCAATGCGCTGGTGGCGCGCGTGAAGATCATGTGCGACCTCGATACCTCGGAACGGCGCAAGCCGCAGGACGGCAAGATCAAGTTCATCAAGTACGGCCCGCTCGACATCGAACTGCGGGTCGCCACCATTCCCTCCACCGGCGGCGTGGAAGACGTCGTCATGCGGATCCTGGCCGCGGGCGACGCCGTCCCGCTCGACAAGCTGGGCGTGCTGCCGATGACGCTCGAACGGCTGCGCAACACGGTCGACAAACCGTACGGGCTGTTTTTCGTGTGCGGCCCGACCGGCTCGGGCAAGACCACCACCTTGCACTCCGTGCTGAACTACCTGAATACGCCCGACACCAAGATCTGGACCGCCGAAGACCCCGTCGAAATCACCCAGAAGGGCTTGCGCCAGGTGCAGGTCAACCGCAAGGCGGGGCTCGATTTCGCCACCGTGATGCGGGCCTTCCTGCGCGCCGACCCGGACGTGATCATGGTCGGCGAAATGCGCGACAAGGAGACCGTCAGCATCGGCATCGAGGCTTCGCTGACCGGCCACCTGGTGTTCGCCACGCTGCATACCAACACGGCGCCCGAATCGATCGTGCGCCTGCTCGACATGGGCATGGACCCGTTCAATTTTGCCGACGCCCTGCTCGGCGTGCTGGCCCAGCGCCTTGCCAAACGCCTGTGCACGCATTGCAAGGTGGCCTACCATCCGGCGCCCGACGAGATCGAGCAACTGCTGACCGAATACTGCGCGGAGCTGGTCAACACCGCTGCCTTCGTCGCCGCCCCGACGGCGGAGCGCGCGCGGACATTCGGCGGCCTGGTCGAGCGCTACGCCGATGCGGACGGACGCTTCACCTTGTACCGCGCGCAAGGCTGCGCCGAGTGCAACAAGGGTTACAGCGGCCGGCTTGGACTGCACGAGCTGATGCTCGGCACCGACCGCATCAAGCAGTTGCTGCAGGAGCACGCGCGGGTGGCCACGCTGCTGACGGCGGCGCTCGAGGACGGCATGCTGACGCTGAAAATGGACGGTATCGAAAAGGTCCTGCAGGGCCTGACCGACTTCAAGACGGTGCGCCAGGTCTGCATCAAGTAGCGCGCGCCGGCGTCAGGCGCGGCGCCGCTCCTGCTCCGCTGGCGGCGCCGCCGGCGCCAGGCCGGCGCTGCGGAAAATCAGGTGCCGCATGCGCTGCAGCTTCGGATACACCACCGGCACCGTCAGCATGGTGCTGGCCACGGCCATCAGCAGCAGCGCCGTGAAGGTCTCGCTGGTAATGATCTGCTTGTCGAGCAGGATATTGCAGAAAATGATCATGATCAGCGCTTTGGTCTGCAGCAGCCAGCCGATGATGCTGGCCTCGCCCTTTTCCCACTTGAGGATCTTGCCGGCCACGTGAGTGCCGATCAGCTTGCCGGCGACCGACGCCACCAGCAGCACGCCGGCGGCGACGAACACGGCCTGGCCGCCAACGGCCCAGTTGGTGCGCAGCCCGGTACTGAGGAAGAACACCGGCATCACGGCCAGCAGCACATGATGGCGCATCAAATCCATTTTCTCCTGGTTGAACCAGTGCGCATCCATGACGGCGCCGGCCAGGAAGGCGCCGACCATGAAGTGCAGCCCGGACCAGTCGGCGCCGAAGCCGCACGCGGCCAGCCAGATCAGCGCCACGTACCAGCGGTCCGACTCCTTCAGCCACGTCATCAGGCGCCGGAAACCGAACGTGGCCAGCGCGAACGCCGCCAGGAAGCCGGCCTGGCGCCCGACCCGGTTCCAGTCGAGCAGGATCAGCGCCAGCACGCCCCAGATCGCGATGTCGTCCAGGCTGGCGTAGCGCAGGATGCGCTGGCCGATCGGCTGGCGCAGGATGTCCAGCTTTTCCATCAGCAGGATCAGGATCGGCAAGGCGGTCACCGCGCACGACATGCCCACGCCCAGCACGAACTGCCAGGTCAGCGCCTTGGGGCCGATCCAGCCGGCGTAGCCCAGCATGCAAAAGCCGGCCACGCAGCCGAGGACCAGCGGCATGCCCAGCGCCAGGCCGGCCGTGATGCTGCTTTCGCGGCGGTGTTCCCAGGCCTTCTTCAGGTCGAGCTCGATCCCGGCGATCATCACGAATATCATCACCGCCCACCAGGCGATGCCATTCAGGGCCAGGATCACGGAAGGATTGAACACGAATTTGTAGTAATCCGGATATGCGGCGCCCAGGATGCCGGGGCCGAGCAAAATGCCGGCAATAATCTGCACGACCACCAATGGCGCGTAGTAATCGGTGCGCCCCAGGCGCCAGATCAGGTACGGCACGGAAAAGATCAACAGCATGGCCATCAGGAAGATTTCTGTCGTATTCATGGAAACTGGCGCGCCTTTGATGTAGTAAAATTTCACAACGGAAAGCGATACTAACCTGCCAATTTCATAAATACAAGCGTAAAAAAGCCCCCGTCTGCTTGAAGGCAGGCGGGGGCTTTTTGCCGGGCCGAGACCCTTACATGATCTTGTGGCCGATCCACCAGGCCACGGCCGACATGAAGGCCGCCGCCGGAATCGTCAGGAACCAGGCCCACACGATATTGCCGGCCACGCCCCAGCGCACCGCCGACATCTTCTGCGCCGCGCCAACGCCAACGATGGCGCCGGTGATGGTGTGCGTGGTCGATACCGGCACGCCAAGGAAACTGGCGACGAACAGGGTGATCGCGCCGCCGGTTTCGGCACAGAAGCCGCCCACCGGCTTGAGCTTGGTGATCTTCTGGCCCATGGTCTTGACGATGCGCCAGCCGCCAAACAGCGTGCCGAAACTGATCGCCGCATAGCAGGCGATGATGGCCCATGCCGGTGGCGAGGTCGCCGCCTTGGACAGGTGGCCGGACGAGATCATCAGCATCCAGATGATGCCCAGCGTCTTTTGCGCGTCGTTGCCGCCGTGGCCCAGGCTGTAGCTGGCGGCCGAGAACAGTTGCAGGCGGCGGAACCATTTGTCGACGCGGCGCGGCGTCGAGCGCACGAACAGCCACGACACCAGCAACATGATGAGCGAGCCGAAGATGAAGCCCAGCAGCGGCGACAGGACGATCCATTCCACGGTTTTCAGCAGGCCGCCGCCGGCCAGCGCGCCGGTGCCGGACTTGGCGACGGCGGCGCCGACCAGGCCGCCGATCAGCGCGTGCGACGACGACGACGGGATGCCGTAATACCAGGTGAACAGATTCCAGGCGATGGCCCCGACCAGGGCGCCGAAGATGACGTACTGGTCGACGACGCCGGGGTCGATGGTGCCCTTGCCGACGGTGGCGGCGACGCCCAGGCCGACGACGAAGATGGCGATGAAGTTGAACACGGCGGCCATGGCGACGGCCGTCTGCGGCTTGAGCACGCCGGTCGAGACGACGGTGGCGATGGCGTTGGCGGCGTCGTGGAAGCCGTTCATGAAGTCAAACACCAGCGCCAGGCCGATCAACAGGCCCAGCACGTAGATGCTCAGTTGTAGGGTATGCATGAGAGTTTTTTAGTTGTTGTCTGGTTTGCCGCGGCGACCGTTAGGCGTTTTCGACGATGATGCCTTCGATGATGTTGGCCACGTCCTCGCAGCGGTCGGTGACCGTTTCGAGGATTTCATAGATGGCCTTCATCTTGATGAGGTTGCGCACGTCCGGTTCGTCGCGGAACAGCTTGGACATGGCGGCGCGCATGACGTGGTCGGCGTCCGATTCGAGGCGGTCGATCTCTTCGCAGATGGCGACGATCTGGCGCGAATTGTCCATATTGTGCAGCAGCGCCACGGCGTCGCGCACCTTCTCGGTACAGGCCAGCACCAGCTCGGCGAGGCGCTTGGCTTCCGGCGTGACCGAATGCAGGTCGTACAGCGAGACGGTCTGGGCCGCGTCTTCCAGCAGGTCGAGGATGTCGTCCATGCGCGTGATGAGCTTGTGGATGTCGTCGCGGTCGATGGGCGTGATGAAGGTCTTGTGCAACATGTCGACCGTGGCGTAGGTGATCTTGTCGGCCTGCTTTTCGATGCTCTCGATGGCGTGCACGCGGTTTTCCAGGTCGTCGAAATTGGTCATCAGGCCCAGCATTTCCTTGGCGCCTTTGACGCACAGTTCGGCGTGCTGGTTGAACAATTCAAAAAATTTGCCCTCGGTGGGCATCAGTCGTCCAAACATGGTCATTCTCCGTTCATAAATTCGAATTGCTGCGCCGCCCGCCGGGGTGGACCGGAGCGGGCCGCGCAAAGGATAAGTCGACGATTGATAGCCTAGGCATCGGCGATGCATGGGCCCGTCATCGGGGATTAGTCGCCCTGGTACATCGCCAGGCTGCCGCTGTAGTTGCCGAACTTGGTGTACTGGCCGATCCAGGTCAGGCGCACGGCGCCGATCGGGCCGTTACGCTGCTTGCCGATGATGATTTCAGCCGTGCCTTTATCGGGCGAGTCGGGGTTATAAACTTCATCGCGATACAGGAAGATGATGACGTCGGCATCCTGCTCGATCGCGCCGGACTCGCGCAGGTCGGACATCACGGGACGCTTGTTGGGGCGCTGCTCGAGCGAGCGGTTCAGCTGCGACAGCGCGATCACCGGGCATTGCAACTCCTTGGCCAGGCCCTTGAGGCTACGCGAGATCTCCGAAATTTCGGAGGCGCGGTTGTCGCCCGGCTGGCTGCCCGTCATCAGCTGCAGGTAGTCGACGATAATCAGGCCCAGCTTGCCGCACTGGCGCGACAGCCGGCGCGCGCGCGCGCGCAGCTCGATCGGGTTCAGGGCCGGGGTTTCGTCGATGAACAGCTGGGCGTCGTTCATTTTCTGGATGGCGTGCGTCAAGCGCGGCCAATCCTCGTCGTTGAGGCGGCCGGTGCGCAAGCGGTGCTGGTCGAGCTGGCCGACCGAGCCCAGCATACGCATCGCCAGCTGGGTGCCGCCCATCTCCATGGAAAAAATCGCCACCGGCAAGCCGGCCTCGATGGCGACGTTCTCGCCGATGTTGACGGAAAACGCGGTCTTGCCCATCGATGGACGGCCGGCCACGATGACCAGGTCGCCGGCCTGCAAGCCCGAGGTCATGCGGTCGAGGTCGATGAAGCCGGTCGGCACGCCGGTGATTTCGCTCTGGTTTTCGCGGCTGTAGAGTTCGTCGATCCGCTCGACCACCTGGGTCAGCAGCGGCTGCACGGCGACCCAGCCCTGGGTGCCGCGCGAACCCTGTTCGGCGATGGCGAAGATCTTGGACTCGGCCTCGTCGAGCATCTGCTTGACTTCCTTGCCCTGCGGGCTGAAGGCCTGGCCGGAAATCTCGTCGGCCACGGTGATGAGCTTGCGCAAGATGCCGCGGTCGCGCACGATCTCGGCGTAGCGCCGGATGTTGGCGGCCGACGGCGTGTTCTGCGCCATCGCGTTCAGATACGCGAGGCCGCCGACGTCGTCCGCCTTGCCCAGCGAGGTCAGCGCTTCGAACACGGTGATGACGTCGGCCGGGCGCGAAGCGTTGATCAGTTTGATGATCTGTTCGAAGATGATGCGGTGGTCATAGCGGTAGAAGTCATCCGAGTGCATGAAGTCGGCGATGCGGTCGAACGCCGCGTTATCGCGCAGCAAGCCGCCGATGACGGACTGTTCTGCTTCGATAGAGTGCGGCGGAATGCGGAGTGAATCGACTTGCGGATCGGAGGGGGCGTTCATGGCGCGAATTATACCTGCTTAGGCGGTCGGGCAAAAATTTGGGGAGAAAAAAGATGGCCGCGAGGATATATCCGCCGCGCGGAAATCAGGCTCAAGACCGGGGTCGGACACTGTCGCGGCGTTTTAGGCCCGCTGTGTTTAGGACGAAACACAGGCGATAAAAAAGCCGGGCAAGCCCGGCTTTTTTGGATGCGGCATCGTCGGCGGGCAAGTTGCCCGCCTTGGATTTAGGCAGCTTCGCCCACGACGGCAACGGTCACTTCGACGACGACGTCGGTGTGCAGTGCCACGGTGACAGGATGCTCACCGGTGGTTTTCAGCGGGCCGGTAGGCATGCGCACAGCCGATTTCTCGACAGCGAAACCAGCTTTGGTCAACGCTTCAGCGATGTCGAAGTTGGTGACGGAACCGAACAAACGGCCATCGACGCCAGCTTTTTGCGAAACGGTCACGGTCATGCCGTTCAGTTTCTCGCCTTGGGCTTGCGATACGGCCAGCTTGGCCGCGGCAGCTTTTTCCAGTTCGGCGCGCTTGACTTCGAATTCGGCAATAGCGGTCTGGGTCGCGCGGCGAGCCATTTTTTGCGGAATCAGGAAGTTACGTGCGTAACCGTCTTTAACTTTAACGACTTCACCCAGGTTGCCCAGGTTGACGACTTTTTCTAACAGAATGATTTGCATAGTTCTCTCCAGGATCTTATCTAGACGACGCGATTAAGCGTGGTGCAGATCGGTGTAAGGCAGCAGCGCGAGGTAGCGAGCGCGCTTGATGGCGGTGTCCACTTGACGCTGATAGTGCGCCTTGGTACCGGTCAGACGTGCTGGCATGATCTTGCCGTTTTCCTGGACGAAATCTTTGAGCGTGTCGACGTCTTTGTAGTCGACCTGTTCCACGTGAGCAGCGGTGAAGCGGCAGAATTTCTTACGCTTGAACAAAGGATTCTGTTGCTTGCGCTTTTCTTTCAGCTTGAGCTTGTTTTTGTCGAACTTTTTACCGAATGCCATGTGAGGCTCCTGTATCTAAATGGGGGCACTGTCAGAGACAGCACTAAAATCAATGATGTGAAACACCAGGCTTTTGCTATTGCGGGTCTTCTTGTTCAGAAATCCGGTGAACTGATATACGCCACCGAGCGGCGCCTGACTGAAACGGCCTGAAATTTCGCCTGCGGCGACCGCGGACACTTCAAACTCGCTCAAGCGGGCGATGCCCGCCTCCATCTGCTGCGAACTGTGCTGCAATACTGCATTCACAATCGGCATGCCGGCCGGGGTGTAGCGCAAGGCGTCCCGTTCGGCGATGAGGGCGATAAAGTGGAGTTCGTTCAGCTCGGATTCCCGCTCAATCAGGCAGCCGCAGGAGCGGCGACTGCGGCCGCTGGAGCTTCAGCACGATGGGATTTCGCTGCATCTTCACGTTGTACCGACTTCATCATCGGCGAAGGAGCGGTTTCCGCTTTCTTCATTTTAACGGTCAGGTGACGCAACACGGCATCATTGAATTTGAATGCAGTTTCCAGCTCGACCAGGGTCTCGTTGTCGCATTCGATGTTCAGGCAGATGTAGTGTGCTTTGGCCAGTTTCTGGATCGAGTAAGCCATTTGACGGCGGCCCCAATCTTCAACACGGTGAACCGAACCGCCGCGCGTCGTGACGCTGGCTTTGTAACGTTCGATCATGGCGGGCACTTGCTCGCTCTGGTCCGGATGGACGATAAATACTATTTCATAGTGACGCATGTAGACTCCCTTAAGGACTGTGAAAATAGCCCACCCTGGCGTCAAGACAGGTGTGGGAAGAGGTAAGCCGGCTACTATAGCAGCTTTTTTAGGCAAGGTAAAGGGAGGGCGCGGCGCGGCCGGGTGCGGCAGGCGGCGATATTTTTCACATTATTTCGGCCAAAGCAAGAAATACCCTTGCATTCAAGCGCATACTGTACAAAAATACAGACTGTCTATATACACAGCCCCTAACCTTGGCACCCGCACCCATGATCAAGCTCACCGCACGGCAAGAACAAATTCTCAATCTGATCAAGGACGCCATCGAAAACACCGGCTTCCCGCCGACGCGCGCGGAAATCGCCAACGAGCTCGGCTTCAAATCGGCCAACGCGGCCGAGGAGCACTTGCAGGCGCTGGCGCGCAAGGGCGCGATCGAAATCGCGGCCGGCACCTCGCGCGGCATCCGCCTGCTGGGCGTGCACGCCGAACCGTCCGCGTCGAAGATCCCGGCGTCGCTGATGATTTCGCTGCCGCTGATCGGCCGCGTGGCCGCCGGCTCGCCGATGCTGGCGCAGGAAAACCTGGAAACGAGTTACAGCGTCGACCCGGCGCTGTTCTCGACCAAGCCCGATTACCTGCTGAAGGTGCGCGGCGAATCGATGCGCGACGCCGGCATCATGGACGGCGACTTGCTGGCCGTGAAAAAAGTCGACAGCGCCAAGAACGGCCAGATCGTCGTGGCGCGGATCGGCAACGACGTCACCGTCAAGCGCTACCGCAAGACCGGATCGCTGATCGAACTGCTGCCGGAAAACCCGGACTTCAAGATCATCAAGGTCGACCCGGAAGCCGACGAGTTCGCGCTCGAAGGCCTGGCCGTCGGCCTGATGCGCAGCTGGCATTGACGGTGGTGTGAAGCCGGCGGCGCCGCGCCGCGGACATAAGGGTCAGACCACGGTTTCGAGGGATGCATTCGAAACCGTGGTCTGACCCTTTTTTGCCGCACGGGCCATCTCCGCGACCGTGCGATGCGGCGGCTCGCCGCTACACTTAGCAGCCTTCCAGCGCGGTGGCGAAGTCGTCCAGCAAATCATCCTCGTCTTCGATGCCGACCGAGACCCGTATCAGCGACTCGGCGATGCCCATCGACGCGCGCCGCTCGGCGCCCATCTCGTAAAAGATGGTG
This sequence comes from Massilia sp., assembly GCA_025359245.1. Lineage (GTDB taxonomy): Bacteria > Pseudomonadota > Gammaproteobacteria > Burkholderiales > Burkholderiaceae_D > Telluria_A. The sequence continues at coordinate 22,840 of JANYGW010000054.1, forward strand.
TGGGCGACGGGAATAATCAGCGTGCGGTTGTCGCCCAGGTTGCTGGCCGGGATGGCCACCGTCAGCCGGTTCAGGAAGTCGAAGCAGTCTATGCCCTCCTTCAACTCAAAACTCAGCAAAAAGCCGAAGCTGCGGAACAGTTCGCTCGAAATGGCGTGCTGCGGATGCGAGGCCAAGCCCGGATAGTGGACCGCCGCGACGCGCTCGTCCGCTTCCAGCAGGCGCGCCAGCGCCAGCGCGTTGCTGTTGGTGCGCACCGTGCGCAGCGCCAGCGTCTCGGCGCCGACGGCGATGTGGTGCGCCGCCTCCGGCCCCAGCGACGCGCCGAAATCGCGCAAGCCCTTGGCGCGGATCTGCGCCAGGCCCCACTGCGCCGGCGCGGCTTTCTTATAGTTGTCGGCGATGTGGGGATAGCGCGTCCAGTCGTAGGCGCCGGTGTCGGTCAGGCTGCCGCCGAGCGCGTTGCCGTGGCCGCCGATGGACTTGGTCAGGGCGTTGATGACGAGGCCGGCGCCGACAAGCTTGGGCCGGAACAGATAGGGCGACGTCATCGTGTTGTCGACGATGTAGAGCAGGCCGCGTTCCTTGCACAGCTCGCCGATCCGCTTCAAATCGGCCACCTGCGTGCGCGGATTGGCGATGGTTTCGACGAACACGATGCGGGTCTGCGGCGTGATGGCGGCGGCCACGTGGGCGACGTCGGTGGCGTCGACGAACGCCACGTCGATGCCCTGCCCGGCGGCGGTCTGCCACAGGCTGTTGGTGTTGCCGAACAAATAGGCCGACGACACGACGTGGCTGCCCGCGCGCAGCAGCGACTGGAACACGGCGCCGATCGCGCCCATGCCGGTGGCGAAGCACAGCGTGCCGACGCCCTGCTCCATCTGGTTGACCTTCTCTTCCAGCGCCGAGACGGTCGGGTTGCCCTGGCGGCCGTAGCGGAAGCCCGGCTCCTTGCCCTGGAACACGGACGCCAGCTGGCGCGCGTCGCTGTAGCCGAAGGCGACCGAGGTGTGCATGGGCTTGTGCAGCGAGCCGTGCTCGATGCCCTTGCGGCGGTCGCTATGCAAAATGGTGGTCGTGAAGCCGTAGTTTTTTTTATCGTTCATGATAGCCGTGGAAAGCAAAAAAAAACCGGCGCGGCCAGTGGCGGCGCCGGGTCGGTCATCACCCTTCGGTGGTGGCCAGATTCAGATTGAGCTGCGAGCGGCCGGCGTCTTCCGGGCCGGGCGCCTTCGGATTGTGGCGCGCGTATTCGATCTTGTCGAGGTAGTCTTGCGACACGTCGCCGGTGATGTAGATGCCGTCGAAGCACGAGGCCTCGAAATTGGTCAGCGCCGGATTGACGTCCGACACCGCGCGCTTGAGCGACTCGATATCCTGGTACACCAGCGCGTCGGCCGTGATTTCGCGGCACACTTCCTCGGTGGTGCGGCCGTAGGCGATCAGCTCGTCGCGCGTCGGCATGTCGATGCCGTACACGTTGGGGAAGATCACCGGCGGCGCGGCCGACGCGAAGATGACTTTC
>JANYGW010000115.1 GCA_025359245.1 Massilia sp.
CAGCACTTCGAAGCAGAAGAATCTCCCTTTCGAAGGCGACGACGAGACGCCCAATTTGCCGCCCAAATGCAAGGAGGTCTATTCTAAGTGCAGGTCAAGAACTTTATTCCGGACAGCAGTGCGCGCACGCGGGGACGACGGTGGTTTATTCTTGTCGACTTAACGGATGCGGTGAATTCTGCGCTTCTACTTGGCCGGATCGAGATGAAAGATCGCGTACGCCGTGAACAACGACTTCTCGGTCGCCTTTTCGACCTTCAGCTCGAAGCAGTCTTCGGCCGCCTGGCTGCGCCAGTTGGTCACGCCCATCTTGGAAAAGATCATGCCGGCCTTGGAATCGAGCCCCAGGTCCAGCGCCAGGTGCGCGTTGCGCGGGGTCTGCGTGTAGTTGACCGACTTCAGCTCGAAACCAAACACAGTCATCCACGGTTCCCACAGCCCTTTTTCAGTGCCGGCGGCGATCCGGTCGAACATCTCGGCCAGCGACACGCCCTTCTTGACGATCGGGCGCAACGTGGCCAGCGACGGCGACGAACGCGGATCGGGGCAGCGCTTGCCGGCGCCGCGCTCGGCGATCGCCTTCAGTTCCTTGCCGACGGCGGCTTCGCGCTCGGTGTAGTCGCGCATCCGGGCGTGCGTTTCGCTGTCCAGGAACGGGTTGGCGACCTTCTCGGCGCGCTTCAGGGCGCGTTTGGTCGGGGCGGGCTTGTCGGTTGGCGTAGTCATGGGTCTGCTGTGGTGATGTGTCAGGGCCGCAGTTTATCACTAAGCCCCTGCTCACCCCGGGAATTCACCCTTTGTGGTGACGCTTCTTGCGCCCCGATCAGCTAGCATCGGCTCCCTTGAACGCAGCATCCAACAACGGGAAGCAATGTGCATAGACCAGCCGCGCCTGGCTGAGTCCTGCCCGGCCGGTGCATGCGGGCTGCTTTTGGCCTGAATCGCAAACCTCCCCCCGACGAAAATATGCTGTTACTATGCTTTTTCCTGGTTGTGGCATACATACATCTGGCCGCGTCCGCCCGTGTCGTAAACTTTTTTGATACGCCAAGATTTGTCGACCGATCACATTCTTGCCACCAAACTGGTGATACCGACCAGCCCAACCGAGTTGGTGCTGCGCTCCCGCTTGTCCCTGCCGGACGCGGGCGCGAGCGTGATCCTGGTCTGCGCGCCGGCCGGCTACGGCAAGACCACCTTGATCGCCTCATGGGCCAAGGCCACGAAAACCCGGGTTGCGTGGATTTCGCTCGACGCCGACGACAACGATCCGCTGCGCTTCCTGACCCACTTCGTCAGCGCCATCCAGAGCCAGTTTCCCGGCCTGGGCAGCGCGGTCACGCACATGCTCGATTCGGCGCCGCCGCCGCCCATCGTCGGCCTGATGCTGTCGCTGGCGAACCAGTTCTGCGACCTGCCCGAGCCCTTGTGCGTGATCCTCGACGACCTGCATACGGTGCACGACGCCAGCGTCCACAAGGCCATCGCCTCGCTGGTCGAACACCAGGCGCCGCAGCTGCAATTGATCTTCGCCAGCCGCTGCGACCCGCCGTTCTCGCTGGCGCGCCTGCGCGGGCAGGGCAAACTGCGGGAGTACCGGACCAATGACTTGCGCTTCACGCTGGAGGAGGCGCGCAAGTTCTGCAACGAGGTGATGCGCTTCGGCCTGCCCGCGGCGCAGGTCGAGACGCTGGCCAACCGTACCGAGGGCTGGATCGTCGGCTTGCAGCTGGCCGCGGTATCGCTCAAGCATAGCGCCGACAAGGCCCGCTTCATCGCCAGCTTCGCCGGCGACGACCGCCACATCACCGATTTCCTGCTCGACGAAGTTTTGCGCAGCCGCTCCGAGGAGGTCCAGGACTTCCTGCTGTACACCTCGCTGCTGGAGCGTTTCAGCGCGCCGCTGTGCGACGCCGTGACACAGCGCTCCGACAGCCGCGCCATGCTCGACGAAATCGAGCGCAGCAATATGTTCGTGCTCGGCCTGGACCACCAGCGCGTCTGGTACCGATATCACCATTTGTTCAACGCGCTGCTGCAAAGCCGGCTGCGCCAGGCGACGCCAGAACTGGTCAAACCGCTGCACTGGCGCGCCAGCCAGTGGTTCAGCGCGCAGAACCTGATACCCGAGGCAATCAGCCACGCCATCAAGGCCGAAGAATTCGACGCCGCGCTGGCCATGATCGAACAGCATGGCGGCGGCATCTTTTCGCACGGGCAGATCAACAAGGCGCTGGTCTGGGCCAGCGAATTGCCGGCCGCGACGCTGGCGCGCAGTCCGAAATTTTCGCTGACCTGCGCGTGGGGCTATTTTTATGCCGACAACCTGACGGCGATGGAACAGCATATCCGCAGCGTGGAACTGTGCCTGGCCGATTTCCACGAGGCGCCGATCGGCAGCAACGAGCGCGCCATGCTGGGCCAGGCGGCCTTGCTGCGCGGCTGCCGCTTTGCCTACTGCGGCGAAATCGACGCGGCCATCGCCCACCTGCAGCAGGCGCACGCCTCGTTCGCGCCCGGCCGCGCGCTGCACAACGTGGCCGCGATCAGCCTGGGCGTGTGCTATTTCGTCAGCGGCAATTTCGTCGATGCCCAGGTTCTGCTGGGGCGCCACGCCAGCCTGGCCGACGCCAAGTTCAATGTCCTCATTCCGATCACCGCGGTGCTCGGCCTGGCGCGCATGCAGCTGCTGCGCGGCCGGCTGCAAAGCGCCAAGCAGCTGTACGAACAAACGCTGCAGGAGTGCACCGACGCCGGCTGGCAGGACTTCCCCGCGTGCGGCATGCTGCACATGGGCCTGGGCGAGCTGGCCTATGAAATGAACGACCTGGCCGGCGCCGAACGCCATCTGCAACGCGGGGTGGAGATGACGGCCAACGGCATGCAATACGGGAATGCATGGGGCCATGTGCTGCTGGCCCAGACGCGCTGGACCATGGGGCTGGCCGGGGATGGCCTGAACCCGGAGCGCGAACAGGCACTGCGCAAATATGCGGGCCGCTTCGTGGTCGACCTGCCGCCGCTGTCGGCGGCGATCGGCCGCATGTACCTGAGCCGCGAACGGCACGAGCTGGTGGCGCAGTGGAGCGAAGCGGCCCAGCTGCCATTGGGCGAAACGCTGTCGGTGGGCCGCGAAGCAGAATACCTGGTGCTGGTGCGCTGCTTCATCAGCCAGGGCAGGACCGACGACGCGCTCGCGCTGCTGGCCCGTCTGCGCCCGGATGCCGAAGGCCAGCGCCGCACGGTGACGATCGAAATCCTGCTGCTGCAGGCGCTGGCGCTGCATGCCAACAAAGCCTGCGCCGAGGCCTTGCCGGTGCTGCGCGAATGCCTGGACCTGGCCAGGAATACCGGCCTGCTGCGCCTGTTCCTCGACGAAGGCGCGCCGCTGGCCGAGCTGCTCAAGAAAATGGTGCGCGCGGCCAGCTACAGTGCCGATGCGCTGGCACTGCTGGCCTGCTTTCCCAGCGAGCCGAGTGCGGAAATCGCCGAGACGTCGCTGTCCCAATTATTCAGCAAGAAGGAACGCCAGGTCGTGGTCTTGCTGGTCAAGGGCGACTCGAACCAGAAAATGGCCGATTCGCTATTCGTCTCGCTCAATACCCTGAAGTCGCATATGAAAAACGTGTATGCAAAGCTGGGCGTGAACCGGCGCTTCCAGGCCATCGAACAATTGCGCAAGCTGGGGCTCGAGTGCCACGATGAGCAATGAGCCGCAGCTGAACGCCTTCACGTTTGCGCCGATCAGCCGCGATGATTTCCCGCTGCTGGCCAGCTGGCTGACCATGCCCCATGTCGCGCTCTGGTGGAATGACGATTCGTCGCCCGCCGGACTCGAAGCGAGCTACGGCGGCTGCGTCGACGGCAGCGAACCGGCCGAAGTCTTCATCGCGCACTGCGATGGCATGGCCGTCGGCCTGGTCCAGCGGTTCCGGCTCGGCGCCTACCCGCAGTACCTGGACGAACTGGCCCAGCTGCTCGCCGTGCCGGCCGTCGCTAGCAGCATCGACTACCTGGTGGGGCCGCCCGACGCGCTGGGCAAAGGAATCGGCTCGGCCATGATTGGCGCCTTCGCCGAGCTGCTGTGGGACGACGACCCGGGCACCCCGGCGATCATCGTTCCGGTCCATGCGGAGAACCGCGCCTCATGGCGTGCGCTGGAGCGGGCCGGCTTCGTGCGCGCCGCTGCCGGCGAGCTCGAACCGGACAATCCGGCCAACAGCCGTGCGCACTTTGTCTACCGGCTCAATGCGGCGGGCCGCAGGTAAAGAAAAGTAAAGTCGGTGGCGGGAAAGGCGCGCGGACCTTATATTCGCACTGACCTAATCTTGAGAGCCCGTCCATGCACATCCGTTTTCAACGCATTTTTCGCACCGGCGCCTGCGCCGCGCTGCTGGCCGCCGCGCTGGCGCCCTTCCCGGCCCAAGCCGTCAAAGTCATGGACTTGGAAGCGGACGACATGGTGCGCGCCGCCGGCCACGTCAAGGAGCTGATGACCCTGACGCCGAATCAGCAAACGCTGTGGCAGCAGGTGGCGTCGAAATCGGCCGCCATGCTGCGGATCCGCCAGTCGCGCCGCGAGAAGCTGCAGGCCGAGCTCAAGACAAAGCTGACCGACCCGCGCCAGGAACTGCGCGACCTGGCCGGCGCGATCGAAGCCGAATCGGTCGCCAGCGCCACGGAAGACAAGGAACTGCGCGAACTGTGGCTGACCCTGAACGATGCCCTGAACGACCAGCAGCGCCAGGTGGCGGCCCAGTTCATGCTGACCCAGCTCGAACGGGTCGATGCGCCAAGCCGTGGCAGCGCGCCCGAACAGGGCCGCGGAGAAGCGCCGCAACGGGGGCGCCACCAGAAACAGGAAGGCGGAGGCGGCCCGCAGCGTTTTTAAGACGTCATTCCCGCGAACAGTTGGGCGAAACAGTAGCAGAAATTGTGGGATTTTCGACTTCAAATACATCGACCCACGTCGTCCCGGCGGAGGCGGGGACCCATACCACCTTGGCTCCGTTCGATATCGGAATCTGATCACAGGTGCAATGGAGCCAACGCATGCGTCGGCGCCTCCGCGGGACGACGTTGGTTCTTGTATTTCAAGTCTCATTTTCGCGACTTCGTTCCGGACACCAGTGCCCGAAGGCGGGAACGATGTTAGTTGACGTTGCAAAGTAGGCCCTTTACCTGAATTTACATCGACAACTTGTTCTACCCCCAAACCGCCGTAGCCCCCCATTGTTACGCTCGACGCTCATCTTGAACGTACACAATGGTGACTCTAATGACAATCGGTGACCTGAAAAGCGCGTTAATAGGCTGCTACAAGCTCGCGCGTACCATTGCCTGCCTCCCGGTGGCGCAATTGCAATTCGACACCCGGCTCGATCCGGTGCGTATTCCAGAAGAATTCCGGAACTACACAAAGCCGCATCCGCGCTACAAGGTATTTCGCAACAAGACGCTGGGCGCGGCATTAATCGACCTGCGCAGGTTTGCCGATCCGGAACACTATTTTGCCAGCGTCAACGAGAAAGGCTGCGCCGGTCCGCAAAGCCGCAAGGCCAGCGCACGCGGCTACCAGTTGCGGGAGATCGAGCGCAGTGCGTTTGCCGATCAGATCCACGACATCAATATCTCGTCCGAGGAGCGCCAAGGCCGGCCCATGGATGCCCACTATACGGTCAGGCAGTCGCATTTCGAGAAGCTCGATAACTACCGCTATTTCGGCGTGACGGACGCCGACGGCAAGCTGGTTGCCTATTGCAATGTCGGCATTTTCGGCAATTTCGCGGCAACCCATCAGTTGCTCGGCTACCGCAACAACCACGGCATCATGTACCTGCTGCTGGCCGCCATCATTCAGCAACTGATCCGCGAGGGCCTGGTCGAGTATTTCATGTATGACACGATGCTGGGCGGAAGCAACGGCCTGCGCGACTTCAAGCGCCGGGTCGGCTTCACGCCCTATCGTGCCAGCTATTCCCTACAGCGCTAGTCCGACCGTCAGCGTGGCGCTGTAGCCCAACGCCGCGCTGCCCGTCACGGCGGCGATCTGCAGCGCCGTGCCATCACTGAACACCATGTCGGACGCATAGCTCATCCCGGCCAGGTTGCGCAGGCTGTTGGCGTAACCACTGGTTGCGTAGGCATCGGCCAGCATCGCCATTGGAAAGCCGAACTGCGACGTCTTGATCCGGTTGGCCGCGCTGGCGGCCTTGGCCAGAGTCGGATACACCTCGAAGTGCACATGCGGCATGCGCCCGGCGTAGCAGCCAGGGGAAATCGAAGTAAAGCTGACCATGCCCGCGCTGTCGGCTTCCTGCACGCCGCGCAGGTAGTTTTCCGACGTGATGCTGCTCGAATACATCGAATAGTTGCCATCGCGGTCGCAGTGCCACAGATACACCGTGGCCCCGGCCAGCGAGGCGCAACTGGCGTTCACGTTCACCAGCTGCAGCTTGATCGTCAGCGGAATGCCGGCGGCGACGCCGCTGGCGCCGGCAAAGCTTGCGCGTATGTCGCTGCGCACCACGCCCGCCAGGATCAGCGCATTGGCGACGCCGTTGACGTTCGAATTGGTGCCGTCGCCCGGATACGGGCCGCCCGTCTCTTCCGGTATCACGGCGCATCCGGCGCCGCTGGCGATGGTCGACGCGCTCGTGCCGGCGGCGCCGCCGCCGCCGCAAGCACCAAGCGGCAATGCCGCCGCGCCCGCAAACAGCCAGCGCAGCGACTGGCGCCGGCTCGCCGTCATGCTCAGCATGGTGTCGATATCGTAGGCCAGGCCGTGGTCATGGGTGTGCATGTCGATCTCCATGAAGCTTAGCGGCGCGGCGGCATTGGACGCTGCTGCGCCATCTCGGCACGCTGCTCCGGCGTCAACAAGGCCAGCATCTGCGATGCCACCCGCGCGCGGCTCAGTGCCATCGATGCGCTGGCATTGGCCATCGCACTGGCGGCGGCCGCGGCCTTCGCCTCGTCGAACTGGACCGATTCGCCCAGCGCGCGCAAGGTGTCATGTGCCTTGCGCAGCGCCATCGATTGTTCGAACATCAACGGTTCGGCCGCATGCCGGATCGCGAACGCCTTCCGCTCCTGCGCTTCATTCAGATGGACGCCGGGCGGCATGGCCACGCCGGGACCGGGGCCGCGGCCATGATCGCCATGCGGGCCGGGCGGACCGTCGATGCCGCCGCCATCGAAGGCCAGTGCGGGAACGCTCGCCATGGCGCCGGCGAAGGCCAGTGCGAGGAAGTGGGAAAAACGCAGTTTCATATCGGCTCCGGAGTGATGTCAAGAAGGCCTCATTCTGGTTGCGCGCCATGTAAAGCGCCGTAAGGACGTTGTAAAACAGGGTAAAGACGGTCCCTTGGCGGACTGCCGCGCAGGGCCGTTTGCTATCATTGCGGCATGAACAAAGTACTGTTGATCGACGACGACATCGAGCTGGTGGGCATGTTTCAGGAATACCTGACGCAGGAAGGCTTCGGCGTGGGCAGCGCCAACGATGGCGAAGCGGGCACCCGGCTGGCGCTGTCGGGCGAGTTTGCGATCGCCATCCTCGACGTGATGATGCCGCGCATGAACGGCATCGAGACGCTGCGCCGCATCCGCGAAAAGAGCCGCATGCCGGTCTTGATGCTCACCGGCCGCGGCGACGACACCGACCGCATCCTGGGCCTGGAGCTGGGTGCCGACGACTATGTGACCAAACCCTGCACGCCGCGCGAATTGACGGCGCGCATCCGGGCCATCCTGCGGCGCGCCAATCCGGCCTCGGAAGAGAGCAACGGTCCGATGTCGCTGCGGGTCGGCAAGCTGGCCATGGTGCCGTCGCTGCGGCGCGCCAGCTGGGACGGCGAAGCGCTGGCGCTGACCAGCACCGAATTCAACCTGCTCGAAGTGCTGGCCAGGAACGCCGGGCGGCCGGTCAGCAAGAACGAGCTGTCGGAACTGGGCCTGGGCCGGCCGATGGCGCGTTTCGACCGCAATATCGATGTCCACCTGAGCAGCCTGCGGCACAAGCTCGGCCTGCTCGACGACGGCCGCTCGTGCCTGCAGACCGTGTACCGGCTCGGCTACCAGCTGATCAGCGAGTAGCGATGGGCCGCCTGTTCTGGAAATTCTTCTTCGCGATCCTGTTCGCCCAGCTGGTGACCACGGTCGGCGTGGGCGCCACCTTCTGGGTGTGGGACCAGGCGCGCGACAATTCGGCCGACGGCAAAGGGCGCGGCGCGCACATCGACACCAGCCCGTCGGCCAGCGCGGTCATCGATGCGGCCGCGCTGACATTCAAGTACGGCGGCGTGGCCGGATTGCGCGAGCTGGCCGCCAGCGCCACCAGCAAGAGCATTTTCGTGCTCGACGGCGGCGGCAAGGACCTGCTCGAACGCAGCGTCGGCGCCGACGTGCATGCCGAGGTGGCGCGCCTGCTGGCCAGCGGCGAACACGGCAACGCGCTGCGCCAGCTCAGCGGCGCCGACGGACAGCGCTTCACCGTCTTCGTACGGCGTGGCGACTGGCCGGCGCGCGCCTTCCGCGGACCGCCGCCGGACATGTTCGCGGGGCCGGGCGCGCACCGGCGCGAAGGCTCGCGCGGGCCGCCCGACGGCTACCGCCTGCCGTATATCACCATCGCCATGGGCACGCTGGCCAGCCTGTTGTTCGCCGCCTTGCTGGCCTGGTATTTTTCGCGCCCGATCCGCGCGCTGCGCGACGCCTTCGAGGCCGCGTCCTCGGGCGACCTGGCGCCGCGCTTCGGCCCTGCGGGACGCGGCCGCGGCGACGAACTGGCCGACCTGGGACACGATTTCGACCGCATGAGCGGGCAGTTGCGCGCGCTGATGGACAACCAGCGGCGCCTGCTGCACGACGTCTCGCACGAACTGCGCTCGCCGCTGGCCAGGCTGCAGGCGGCCATCGGGCTGGCGCACCAGCAGCCCGACAAGGTGGCCACGTCGCTCGAACGCATCGAGCGCGAGAGCGCGCGCATGGACAAGCTGGTCGGTGAACTGCTGACGCTGTCGCGCCTGGAAACGTCGACCGCGCTGCCGGCCGCCGAAGAAATCGCGATCATGGAACTGATCGAGGAGATCGCCGCCGACGCCAAGTTCGAAGCGGCCAGCCAGGGACGCCAGGTCGTCGTCAGCGGCGCCAGCACCGCGCGCGTCATGGGCACGCCCGACCTGCTGTGGCGCGCCATCGAGAACGTGGTGCGCAACGCCATCAAGCACAGCCCGCCCGACGCAGCAGCCGAAATTGTTGTCGCGTCCGCGCCGGGCGCGGTGCTGGTCCATGTATGCGACCGCGGACCGGGCGTCGATCCGCTGGCGCTCGAGACGATCTTCGAGCCGTTTTTCCGTTCCAACCCGATCGCCAATAATCTCGACGGCCACGGCCTGGGCCTGGCCATTGCGCAGCGCGTGGTGGCCGCGCACGGCGGCACCATCGTCGCCGCCAACCGCGACGGCGGCGGCCTGCGCGTGACGGTATCGCTGCCCAGCCATTGCTAGCTGGCAACCTTGCCCAGCCATTCGGCCCGCCCCAAAATATACTTTCAGAAACCGTTGTTTTAAATACACGATCTCCACCCCAGGTGGATATTGGTTAGTTTTTTTCCTGAAATTGCGCTCAGAATTGTTCCTCCATGGGTAGATCGAGGTCATCAATCGGTTGACGCTGCGATCACCGTTTCCACGTTGCACCTTCGGCCGAGGTTGTAGGCCGATCGCCACCATGTGAAGGATTGCCATGCCTGCCCCATTCAAGAAAGTCAGCCTCGGCCAGTTTGCAGAATTGCTCGAACGCTTCCAGTTCACGCGCGCAATCAACGCCGTCCACATGCACCACACCTGGCGCCCGAACCACCAGCAATTCAAGGGGCATGACACGATCGTGGCGATGTGGACCTTCCACACCGAACACAACGGCTGGTCCGACATCGCGCAGCACATCACGATCGACCCGAACGGCGAAATCTGGCTCGGCCGCAACTGGAACATGGCGCCGGCCAGCGCGGCCGGCAACAACGGCAACAGCAAGGCCGGCCCCTTCATGTTCGAGATGATCGGCGACTTCGACGTCGGGCGCGACCAGTTCACCGGCCAGCAGCGCGACACCGCGCTGGGCGTCATCGCGCTGGTGCAAAAATGCTTCGACCTGGCGCCGGGCAGCCTGAAATTCCACAACATGATGTCCGGGAAGACCTGCCCCGGCAGCAGCATCGACTACCAGCAGACGCTGGAAGAAGTGCGTCTGTACCGCACCCGCATGGAAGTGCAGCGCGGCGCCAGCCTGGAGGCGGCGCCGCCCTTCCAGCGCGACTACTACGAGTCGAACCAGCTGATCGCCGACGCGCTGCGCGACCTGGCCCGCAGCCCGTTCGACGCGCACACCGAGGCTGACGCCGACGCCTGCGCGCACCACCACGAACACGGCTTTACCGAAGACGCCGAGCGCGGCATCGACGCCGCCAGCGCGCGCGATGCGGCGCTGACGCCGGCGCAAATGCTGGGTCTGCGCCCGCACCTGGTCAACCTGTCGATGGGCGAATTTTCGAGCGACGGCGCATGGACCACGACGCCTGCCGACGTCGACGCCATCTTCGCCGACCACCTGCCGCGCGCGCTGCAGGAAGCGCGCAAGAAAGGCCAGCCGCTGCGGCTCGTGTTCCAGGCCCACGGAGGGTTGAACAACGAAGCGACCGGCCTTGCCATCGCCCAGAAGAGCGTCGGGTGGTGGACCGCGAACGGCGTGTACCCGATCTACTTCACCTGGGAGACCGGGCTGTTCGAAACCATCGGCCAGCTGCTGCGCCGCGCCGGCGCCGCCGGTGCGCGCGACCTGGCCGACTACACCAGCGACCCGCTGATCCAGGAAACGGTGCGCCTGCTGCAGGCGCCGAAGATCTGGGGCGGCATGAAGCTGAGCGCGCAGCTGGCCTCGTCGCCCGATACCGTCGGCCATACCCACAGCACGCACGCCGGCAATGAAGGCGGCGCCTATTACGTGGCGCAGCAGCTGGCCGCGTTCTGCGACGCCCACGCCGACGAAGTGGAAGTGCATGCGGTCGGCCACAGCGCCGGCTCGATCTTCCATTCCTGGTTCATTCCCGCCGCGCTGGAACTGGGCGTGCCGGTGTTCCGCTCGCTGCACCTGATGGCGCCCGCGGTGCGGGTCGACCTGTTCAAGGAGAAGCTGGCGCCGCTGGTCGGACGCGGCCAGGGCGTCGAGGCGATGACGGTCTACACGATGAAGGAGGACCTGGAAGCGGACGACAACTGCGCCGGGATCTACCGCAAGTCGCTGCTGTACCTGATCTTCCATGCGCTCGAACCGCAGCGCAAGACCGCGCTGCTCGGGCTGGAAGAATGCCTGCGCGCCGACCATGAGCTGAGCCGGCTGTTCGGCTTCGACGGTGGCGCCGCGCGCGCCGAGGTGGTCTGGTCGCGCACGCCGTCGCGCCAGGGACGCAGCGCCAGCATGGCGACCTCGCACGGCGGCTTCGACGACGACCCGTCGACGATGGGCAGCATCGTGCGGCGCATCCTCAACAAGGCCGACCACGAAAGCATCATCGAATATACCGGCGCCGATGCCGATGCGCGCGGCCCCGGCCTGAGCGACTGGGACCAGGCGATGGCTGGCGCAGCGCTGCCGGAGCGCATGATCAGGACGCAGCAGCACCCGGCCGGCACGCAGATCGTGATCCCGGTCCAGGCCACGCGGCGCGCGCTGTGCGTCGGCATCAACGACTATCCGGCCGCGCCGCTGACCGGGTGCGTGGCCGACGCCGACTCGTGGAGCCGCACGCTGAACACGGCCGGCTTTGAAGTGACGCGCCTGCTCAACGCACAGGCCACCCGCGCCGGCATCGTCGACAGCCTGGAACGGATGATCGCGGCCAGCCGCAGCGGCGACGTGCTGGTGTTTCAATATTCCGGCCATGGCACCCAGGTGCCGGACGACGACGGCGACGAAGGCGGCGGCGACACGCCCTTGTACGACGAGGCGATCTGCCCGTTCGACTATGCCGCCGGCGCGCTGCTGATCGACGACGACATCGGCCGCATCTTCAGCAAGGTGCCCGAAGGCGTCAACCTGACCTGCTTCATGGATTGCTGCCATTCCGGCACCATCGCGCGCTTCGCGATGGCCGGCATGACCACGTCCAAGCCCAGGGATACCACCGAACACCGGCGCTTCATTCAGGCCGACGAGCGGCTGATCGCGGCGCACCGCAGCTATCGGGCGCGTGGCATGGGCGCAGCGCGCTCGCCCGGTCCGCACCGTACCCCGGCGATGATGCGCGAAGTCGTGTTCTCGGCCTGCCGTTCGGACGAATCGGCGTGGGAAAGCGGCGGCCAGGGCGAATTTACGGTGCGCGCCACCAGGATCCTCGACGGCGGCCTCGATGACCTGACCAATGGCCGCTTCTCGGAGAACGTGATCGCCGCGTTCGGCGCATCGCCGCGCCAGCACTCGCAAATCGACGGCAATGACGGCGCGCCGTCGCGCATGCTGCTGCAGCCGGTGGGTGGGCCAGCGCCAGCGCAACCGGTCCCGGTGATTGACGCAGCGCCGCCGCCGCCACCTCCAGGCCAGCAAATGGCCAACGGGCCCGACCTGGCCCAACTGACGCAACTGCTGCAAAACCTGCAGCTGCTGCTGCAGCAAAGCCAGGTGCTGATGCCGGTCCCGGGCCGCAAGCCGGGCCGCAAGCCGAGCATGCAGCACACGGCGCCGCAGTCGATGCAGCAAGGCGGCAAACCTAACCGCTAGCGCAGCATGTCCGACGGCCAAGCACAGCACGACGGATCGACCACCCAGGCCGCGGCGGCGCAGGCGCAAAGCCGCGAGCCTGGCGCCGCGCTTGGGCCGGGCATCGCGCCGCCCGCCGAGCCGGAAGGCCTCGATGCGCGCTTTCGCATCGCCGCCTCGGTGACGCGGCCGGTCGCCAAGCCGTATCCGCGCAAGGACGGCGAGCCGTTGTACCGCCCGCTGCACGTGCTCACCAGCGACCCGGCCGCGTCGCGCCTGGAAGGCTCGGTCGCCCTGCTCAACATTCCCTTCGAAGCGCTGGCGCCGGGACCGGAAGGCCGCTTCTTCAAGGTCGACAGCAGCGATGGCGCATTGAACGAACGCTATCGCAGGGCCGACCTGGACGAGCCGGCGGTGCTGATGCGCAGCGGTTATGAGCCATCGCCGTCCGAGCCGCGCTTTCACCAGCAAATGGTGTACGCGGTATGCAGCAGCGTGTACGCCACCTTCCGCGGCGCGCTGGGGCGGCATATCGCTTGGGGCTTCACGCGCCCCGACGACCAGGCCCGTTTGATCCTGCGTCCGTTCGCGTTCAAGGGCGCCAACGCCTGCTACGACAAGGACGCTGGCGCGCTGTGCTTCGGCTACGATGTCGCGCCGGCCCAGATGCAGGGCAACCGCACCCTGCCCGGCGGCTTTGTGTTCACCTGCCTGTCGCACGACGTGGTGGCGCACGAACTGACGCATGCGCTGCTGGACGGCATGCGCTCGAGCTTCAGCATGCCGAGCGGGCCGGACGTGGCGGCCTTCCACGAAGGCTTTGCCGACCTGGTGGCGATCTTCCAGCGCCTGAGCTACAAGGAAATGGTGCATGCGGCGATCCGCCAGTCGCGCGGCGTGCTCGAACAAGCGCCCTTGCTGACCGACCTGGCGCGCCAGCTTGGCTGGGTTTATGGCAAACAGGCGGCGCTGCGCAGCGCCCTGTCGCAAGGCGAGCCGGTACTGTACGATGCCGGCGCCGAGCCGCATCAGTTGGGCGGGGTGCTGGTATGCGCCGTGTTCGAGGCCTACCTGACCATCTTCCGGCGCAAGACCGCGCCCTTGCTGCGCCTGGCCAGCAACGGCACCGGCATCAGCCCGCCGGGCGAGCTGCCGCCTGACCTGGCCCACATGCTGGCGCACACGGCCAGTTCGCTGGCCAGCCATTTCCTGGCGCTGCTGATCCGGGCGATCGACTACTGCCCGCCGGTCGACGTGCGCTTCGGCGAATACCTGCGCGCGCTGATCACGGCCGACCACGACCTGGTGCCGGACGATCCCTGGGCCTACCGCGAAGCGCTGATCGATGCTTTTTCACGGCGCAATATCTATCCGCGCTATGTGCCGACGCTGGCAGAAGACGCGCTGCTGTGGCGCGCGCCGCGGCGCGCCATGGCGCCGCTGGGCGAACTCGATTTCGCCCACTTGCGCTTCGACGGCGATCCGGCTTGCGCGTCCGGCGCGCAGGAGCTGAGCCGGCAGGCCGGCGTGCTGGGAGAATTTGCCACGCGCCCCGAACACCTGCACGAATTCGGGCTGGTCGCGCGCAGTGTGGCGCAGGCCATGGGCGCGACCGCTGCCCTGCCCGAGGTGCGCTCGATCCGCACGGCGCGCCGCGTCGGGCCGGACGGCCAGATCGTGTTCGACCTGGTGGCGGAGATCACCCAGAGCATCGAGGTGCGCGCGACCGACACGGCAGCGGCGTATGAAGTGATGGGCGGAGCGACCGTGATCCTGAACCCGGAAGGAGAGATCCGCTATGTCATTTCAAAGAGCCCGGCCAGCTGCGAGCGCGTGCTGCGGCGCCGCCAGTTCATGGATTCACCGCTCGGCCAGCAGTTCTGGCGCATCGAGGGACGGCGCTATGTCGAAAAAGGGCCGCTGTTTTCGATGCTGCATGCGGACTAGGAATCGCTAGGGCTTTGGATCGTCGTCAGGCGCTTTGAACAGCGCATCGAGCGCATCCCGATTTTTCTGCTTGTTGGCGACACCTCGGCGACCGGAAAACTCCTCTTCGATATTGTCACGGTAATAGCTCCATGGCGCGGCCGACGTCGACAGCTTGCGCCAGACTTCCTGCCCTACGCCCGAGTAATCGATCGCGCTGCCATCGTCGAGTTCGACACGCAGTATGCGTTCGCGCATGTCATATCCAATTGCCCGCAGCTTGCCTGCGTTGATGCGTTTCATTTCCATGGATACCTCCCGCGGTTAGTTACTCAGTCAACTTTGATTCACATCGCCACGTCATGCGACGCCCCGTTCTCAGTGATCTTTGCAGCGGCGAATTTCGCGAATTCTCGCAAGATTTCATCGCTGGCAAACGCTGAAACTGGTACGTGGTTTGGGGTGCCCGACTGAAAGAGGAAAAGATGTGTGCTCGTAATTTCAACGTGCGAATATGCCCTCCACGGCGTGAAGCTTTGTGTGACGCCCTGCAGCACTTCCACACCATCGTCGGTCAATCGCACTGTCGGTTCACCGGAACGTTCAACGTATCCCTCGATGCAACGCATTACAGACTGATCCTGCACACTCCAGAACACGGTGGCACCAGAAGCAAGCGAGATAATTGCTACAACCGATACGTGCCACATGCGAATCGGTCCGTCCATCATAGTCAACATGATCAAAGCAAAAACACCAACCCAGATCAGCATTTTTGGGAGCAGCCATTTCAACACGCGCACCGAATAATTTAGCCATGCGGGTGCAGGCGCGCCCGGCGTTCCAGGATAGGCCCGGTCGATACTTCGCAAAACCGTTTGAAAGTCGGCAACGGTCGCCGGGTACGTAACCTCATACATGCTTATCCATTCCTATTCTCATCAGTTGCTGCGGTAGCGGCGCTTCGGCCCCTGGCCTTGGGGATTGTCGCATGGCCGCGTACAATCGGCCAAAAACTAGCTAGTCGTCTCCTTTTGAACCATGTGGAGTAATCACAAATGACCGCAGCATGCCCACAATGTTCAGCCAGGACTCCCTGGTATCTGACCGACGGAGCGTATCAGTGTCGAGGTTGCGGCACCGCGTTGCGACTGAAGAACAACGCATCAGTCGTGGTTCTTATCATCCTGTGGATCATCTTGGAGTTTCCATTGCTTCTGCTCACGTTGCGATTCGCGCCGATTGACATGGTATGGTGGCTTCGCTCCCTGTGTAGCGGTGCGCTTGGAGTCGGCATCTGGTTCATCCTTCGTTTAAATTCCATAGTCACAGCAAAGGTAGTGTGAACGCATGCGACAATTCATTTGGCTAGCCGCTTTCCTTTCCCTTGTACTGGCCGCCTACCTCAGTTTGTGGCCGGTCCCCATCGAACCGGTCGTTTGGCATGCGCCCAGCGCACCTGGCTACACCGGCATCCACGCGGTCAACAGCAAACTGACAGGCCTGCACACCATTGACCTGCATGGCGAGGTCGGTCCCGAGCACGTGCTCGTGGGCCCGGACGGCAAGCTGTACACCGGCCTTGCCAGCGGCCGCATCCTGCGCATGAATCCGGACGGCAGTGGCCAGCAAGTGTTCGCCAGCACCGGAGGACGTCCGCTCGGCATGGCATTCGACGCGGCCGGCAAGCTGCTCGTTGCGGACGCATTCAAGGGACTGTTGTCCATCACCGCCGACGGCAAGGTGACGGTCCTGGCCGCTGTCGCTGCCGGCGGGCCGCTGCACTTCCCCGACGCCGTGGTCGTCGCCGCCAGCGGAAAGCTCTATGTGACCGATGCGTCGACGCGGTTTTCGCCGGCGCAATGGGGCGACACCGTGCAGACCGCCACGCTCGACATCCTCGAGCAGTCCTGCACCGGGCGCGTGCTGGAATATGACCCGGCGACCAAGGTGCTGCGCGTCGTCGCGACAGGCCTGAGCTTCGCCAACGGCATTGTGCTGAGCGCCGATGAAGACAGCTTCTTCGTCAGCGAAACCGGCAAGTACCGTGTATGGAAAATCGCCGTTGCCGCCCGCCAGCTCGACGTGTCGCGGGCGTCGGCGCAGGCGCGCGTGCTGATCGATAACCTGCCCGGCTATCCGGACAATCTGACGCGCGGGCGCGACGGCAAACTTTGGCTCGGCCTGGCCGGCCAGCGCAACGATCTCGACGCGATGGCCGGGCGGCCCTTCATGCGCCGCCTGATGCTGCGTATTCCGCGCATGCTGTGGCCCGATCCCAAGCCGTACGGCCATGTGATCGCCTTCGCCGAAGATGGCAAGATGCTGGCCGATTTGCAGGACCCGAGCGGCACGTCCCCGCTCACCACCGGGATCACCGAAACGGCGGACCGCCTGTACGTCCACAACGTCAACGGCAGCTACCTGGGATGGCGCGATGCGCTCATGCCGGCTGGCGCAGCGCCGCGCGCGCCGCCGCCATCACCTGCGCGCTGAGGCGCTCCATCTTGGGCGACTGCACGCGCCAGGCGTGCCAGTACAAGGTCACATCAGTCGGCTTGTCCGGCGCCAGGTCGACCAGTTCGCCGTTATCGACCATGCTCCCGTACTGCAATTCCGGAATCATCCCGTAGCCCAGCCCGAGCCGGACCGCGCTGGTGAACGCCTCGCTGGCCGGCATGTAGTGGCACGGGTAGCTCCCCGCCGGCAAGCCCAGTTCGCGCAGCAGGAACGCCGATTGCAGCGTGTCCTTGCGGTCGAATACCATCAGCGGCGCCACCCGCGCCGCTTCGCGCTGCAAGCCATCGGGAAACCACTGCCGTGCGAACGCGGGCGCGGCCAGCAGGCGGTAGCGCATCGCGCCCAGCATTTGCACCTCGCAGCCGCGCATCGCTTCAGGCGCGCTCGATACGCCGGCCAGCGCCAGGCCTTGCGACAGCAGGCTGTAGGTGTGGTCCTGGTCGTCGAGCGTGATGTCGAGCAGGATGTGTTCGTTGATCAGGAACGACGCAAGGCCGGGCAGCAGCCAGGTCGCCAGCGTGTCGTTGTTGACGGCCAGCGCCACGCTCAGCGGACGGGCCAGGCTTTCCGCGCTGTCGGCCACGAACTCGTCTTCGAGCAGCCGGCTGCGGCGCAGGTATTGGACCAGGCGCTGGCCGGCCGCGGTCGCCCGGCACGGCTTGCTGCGGATGATCAGCGGCATCCCCAGTTCGCTTTCGAGCGCGCTGACCCGCTGCGATACCGCCGACGGCGTCAGGTGCAGCCGCAGCGCCGCCTGCTCGAAACTGCCGCTGTCGATGACGGCCAGCAGTGCTTCCCCCTTGCGAGTATCCAGCATGCTGGCCTCCAACATTAGCAATTCTTAATTATACTGAGATAAATTAAATCAGCTATGTTTGGATGGCGCAGCCCGTCAAAATGGATGCAATCGTTCACTTTGCAGGGGTTTTTCATGTTGGATTTCACCATTTTCCTCAACGGGCTCGGCCTGACAGCCGGCCTGATCATGGCCATCGGCGCCCAGAACCTGCATGTGCTGCGCACCGGATTGCGGCGCCAGAACGTGGGCCTGACCGTGATCACCTGCATCCTGATCGATGCGACCCTGATCACGCTGGGCGTGGCGGGCGTGGGCACGCTGGTGCAAACGTCGCCGCTGCTGCTGGCGATCGCCAAATGGGGCGGCGCGGCCTTCCTGTTCTGGTACGGCCTGCGCAGCTGGCGCGCGGTGTTTGCCAGCGGCGCGCTGCAGGTCATGCCGGACCAGGCGCGCAGCAGCGCGCGCCAGGCGCTGCTGAGCGTACTCGCGCTGTCGCTGCTCAATCCCCATGTCTATCTCGACACCGTGGTGCTGCTGGGCGCGATCGGCGCCAGCTTCGCGCCGGCCGGACGGCCCTCGTTCGTGCTGGGCGCGATGTGCGCCTCGGCGCTGTGGTTCGTCGCGCTGGGCTACGGCGCCACCCGCTTGTCGCGCCTGTTCGCCAAGCCCGTCGCCTGGCGGTGGATCGATGGGATCGCGGGCACGACGATGCTGGCCTTGTCGGCCTCAGTGGCGCTGGGCGCCTGACAACGCGGCGTCAGGCGAATTCGGGCTCGACATCGTCCTCGCCCCATCCCATCACCAGGTTCCACAACAGGTAGCCGCCGATCAGGGTCCCGATCGGAAAGCCAGCCAGCAGGAACACGCCATACAGGCTGCCCACGACCCGCCCCCAAGCCGCACGGCGCAGGATCGCCGCGCTCGACAAGAACATACCGGCAGTCGCAGCGATGATCACCATGTGCGCGATGATGTGTTCCTTGTCCATGGGCGCAAACAGGTCCTTGGCCCCGATCAGCAGCCAGCCGACCGCACATAGCCATGCCAAAATCTTGAGCAGCCGCGCCGCCTTTTCGTGCGGCCGCAAGGCGCCGCCCGCACGCCGCCCGGCCGGATGCGCGCGCCTGGCCGCCTGGGCGGGCGGATCGGCCCAGTCGCTGGTGCCGAAGGTCGTGGCGCCTGGCGCCGGGGCCTGCGCGCCGCGCTGGTTCAGGTCGGCCATCAGGTCGGCCAGCTTGACGCGCGATCCGATGGCGTCGCGCAGCTGCGCGAGCCGGGTCAGCGCGGCCTTCAGTTCCGCTTCGGTCGGGCGCAGGCGCGCCAGGGTTTCCCCGAGTACCGGAATGATCTCGCGCCGCATGAAGGTCTGGCCCATTTCGAAATGGGACTCCGCAAAATACTTGACGACTTTGGGCGAGAGCAGCAGGAACGGCTCCATGATCAGGCTGCGCCGTGTCTCTTCGGACAAGGTGGGCAGCGCGGTGCGGACCTGGTGTTCGAGCAGCAGCCGGTCCTTGTGGAATTCGACCAGTCGGGGGAAGGTTTGCTTGATCAGCGCCGGCAACGCTTCGGCTCTTTTCGCGAATGCGGCGTAGCGCTCTGGGTCGCCGCGCAGCAGGATATTGCAGCTGAGGCAGTTACGCTGATAACCGGCCAGCTCGCCTTCGCCCGCGGTGATGTAGTAAATGTGGCCGGCCATGCCGATCCGTTCGAGGGAAAACGCCCTGGCGCCGACGCAGATCGGACAGAAATCGGCCACATAGCCCAGGTGACGATAGACCGCCTTGGTCCCCCAAATGATCATGCCTGACTCCGCAGTGTGATGGAAAGCGCCCATCATGCCATGGGTTGACCTGCTAAGTCAGCAACAGATCGTCAGATTCCCAGCGCCTTCAGTTCGGCGATCTCGGTATCGCCATCGTCAACCAGCCGCTCCCACCCATCGACCTTGCCCAGGCCCAGGCTGCGCGCGAGCGACAGCAGCAGGCTTTGGCCCGGGGCCGCGCGCTCGGGCTGGAGCGCATACACAGGATCGGCGAAGGCCGCCGCCGGCGTCGTGATGGTCCAGCCCATGTCCTTGAACTGGGCGATGACGTCGTCGAGCCACAACGCGTTGATCAGGTTATGGTGCAGCAGGATCACCTGGGCGATGTCCCTGCCCTGCAACCGCTGCGACAGCGCCCGGTAAGCCAGCGCGCGCTGGCGGATATGGGCCAGGTAGACGCGCTTGAGCGGCGCCAGGTCGGCCTTGCTGTCCTGGTCCAGCAGCGCGGCCAGTTTGCCGTCCAGACGCCAGTCGCTGGTGTCGAGCGACACGTAGGCGTTGCGGTAGTGCTGCTGCGCCAAAAAGCTGCGCATGCCGTCGCGCTTTTCCGGCGTATCGCCTTCGCGCAGGTAGGTGAAGCGAAACCATTTCTGGTAGCCGGGCAGCGTGCTGATGATGGCGTCGCAGTCCAGCACTTCCTTCTGGTACTGCGCCAGCGGGACCTTGACGAGGTCCGGATGGGTCATCGTGTGGTTGCCGATGGCGTGCCCGGCCTCGCCCCAGGCGCGCGCCAGCGCCTTGCCCTCGGCCCGGTCTGCGCCGAAGCCGGCCGTGACAAACAAGGCCGCCTTGACGTGGTGCTTGCCCAGCGCCGCCAGGATGGCCGCGTTGCGCTGCGCCGGCGACAGGCGCGGCGACGGGTCCAGGTTCGGGCCGTCGTCGAAGGTGAAGGCGACCGATTGCGCATCGGCCGAAATGGCACACAGGGCGATGCAGATCGCCGCGACTGCAGTGAACAAACGGGACATGCGGGCGCCTCGAAAAATCAAAGGCGCCAGCCTATCACAGACGGCTGCTGGCCGCCTTGAACAGCGCCCGCAGGCCCGATGGCGGCGGCGCCAGCATCGTCACGGCGGCCTGCAAAGCCTTGTCGCTGGCGGTGCCGAACAGGCTGGTTTTTTCCGCCGTCGGACGCGTGGTTTTCTGCGCCGGGTTATTGGCCTTGATCGACGGCAGATGGTTGGCCAGGTCCGCTTCGCGCAGGAAGACGCCCTCGCCCGGCACCGCCGGGAAAGCCTGCTGGATCACCACGTCGGGCGTGATGCCGCGCGCCTGCACATCGTTGCCGTGCGGCGTAAAGTAGCGCGCCACCGTCAGCTTGATCGCACTGTCCTTCGACAGCGGAATGATGGTCTGGATCGAGCCCTTGCCGAAGGTCTGGCTGCCGATGATCTTGGCGCGTCCATGGTCCTGCAAGGCGCCCGCGACCAGTTCGGCGGACGAGGCGGATGCGCCGTTGACCAGCACCGTCAGCGGCACCGTCCGGGTCCACGCGGGCAAGGTCTTGAGCGCGCTGGTCTCGGTCAGCTCCGCAAATTCGGGCGTCCCGGCCGACATGGTCGCGGTCGAGCCGGGCATGCGTCCGCGCGACGAGAACAGCACCGCGTCCGGTTCAAGGAAGGTCGCCGCCACGCCGGCGGCAGCGGAAATGAGGCCGCCCGGATCGTTGCGCAGGTCGAGGATCAGCCCCTTGGGACCGCCGTCCTTGTCGAGCGCCTTCAGGCTGGCGACCAGGTCGGCCGTGGTCGAGCCGCCGAATTCGGCGATCCGCACCCGCATCAGGCCGGGCCTGGCCACTTGCACCGCCACGGTCTTGCTGTGCAGGGCCGCGCGGACCAGCCGCACCTTGACCGGTTCGCGCACGCCGGGGCGCGACAATTCAAGGTCGACCGCCGTTCCCGGCGCGCCGCGGATGCGCTTGCCGATCCCGTTGGCCAGCAGCCCCGTCACCGGTGCGCCGTCGACGGCGATGATGACATCGCCCGGCCGGATGCCGCCCCGTTCGGCCGCACCGCCCTGGCTGAGCGCCTGCACGCGGATCGAACCGCCTTCGATTTCCACCTCCACGCCGATGCCGACATAGTCGCCCGACTTCATTTTCTCCATCTCTTCCAGGTCTTCCTTGTCGAGGTACTGGGAATGCGGATCGAGCGCGGCGAGCATGCCGCCGATGGCGTCGGCGAACATCTTCTTGTCATTGACCGGATCGACGTAGTGCAGCTCGACCTGGCGGTAGGCGAGCAGCATTTCGTTGAGCGCCGCCTGTTTGGCGGCCATGTCCGGTTCGGCCGCAAACAGCGGCATCGACAGCAGCACGGCGAGGACTGCAACTGCGTATTTCATGGGTGTGCTCCTGAGGGGATGACGGTGGGCATAGCCTAGGTCAGGTTTCTGAACGGTTCATTAAGACTGGTTGTTCACGCATGTAAAACCAAGTAAAGCCTGCTACGGTACAGCAGCGCGCTACGTTCGCTTACACAATGTTCAATCGAATCGGGGCCTGACAGGGGTATGCTGGCCTGGATTTCCCGCTAGAAATACGAACCTGTGTAGGAGTTGCCATGACAATTTCACCCATCAATCTGTCGAGCCTGGGTGCCAGCCTGAGTCAATTCAAGGGGCAGGCGCTGACGTCCCTGTTCGATCCGGTTGCGCCGGTCTGGTCGTCCGGTCCGCTGGCGGGCCCCGCCGCCGCCACCAGCTTCTTCCAGCGCGCGGACGACCTGGCGCCGCTCGATATACTGACCAATAATCCCAATTTCAGCAGCGTGCTCGATCAATTCAGCGCCTCGCTGCGCATGACGACCTTGCCGACGTCGACCACGCCGACCGCGCTCGACGCGGCACAATCGTTCAGCAAGCCGGGACAGAACATGGTCACCGTGCTCAATCGGGTCGAGGTGACGTTCAAGGCGCAGTTTGCCGAACTGGGCGAACTGCGTGCCAGCCTGGTCACCGACCAGGGCGCCGCACAGCAGCTCAAGACGCTGGGCGCGGCATCGTCGGACGCCGACATCAAGGCCGCGCTGGACGATTTCGTGGCCAGCTATAACGCCGGCGTCGTGCGCTTCGCGCCGGACGTGGCGCAGGGCGGCGTCCTCGATGGCAGCTGGGAAGCGACGCGCGCGCGCTTCGCCACCGAACGCGATATCAGCTATGTGCTGAACGGGTCCGAAGTGGGCCTCAAGGGCGGCCTGGCCGCGCTGGGCGTGACGACCGACCCGGCAACCGGGCTGGCCGCGGTGGATCACGCGCAGCTGGACACGGCGCTCGCCAAGAACAAGGGCAATGTCGTCGCAGCGCTGGCTTCGTTCGGCGCCACCTTCGTCACCACGGTCGACACGCTCAACGCCGCCGGCCATGCGCAGGTACGCCAGATGGGCAACCTGGAGCGCGCGGTGCACTGGATCGACGACAACAAGGCCGACGTCGAGAAGGAATTCGGGCCGGGCGCGGCGGCCACGCCCGATGACGCGTTCGCCAAGGCCGCCGCCCGGTATGACGCGATGGCGCAGCTGCTCGGCAAAGCCTGACTAGCATTTGTCAGAACGGATGCAAGCAGAAAGAATTGCATTCCCTTTTTTACAACAGAAGTGTAACAGAAGCAATTTATATTGCGCTTATTAACATAATTTTGTAGAGTTACAAAGCGCGCTCAACATCTTCGTCTTGAAAATGGCAGCGCTCTCACAATGAGGTAGCTGTCATGTCCGAGAAGTCCTTTGCGGTAGCGAGCGTGTCGGTTGCGGTCATTTGGGGCACGTTTTTTTACCCGCCATCGCCACACGCATCGAAGCAGCAGGCACCGCAATCGGCGTTTTCCCAGGAAGATTCCAGCGACGCGCTGCGCGCCGACAAAGGCAATCTGCGCAGCGCCGCACCGGCCCTGCTGAAGACGGCCGGTACAGCGCCGCCGGTGGCCGCATCGAAGAATGCATGCGCGTTTCCCGGCTCCGGCGGCGCAGCGATCTGCGCACCGTTGCAGAAGTTGGCCGGCAACTGAAGCGACCCTCACAGAATTCACTGCATCGCTCAACCCTACTCCAGAACCAGCGTCGTCCTCGCGTTCATGAAAAACTGGTATGGAAATGACGCCGAAACGGCACGTCGCCGGCCGGCGCTTCATCCATCTCGCGCGCATAGCGATGGCCCGCATACACGGCATGGGCGATCAATCCGGGCGCCAGCGCATCGCCGGCGCATTGCACCGTCTTGATGCCCGCGCCCTGCCACTCCGATTCGCGCAGCAGCAGCGCCTGATACAGCGCGTCATTGGGCAAGCGCGCCGTGACCGCAACCACCGATGCGCAGGCGAGCGCACTGGCCTTCCCCGACCACACCTGCTCCATCAGCACCCGGTCGCCGCAAAATTCAATGATATTGTGCGACACCACCTGCTGCACGTTCAATGCATGCATGCGGTGCTGGATATGCCGGTAGTCGAGCGTATTGCTGCTCCATGAGGCGATGGTGTCGTCCGGCGTGACGTAGATGACCGCCCGCCCTTCCATGCACAGTTTGTCGGCGATGGTGCTGGCATAGTAAAAATAGTCGTCGTCGAAAATCACGACCGGGCCGTCGGGCAGGCGCCCGTCCATGATGTCGTCCGGCGTAAAGATGCTGGCCTCGTCGAAGCCCTGAATGCCCATGCCATTGCTGCGCCCAAAGCCGTCGCGCCGCCAGTGGCAGCCGGTGGCAAGCAAGACATGGTCGGCGCCGAAATCGAGCACGTCCTGCGCACCGAGCACGCTGTCGAGATACATGGTGACGTTGTTCATCTTGTTGATCTGCCCGACGCGCCAGTCGCGCACCCTGCCCCATTCGGCCAGGCCAGGCAGGCGCGCCTCCCTGGCCACGCGCCCGCCCAGTTCGCGCGAGCCTTCCGACAGGTGTACTTCGTAGCCGCGTTCGCCGAGCGCGCGCGCCGCTTCCAGGCCGGTCGGACCGGCGCCGACGACCAAGACCCGGGCCTTTGATTTCTTGATCGCGATCCGTTCCGGGTGCCAGTTCTTGCGCCACTCCTCGCCCATCGTCGGATTTTGCGTGCAGCGTATCGGCGTCACCGTGTTATCGCCCGACACGCAGATATTGCAGCCGATGCATTCGCGGATGTCGTCGATGCGGCCTTCCTCTATCTTCCTGGGCAAGAACGGATCGGCGATCGACGGCCGCGCGGCGCCGATAAAATCGAGCACGCCGCGCTTGATCTGCGAAACCATCGTGTCCGGCGACGTAAAGCGTCCGACCCCGACCACCGGCTTGCTGGTGACCTTCTTGACCCAGTCGACAAACGGCTCCTGCGCGCCCTCGCGCGCGAAGCGCGACGGCACCGAGTCGTTGTACCAGGCCGCCAGGTTCACATCCCACAAATCAGGCAGGTCGGCCAGCATGTGCACGATTTCCTTCGCCTCGGTCATCGTCACGCCGCCATCGCCCAGCAGTTCTTCGGTGGCGAAGCGCACCGCCACGGCGCAGGTGTCGCCCACCGCGTCCTTGGTGTCCTCGATCACTTCGCGCAGCAGGCGCACGCGATTTTCCAGCGAGCCGCCGTATTCGTCGCTGCGCTGGTTGCGGCGCTTTTGCAGAAAGTGCATCGGCAGGCTCAGGTCGTGCGCGGCGTAGATATAGATCACGTCGAATCCGGCTGCCTTGGCGCGCAGGGCGGCATTGCGGTGCCAGCGCCGGTATTCGGCGATATCGCGCTTGTTCATCGCGCGCGCCTGCGACGGGTAGCCGTATTTGCTGGGCTGGTGCGAAGGCGCCAGCAGCACTTCGCGCGAATACAGGTTCGACGCGGTCGGGCCGTTATGGGTCAACTCGATCCCGGCCAGGGCGCCGTAGGCATGCACGGCATCGCACATCAGGCGCAGCGCGGGAATGTCGTGATCGTCCCACAGGCGGGCCTCGACAAATGGCGACAGATCGCCCGACGGATGGATCTCGCATTCCTCGGTGCAGATCACGGCCCAGCCGCCTTCCGCCTTGACCTCGCGCATGGCGGCGTGCGCCTGCGGCATCGCATGGCCCATGCCGTTGCAGTGCGGGACCTGGAAAAAACGGTTCTTGGCCGTGACCGGACCGATTTTTACCGGTTCGAACAGGATGTCGTAGCGCGGGTCGCGGGTCATCGTCAAAGCCCTTCCGGCAGCGCGCGCAGCTGCGACTTCCGCCAGTAGCGCCTGGCCCAGAATACCGGCAGGCTCAGTGCGCCCAGCACGACAGCCCAGACAAACGCCTCCCGGCCCATGCCGTACAAGGCCCACACCGAGAACACGGAGGCCATCGCCGCGCTAAACAGCATCAAGGCCGGCTTTCCGCGCGGCCCGCGCACGACGCCGCGCCTCCACAGCTTGACCAGGGCCAGCGCGCCGAGCAAATACAGGGGCAAGGTCGCCGCGGTGCACATCACGCTGAGGAAGGTGAAGCCCTGCGCCAGCGAGCGGTTGTAGTTCATGACCACCATGGCGCTGGCCAGCAACCCTGTGAACAGCAAGGCCGCGACCGGCGCGCCGTGCCGGTTGTGGACCTTGAACGCGGCCGGAAAGACGTCATGGTTGGCAAACGACGCCGTCACCTCGCCGGCGATCATGGTCCAGCCGTTGAGCGCCCCCAGGCCGCTGATGACGACAAACAGCGCCAGCCACTGCCCTGGGCCGGCGCCCAGGTAACGGCTGAACAGATCGGCAAACGGCGCATTCGATTGCGCCAGTTCCGTTTGCGGAATCAGCAGCAGCGGTATGGCGGACACGCACACATACACGGCCGCCGTCAGCAGGGTGCCGGCCATGGTGGCGCGCGGTATGGTGCGTTCCGGGTCATCGACCTTGCCGGCCGGGACGGTGGCGCTTTCCACACCAAGCATCGCAAACAGCGCGATCGTTCCTGCCGCCGCCGTGGCCTCGAACGACAAGGGCGTGGTGGGCAGGTGGGTGACATACACATGCGCATCGGCGAACAGCAGATACAAGCCCAGGACCATCACCGCGAACATCGGCAGCAGCTTGAGCGCCGTCGATATCAGCTGCACCCGGCCCGACGCATGCGCGCCGCGCAGGCTGACCAGCACAAAAATCCAGATCAGGCCGAGGGCGATGGCAGGCGGCAGAAAGGGAATCCGCTCCAGCGGCGGGAACAGCGCCGTCAGGTAGCCAACCACGCCGATCGACAGCGTGGCGTTGGTGATCCACACCGAGACCCAGTAGCACCACATGATGAAGAACGCCACACCATTGCCGAATGCGCGCCGCGTGTAGCCGTACGGCCCGTCCTCGCCGGGCAAGGCGCGCGCGAAATTGGCGAACACGTGGGCCACGAACACGCAGCCGAGCACCGTGACGCCCCAGCCGAGGAAAGCGTTGAAGCCAAACGGCGCCAGCGATGCGGGCAGCATGAACATGCCCATGCCGATCACGTTACCGACGATTAAGGCGGTGCACATCCAGAAGCCCAAAGGCTTGCCCTGCGCCGTTTTATTTTGCATCGTCGCCCGCCATCGAACGCGCATACGCCGTGCGCAGCAGGTTCTGGAAGTGCCAGACACCGCTTTCGCGCTTCGGATTCAGGCGCCCTGCGCTGTACGATCCCGACGCCAATCCCTTTTGCACATGCTCGCAGATGCCGATGTCCTCGGCCTGTATTTCATCGCTGAAGGCTTGCTCGTTGTCGACGCGCGCCTGCACTTCGGGATCGTCGGTGTAGTAGTAATCGAATTCGACGATGCAGCGCTCGTGCCCGACCGGGATGATGCGATTGGTCTGCAAGCGCCCCGGCGTGATGTTGAGCATGATGTTCGGGTAGATGAAATAGTAGAACGCGTGGCCGTCGCCGTAGATATCGCCGCTGTTGCGCAAGGGCGAATGCTGCAATGAATACCAGTCGTGCAGCTCCGTATCGTAGACCCGGTAGTCCAGCATCTTGGACAGCCCCGGATGCACGAATGGCAGGTGATACCCTTCGAGGAAATTGTCGACGTAGACCTTCCAGTTGCAATCGATCGGATACGAATCGCGCTTGGCGAAGCGCATCGCGCCCAGGTCGATCGGCGCGATCCGTTGCGCGATATCCTTGAAGACCGCGTCGAAGGCGGGCACCTCGTCGCTGAGCGCGACAAACACCAGTCCTTGCCATTCCTGGACCTGGACGCGCGGCAGGCGAATGTCGGCCGGGTTGAAATTGACGGCGCCCTGCATTTCGGTGGCGCTGCGCAGCTGGCCATCGAGCGCATAGGTCCAGCCGTGATAGGCGCATTGGAGCGTGCGGGCGGCCTTGCCATTGCAGGTGGCGATAGGTCCGGCCCGATGGCGGCACACATTGTAGAAGGCGTTCAGCGCGCCATCGGCGGCGCGCACGATCAGGATCGGCTTGCCGGCCATTTCGCACACCACATGGTCGCCGCTGCCGTGCAGGTCGCCGCTGTGCGCGGCCAGTTGCCAGCTGCGCGCGAATACCTCGCGCTGTTCCTGGCCGGCCCACCTTGCATCGTTGTAGAAATCGGCATGCAATGCGAGGGCATCTTCCAGCGGATGCTTGCGACAGTGTTCCGAGAGTGTCATGTACCAGTTCCCGTGCGGTGGCATCGAAGGGCATACTGTCCCACAAATTGACAAAGTCGCAAACAAGAAAACTGGCGAGGGTGGCATCGCCAACCGAACTTTGTTGCCATAAAACTAATCCTCTGTTATTAATATTGGTCCGACTCCAGACAGGGAAAAAAATGACGCTCAAAACGCATATCGTTGTCTTCCTGGCCGCCTGCACGCTGTCTGCATGCGCAATCAATACGCCAGCGCCTGACCCCACCGCCTCGCTGCTGGGTCCACGCGCCAAGGACCCTGACAAATCCGGCCTGGCACTGGCCGGTGGCGGAACCAAGGCGGCCTCCTATTCGATGGGCGTATTGGCCGCACTGGCGAGCAGCCCGGACCAGGACCTCGAGAAACTGACCGCCATTTCCTCCGTGTCCGGTGGCGGCTATGCAGCCCTGTTTCTCTACACAAAATTGATGGTCGGCGAGAACGATCCCCTTCTGAAACCGCGCGATTATTTTGCCGATTGCTTTCCTTCCGCGTACAAGGGCCTGCTTCCTGCAGCGACAGCGAGCGGCCAGTTGCCCGTGGTATGCGACGACACCCCAAGCAAGAACGATGCGTTCCGCTTCCAGCAATTCGTACGCTGCCGGCAAGACGTCCTGGAACACGATTGCCGCCCGGATTTCGGCAAGCGCGATGACAACTATGTCCCTGGAACCGTCGCGCTGCTGGGCGTCACGCTAGGCGCATCGATCCCCAATTTTGCGGCGCGCACGGTATTCGACTGGCCGGTCAACATGTCGCCCTCGCGCTCGCTTTACCGGCAAGGGATCGGCACCACGTATGGCCTGTTCCCGCTCACGGCCGACGCTGCCGGCGAGCGCGCCGATATCGTCCAGGTTTGCGACAAGGTCCATTTTAAAAACTGCGAGTCGGATGACACTTCCGCCCACATGGTGATCGATGGCATGGACTTCGACGCCTTGCGCGGATTTCTCGAGCGTCAACAGGGCCGTTATCCCGTTTGGCTAGTCAACGCCACCTCAAGCAAGAAGCGCAGCCTGCTTGGCTGGGCCACCAAAGGTCAGCGCAATTTTCAAAAATACACATTGCAGATGTCCCCATACGGCGCCCGCTCCGGCCTGTATGGCAATGTCGACCTGAAGGAAAACAAGCTGGACCTGTTAAATTCCGTCACGGCAGCGGCCTCGTTCTTCGACGCCAACGAAACGGCCGTCGCCCAACCATGGCGGCTGGGCCTGGCCGCGACCCAGCACGTGCTGACGACCGATTGGGGCATGGATATTCCTAATCCAAACATCGGCGATGGCTGGCGCTATCTGCATGCCGCCATGCCGTTTCCTTTCTATTACCTGGACGGCAGCATCCGCTACCTGCACGGCGCCAAGACCGATGCCACCCGCTCGGCCTATATCCGTTTGCTCGACGGCGGCAATAACGATGGTTTCGGCGCGTTCAGCCTGATCGAAGCTGGCATGCAAAAGATCTTCATCGCCGATAACCTCAGCGACAGCGATGGCCGCCTGCAGGACCTGTGCTACCTCCACAATGAAATTAATTTTCGCAAGACGGCTTTTGCGGACGGCAAGGAGCGCCACCTGATCATGCCGGGTATCGAAGGGCTCAAGGCGCACTGTGCCCAGTTCGCATCTGAATCGGAGTCCGAGATTCCAGGCGCGACCCGCGCTGATGCTCCAGTGGTCAAGGGCGGCTATCCCATCCTGGCCTGGACACACAAGGTTGTGCTGGGCTGCATCCGTCCGGGCGACTATGCCGACTGCAAGGAACACGCCGATTCCAAACTGGATGCGCGCATCTTTTTCCTGAAACCCGCGCTCGACCTGAACGCCATGAGGACAAAATACATCAATCGCACAACCATGAAACTCGAACCGGATGCATGCACAAAAACGGAGCCGGGCCTGTGCGAAGTGGCAGCTTTCGTCCTCGACTGGTATCAGCGCAAAGGCAAGGACATGAACGAGGACATTGGTCCCTTCCCGCAAGACAGCACGCCGATGATGACGCTGGCGTCCGACCCGAAGCGCTACGGCGCCTATCGCGGCCTGGGCCAATGGCAGATGACGCAGGCCCTGGCCGATAGCAAATTGAGCACCGAAGCGTTTGCCGAGCACGTCGACGAACAGGCCGGCCATCCGATCAGGTTCAAGCCCAAGCTGTAACGGCCGTCGCCGGCGCAGGGCGGCCACGGCTGGTCCTGCGCGCCTGGCGCCGTGGCGCACATTGACCGGGGCCGCCGGCGGTCAATCACCGGGGCCGCACCGGCCCCGGTGCCAAATCGTGCTACATTCGCCTGCCCGCGAACGACATCGAACGACAAACAACCATGAAACACCGCCTCCTCCCCCTGCTGCTGCTGCTCCTGCCCTGCCTGGCAGCCGAAGCCACTCCCGCCGATGAGCTGATCGCCAGCTACAGCAACGCCTACCGCGCGCTGAACATGGCCGACCTGGCCCTGCCCTACCGCGAAAATATCGACAACCTGGTGCGCGAGACGGACCTGCCGGCACAGAAAAAACTGTTCGGCGATATGACGCGCCAATTGCAGCAGATCGACCGCAGCACCCTGTCCGCATGCCAGCAGCTTGACTTGCAGCGCATCGCCTTCGAAACGGACGCCAACCTGCAAAAGCTGGCCGTGCTCGAACAGTTCGCCGCGCTCGGCAAGCAGGCCGCCGTGACGGATAAAGGTTTATATACGTCACCGTTGGGCCGCGCCTGGTATCTATATTTCTTGAAGCGCTGGCTGACCAGCGACGTCACGCCCGAAACGTTGATGACGACCGGGAAAATCGAACTGGCCAGCGTGCAGGCGCGCTACCGCCGCCTGCAAGCGGCGATGGGCTACGCCGGCAAGGACGAGGCCTTCTACGCGCACCTGAAAAGTGCGCAGTTCATGTACCCGGCCGGCACGACACCGCAGGCCGACTACGAAGCCCGGCAGGCGACGGTATTCCAGAACCTGCACAAACTGTTTGCGCCGACTACGGTCAAGCCGGCCCTGGTGCGCGAGTCCACACGCGGCGAGGCCTTTCCGGCCGACGGCTATTACGAGCCCGATGAGCGCACCTTTTACTTCAACAAGAACGGCGCGAACTACCAGAAGCGCAATGTCGACATGCTGCTGCTGCACGAGAGTACGCCCGGCCACCACTTCCAGAGTTACTACGCCGCGCAGGCGCAAGGCTGTCCGACAAGCGTGCCGGCTGTCTTCTATTCCGCCTTTGCCGAAGGCTGGGGCGCCTATGTCGAGGAATTCGGCCATGAACTCGGCCTGTACCGGGAGCCGTCGGACGAACTAGGCGCCGTCGAATGGGACCTGGTGCGCTCGATCCGCGTGGTGCTCGATGTCGGCATCAACTACGAAGGCTGGACTGAAAAGCAGGCCTACGCCTATTGGCATGAACAGCTGCCGATGCTGCCCCAGTTGGCCGACCGCGAAATCGCCAGGGTGCGCAACTGGCCGGTGCAGGCAATCACCTACAAATACGGTTCGGCCGTCATCCGCCAGGCGCGCGCTGCCGAACAAGCGCGGTTGGGCGCGGCCTTCGAGATCCGCGCCTTCCACGATGCGATCCTGCGCAACGGCGCGCTGCCGATGGCGACGCTGCAGCAGGCCTACGGACGCTGACGCGCGAAGAAAGCCCAGATCATTGCCGGGCCGTCCGGGGCCATCGGCGATGGTCCCAGCAGGCGCGCACGGCGATAGTAAGGCTGCGGCAGGCCATGCCCGCCGCCGTGGATGGTCACCAGTGCCACTTCCGTCTTGTCGCCGCCATGCCATTGCTGCTGTTCGACGCCGTCGGCATTGGTGGCCTGAGCCGTTGCCGGCTTGGCGCCAAGCTTGTTGAGGTCAGCAAAATACTGGGCCGACGCCTGCGCCGACAGCACGTCGCCGCATTTATAGAACAGCCCAAGCAGATTGACCTCGCCGCCCGAGAACGGCACCAGCGGATCCTTGGTGCCGTTCATGATCATGACGGACGTCCCGGCGCCAGCGGGCTTGCAGAGAAAATTGTCCGGCGCGTGCGCGCTGGCCGACACGGCGGCGACCGCGCGGTAGCGGGACGGATCTTCCAGCGCCAGACGCAGCGACATGAAGCCGCCCGACGACACGCCGGTGGCGAACACCCGATCGCGGGCGGCGCCGGTTTCGGTGACCAGCTTGTCGACCAGCGCGCCCAGGAAGCCCACATCGTCGACAGGGCGCCCGTTCATGTTGTAGTCGCCGATCTTGCCGCAGTCGTTCCAGTCGAAGGAATACGAATCGGGATAGACGACCGCGAAACCATGCTGGTCGGCCAGGCGCTCGAAGCCATAACCCGTCTCCACGCGAATCTGGGCGCCGTTTTGCCCCGATCCGTGCATGACCAGCACCAGCGGCGCGCCTTTCGGCAGCCCGCGCGGCACGTAGGTCCGGTAGGTCCGCTTCACACCGCCCACCTCGATAGTGCCCTTGCTGATCACGCCGGACAGTTGAGGCAACTGGGGATCCGGCGAATACAGGAAGTAGGCGAACAGCAGGCCGGCCGACACTACAAACACGGCCAGGCTCCAAAGACAGAAACGCAGAAACCGGAAAACGCCTTGCATGACTGCTCGCATTTTATTCTCTCCATGTATGGGGGATATGTTCACTTGCCTGATTTTCAGACACGTGTAAATAATATCTGACACATGATAAAAAGTCAACATGGGAACTAGAAAAAGTGGAAGCAGCTTAGTAGCATATTGCAACTAATAGGATTATTATCGTTGCACCGAGGCTGAACAGCCCCCCCCCCCGAATCTGCGAGCAAAGCAATGACGACCCCGATGCGAGTGAACCAGCTGAATTCCGGCGTTTTCACGATTGAAAATTACCTGAGCGACAACGAGTGCCAGCGCTACATCACGCTGGGCGAGGAAATCGGCTACGCGCCGTCGGAAGTCGACCTGCCGGCCGGTTCGCGCCGTGCCGAGGAAATCCGCAACAACGACCGGGTGGTGTTCGATGATCCGGCGCTGGCGGCATGGTTGTTCGACCGCGCGCGCCCACTGCTGCCCGCCTGCATCGGTAGCGGAAAGCTGCACGGGTTTAACGAACGCATGCGTTATTACCGCTATGGCCCGCACGAGTATTTCAAGTGGCACAAGGACGGTTCGTTCGCCAAATCGCCGGACGAAGCAAGCTGCCTGACCTTCATGATCTACCTGAACGGGGGCTTCGAAGGCGGCGACACGGAGTTCCGGACTGAATTCGTCAAGCCGCAAGCGGGCATGGCGCTGGTGTTTCCGCACCGGCTCGCGCATCAGGGCACGGCCATCGTCAGCGGGACCAAGTACGTGCTGCGCACCGATGTCATGTACAGAAACGGCCGAGGCCCGCGGCCACCAGAAATCATCGGCGGCGACGCAGGCGCGTGTTGAGCGGCCCACGCAAGGCGGCTAAGCCGATACGCGCTCTTGTAACGGCAGCCAATGGAACAGGCCGAACAGCATGGTGAGCAGGATGCTCAGCGCCAGCGGCCCCGGATAGCGGCGCACGCGCGGGAAAAACAGCAACAACTCGCCCGCATGGGCAAGCAGGACGACCAGCACCAGCAAGCGCAGCGCCTGCACCATCCCGTCGGGCAGGCCGAGGGCCGCACCGGCAGCGGCCAGCGCGTAGGCCAGCAGGCACAGCGCCCGCATGCTGTAATTCAGGATTTGCATCGCCTTACCTCGAGATGTGAAAGTATCCGCACTATGCCGCGCCGTCGGCCTTGGCGCAAGTGCATCGGCCGGCGCTCACGCTGCGGCCGCCCCCGGCACCGACATCAGGCTGACCGCCACGATCAGTGCGGCGACGCCAAGGCGTACCGGGCTGCAGCCATCTTGCCAACGCGGTCGCAAGAAATGCGTCATCGGTGCTGACTTTCGAGGCGGGCCGCGCTGGAGGTCCTAGAATTGTTCCCAGTCGTCGCTGGCCAGCGCCGGTGCAGCGGCACGCGCTGCCAGCTTCGGCGCCGGGCGCTGGGCCGCGGCCATCTGCCTGGCGGGCGCCGGACGGCGCAGCGGTTCGCGCTGGGCCGGCTTGCTGTCGAGCGTGAAGGTGCTGACGACACCGGCCAGCACCGTGGCCTGCTGCTCGAGCGAGGCCGCCGCTGCCGCCGCTTCCTCGACCAGGGCGGCATTTTGCTGGGTCACCTGGTCCATCTGCGACACGGCGATATTGATCTGGTCGATGCCGCTGCTCTGCTCGCGCGTGGCCACGCTGATTTCACCCATGATGTTGGTGACGCGCTCGATGCTGGTGACGATCTCGCCCATCGTCACGCCAGCCTGCGCCACCAGGCGGCTGCCGGTGTCGACCTGGGCCACCGAGTCGTTGATCAGGGTCTTGATTTCCTTGGCCGCGGCGGCCGAGCGCTGGGCCAGGTTGCGCACTTCCGAGGCGACGACGGCAAAGCCGCGTCCCTGTTCGCCGGCCCGCGCCGCTTCGACGGCGGCATTCAGGGCCAGGATATTGGTCTGGAACGCAATGCCGTCGATCACGCCGATGATGTCGACGATCTTGTTGGACGAGGCATTGATCGAATTCATGGTCGCGACCACCTGGCTGACCACCTCTCCGCCCTTGACCGCGACGGTCGAGGCCGACTTGGCCAGCTGGTTGGCCTGCTCGGCGTTTTCCGTGTTCTGGCGGACCGTCGTCGTCAGCTCTTCCATCGACGCGGCGGTCTCTTCGAGCGAACTGGCCTGTTCCTCGGTGCGCGAGGACAGGTCGAAATTGCCACTGGAAATCTGCGCCGAAGCGGTCGCGATGGTGTCGGTGCCGCTGCGCACTTCGCTGACGATCTTGACCAGGCTCTGGTTCATGCCGTGCAGTGCCTGCAGCAGCTGCCCGGTCTCGTCGGTGGTCGTGGCCACGATGTGGCTGGTCAGGTCGCCGGCCGCGACGGTCTGCGCGACCCGCACCGCCTCATTGATCGGACCGCTGATGCTGCGCGAGATGACCGTTGCGCAAAACACTGCCACGATGCCGGCGATCAGCGCCGACAGCAGCATGTTGCGCTTGGCCGCGCGCGACGCGGCGGCACTCGAGATGACGTTCGCCTTGGCGATGTCGTCGTTAAGCTGCTGCACCTTGTCGAGCGCCCCCTCGGCTTTCAGGAACAGCGCGCGCGAGGCGGCGTAGTCGCGGTAGAAGGCGACGAACAGCGTCTTTTGCACCTGCTCGTCGCTGTTGCGGGCCATCGCCGTCATGCTGGCGGCGACCTTTTGCTCCGCGTTTTTCCAGCCATCCCAATCGAGCACGAATTGCTTCCACAGCCGCTCTTCGTCAACCGTCTGCGGCAGCGGCTCATATTGCTTCCAGCCCTTGTCGATGCTGGCCCAGCCTTTGGTGCGCAGGCGCAGCGCTTCATCGAAGCGGCCCGGCGTCTGGTAATCGTTTTCCGCGATCGCCGTCGTCAGGTCGGCCGCCGTCACGGCGGTCTGGCCTTCGCTGATGCCCAGCAGGCCCTGGATCGACGGCAGGCGCACCATGCCGACTTCCTCGACCGCATCGCTGACGTGAACGATCCCGACATAGCCGCTGAAACCGACCACGGCCAGTGCCAGCACCATGATGGCC
Organism: Massilia sp.; assembly: GCA_025359245.1. Taxonomy (GTDB): domain Bacteria; phylum Pseudomonadota; class Gammaproteobacteria; order Burkholderiales; family Burkholderiaceae_D; genus Telluria_A. Next base: position 35,994 of record JANYGW010000115.1, read on the forward strand.
ATCAGCACCGCAAGTTTCCACTTAATCAGCAAATTTCCGAACATGGCGTTTCCAATCATGAAAGTGAGGATGTTGGGGCCCGCCAGGCGAACAGGGCACTGCCGACACCGTATTCCCCGATTATGCAGTTCATGAAAATCTTTCGATATTGTACGAAGGTGCTATATAGAAACTAACAACAAGAAGGCCGGTTCCCCGCGGCCCCGGCCCTGCCCCCGCGTCATTGCGGTCGGCAATCGGCTCTAGTTCAAGCCTATTCCCAGGCAACTTACGATGTGTCGGCAGAGAATGCAGCGCAGTCCGGCGCGTTGCCAATGCAATACATTGCATGCCTGGCATTTATCGCCCATTCTTTCAAAAAATGGAAGAATGGGGCGACCGTGCTCGCACAGCCGAACCAGGCCCATCGCGGAGCACGTGTAGACTGAAGCAACTTTGCAGCCCCGACCAAGGCAAATCCATGCGTATTTCGACCAAACTCGGCGCCGTCGTGCTGATCGTCTTCGTCATTATCAGTGCCGTGGCAACGTTTGCCGTCGTGCATTTGCGCGACGTGGCGCAACAGTCGGTGGCCAGCGAGGCGCGCAATGTCGCCTCCACCATGGCGACCATGGTGGCATATGACATCGGCGACGGCGGCAGCGAGCAGCGCAAGCTGCAGTTCCAGCGCATGACCGACTTTATTGCATCGCGCCAGAAGCGCGACCTGGAAATCGTCGATCGCAATTTGATGATCGTGGCCGACGTCGATACCGAAGATACAGGCAAGGCGGTCGCGCCCGGCAGCCGCCGCGCGGCGATCGAATCGACGCTGCGCGACGGCGAAGCGCGCCTGATGACCGAGCCAGTGCATGGCCATCCAACTCAATCCCAGCGCCAGATCGTGGTGCCGGTGTACGATCAGCAACATGTCATCATCGCCGCCCTGATCTATGAATACACGCCGCTGTATGACGATCTGCTGGCCAGGGCGAAGGACTCGTTCGCGCTGGTGGCGGCCGCCGCGCTGTTCGGCGTGGCGCTCGCCGCGCTGTGCGCTGCCTGGATTGCGCGCAGCATCGCAGTGCCGCTCAGGCAGCTGACGCAAGCCGCGCTCGAGCTTGCGCAGGGCCGCCGCAACGTGATGGTCGCCACCAATTCCAACGATGAAGTGGGCGCCTTGGCAACCGTATTCAACAGCATGAGCGTGGCGCTGCTCGCGTCTGAGCAGAACCTGTCGCGCCTGGCGCAAACGGATATCCTGACCGGCCTGGCCAACCGCAACCTGCTGCTCGAACGCGTGCATGTCGCCATGACCGATGCGCGCCGGCGCGGCGACTGGGTGGTGGTCGCCTTTATCGACCTCGACGGTTTTAAGGCGGTCAACGACAAGCTCGGCCACGAAACGGGGGACCTGCTATTGAAATGTGTCGCCGAACGCTTGCGTGCCTGCGTGCGCTCGAGCGACACGGTGGCGCGCCTGGGGGGCGACGAATTCGTGCTGCTGTTGCCGAACGAGCGCGGCAACGACGTGTTCGGGGCCGAAACCCACATCGCGCGCCAGATGCTCAAGCTGGTCGACAAAATCTCGGCGCCGATGATGCTGTCCGGCAACGACGTCAAGGTCAGTTGCAGTATCGGCGTCGCCGTGTTCCCGCAAGATGGCGACGACGCCGATACGCTGATCAAGCATGCCGATACGGCCATGTACCGCGCGAAGGAACTGGGCAAGAACCAGTTCCAGTTTTTCACCACGCAACTGCAGCAGCGCGCCAACGCGCAGCTCGCGCTGCGTGACGATTTGCGCCATGCGCTCGAACACGACGAGTTCGAAATTCACTATCAACCGCAGGTGAACCTGCGCAGCGGCAAAGTGGTCGGCCTCGAAGCCTTGCTGCGCTGGCGCCATCCGAAGCTAGGCCTGGTCGGTCCCGCCCATTTCATCGCGTTTGCCGAGGAGACCGGCCTCATCATTCCAATCGGCGCATGGGTGCTGATGCACGCCTGCGCGCAGAACAAGCAGTGGCAGGATGCCGGCCTGCCGGCGCTGCCGGTCGCGGTCAACGTGTCGGCGAAACAATGTGCGCACCCCGAACTGGAAGCCGTGGTGCAACGGGCGCTGGCGGCAAGCGGCCTGGCGCCGCACTGCCTGGAACTGGAACTGACCGAGAGCGTGTCGATGGCCGATCCGGAACGCAGCGTGCCGATGATGGAACGCATGAAGGCGATCGGCGTGCTGCTGTCCATCGACGACTTCGGCACCGGTTATTCGAACATGAGCTACCTGCGGCGCTTCCCGATCGACCGCCTGAAGCTCGACATCTCGTTCGTGCGCGAAATTACGACCGATCCGAGCAGCCTTGCGATCACGGATGCGATCATCACCATGGCGCACAGCCTGCACCTGGAAGTGGTGGCCGAGGGCGTCGAGACCGAAGGACAGCTGACCTTGCTGGCCAAGCGCCATTGCGACATCATGCAAGGCTTTTTCTTCAGCAAGCCATTGCCCGCTGCCGGCATCGCGCAGTTGCTGCGTGAGGGCCACGGCTTGCCGGCCAACCTCACCCGGCGCGGGAACGGGGCGCCGATGATCTTGCTGCTCGACGATGACACGCTGCTGCTCGACTACCTGTCATTGGTGCTGAACCAGGAAGGCTATGAAGTGCACGCCACGGCCGATCCGCTGCACGCCTTCGAACTGCTGGCATGCCACGAGTTTGCCGTGGTGCTGTGCGACCAGCGCATGCCGGCGATGGATGGCATCGAGTTCCTGAGCCGCGTCAAAGGCATGTATCCCGATTCCTTGCGCATCGTGCATAGCGCGTACGACGACGCGCTCGTCACGCGCGCAGCGATCAACCGGGGCGGCGTGTACAAATTCATCGACAAATCGGACGATTACGGCGCGCTCACGCATGTGGTGAAGGAAGCCTTCGATATTTACCTGGCCCGGCGCATGCCGAGGCCGGACGCCAGCCCGGACCAGCATGCAGCGCATGGCGCGGCCAGATTTGCCCTCGATCGCCAGGCGCCTGATTAAGTATTGCGCGGTTTTGGCGTGATCGCCCTCGTCGCCGCTACGCTGTACCGGTATTTACATCAAATTCGATGGTGTCTGCGCCATTTCGCCGTGGGCTCGCCCACCCGGTAGCTGGAAACGTTTGTTCAACGCCGCGCCGTGAGCGCTTCGCTGCGCGCCGGCCCGCGCGGTACTTACGCGTATCTCCTTGATTTCGGCAATCACTGTCTCTCCACCGTTGAATTTATCGAGCCGCATGACGAAGCGTTGAAGAAGAAAAAAGGGCGTTTTCATGGTGCGTTCCTGGTCGGATGGGGGCTGGCTGTGCCGCGCAGTGTCGGCGTGCCGTGAAAGCAATCTTGCCCGCTATCGCGCTGGACGTCCGTTCGGAACCGTACCCACAGGAAACATCTTGTACTGGCACACGCATCGCCAATAGCGGCCCTGCTGCACGCGCCACGACTCGGTCAAGTGCCAAATCATCCATGCAGGCTGGTCAATGCGCTGGTCGGTTTGCGCTAAACTACCATTCAACCAACTTTGGAACCTAGCCATGCATACGTTCAATCCGGCCGACTCCCATGACTTCCCGCTGCTGGCGCGCCAGGTCAGCGGCCTGCTCGAAGGCGAACGCGACCTCGTCGCGAATGCGGCGCAGTTTGCCGCCTTCGTGTACGAAGCGATTCCCGACCTGAACTGGGCCGGCTTCTATTTCGCCCGGCCGGACAAGGCGGGCCCGGGGCAGGAGCTGCTGGTCGGCCCGTTCCAGGGCCGCGTCGCGTGCGCGCGCATCCCGTTCGGGCGCGGCGTGTGCGGCAGCGCAGCGCAAGAACGGCGCACCATCGTCGTCGCCGACGTGCATGCGTTCGCCGGCCATATTGCCTGCGACAGCGCGTCGAACGCCGAGATCGTCATTCCCCTGCTCAAGGACGGCGCGCTGTTTGGCGTGTTCGATATCGACAGCCCGACGCTGGACCGTTTCAGCGACGCCGAACGGATCGGGCTCGAGGCCATGGTCGCGGCCTTTCTCGACGCCACCGACATGGCGTGACGCTGGCCTAGCCGCGCCGGCTGAGGGTGCCGAACAGCCAGTCGGCGATCGGGTAGCTGATATTGAAGTTGTGTTTGTTCATCAGCGCCTGGTCATGGTGGCCGGTATGCAGGCGGCGCAAGCCGCGCATGCCGGGCAGGCGCGCGACCCAGTGCGCCGGCGGCAGGTGGTAGGCGAAATGCAGCAATTCATAATTGAGGAAATAGGCAACCGCCGTCGTCCCGAACAAATAGGCGATATTGCTGGTGGCGATACACTGCAGCAGCAAGATAATCGGCGTGCCGAACACCAGCAGGAAAAACATCACCAGCACCGGCGGAAAGAGCACCACCTTGAAATCGCGGGTGTCGTCGAATTCCATGCGCTGATGGGTAAAGAACAGGTGATGCTGGCATGCATGGCGCTCGTACACCAGGCCCAGGCCAGGCCGGCGCCGGTGCATGATGTAGCGATGGCCGAGATATTCGGCGAAATTGACGTACAAGACGGTCAGCGGGATGGCCGTCCACTCCCACGCGCCGACCTGGTGCAGCTGCAGCGCGCAAGCGATTCCCAGCAGGCTGGCCATGCTGACCGTAAAGGCCAGATGCAGCCAGCCGTTGTAATGCGCGCCTATCTGGTGCTGCCGGTATGCCGCGCGAAATGCCTGGGTGCTGTCGTTCATCGTGCCGCCCCGCCCTGCGCCGCTTCCAATACCCGCTTCAGGTTCGCCAGCGCGAGCGTCGATTGCGCGCGCATCCGCGCCGGCATGAACAGCGGCGCAATCCAGCGCAGCCAGCCTTTGACCTGATAGCGGAACACGCGCCGGAAGCGGGTCGTGGCGCCGGCCTCGATCTCATAGCGCACCTGCACATCGATCCGGCGCGAGGTGGCGCGCATTTCGAGCAGCGTGGGCGGCTCCGACGCCAGCACGGTCCAGCGCAACTGCGAGTGGATCCGCATCGGCAGCAGCGGCACGGCCTGCATGCTGACCGCCTCGTCGAACTGGACGCCGGGCGCCAGTTCGCGCTGTCCCTGCGTCGCCGATTCCGAGGCCGGGTGCCATTCATGCCAGCGCCACGGCTGGGCCACGTAGGCGTGCACCGCCTCGACCGGGCGTGCAATCAGGATATCGTTGACATGGTGCTGTTCGCGCATAGGGCTTCCGTTCCGGGTGGTTGGGCGCAGGTTCGGTCCTGGCTGCCCCATCATTGTTGTTATGATGGGGTTTGGCATTGACATCGCCAGGCGAAAACATGGACATTTCGCGCCAACCTTCCGGAATAAGCTAGCATGCCCGAAACCCGTACCGTGTCGACCAGTTATCTGCGCCCCCTGCTGGCGGCGGTCGAGGCGGCGGGCATCGCGCCCGCCGCCCTGCTCTCGCGCACGCCGCTGACGCTGGCGCAAGCGATGCAGTCTGATACCCGCCTGAACATCGGCATGGCGCGCATGATCTGGCAACGCGCGCTGGACCTGACGGGCGACCCTTTGCTCGGCTTGCGCGTGGCAGCGCACATGAAGCCGGCCACCTTCCGCGTGCTCGGCATGGCCAGCATGAGCTGCGCCACGCTGTCCCAGGCGCTCGAGCTGACCGTGCGCTTTCAACGCCTGGTGAGCGAGGCGGGCAACCTGAGCGCCAACCGGCTGCCGGACGGGAACGTCGCATTGGTCCATTCCGAACCGGCCAACAAGGATGCGCTGCTGCCGCAGCAAATCGAAGCGCTGCTGGCCGGACTGCACCTGCAATCGCGCTGGCTGACGCAACGCGCGATCGTGCCGCTGGCGCTCAGCTTTCGCCATCGGCCGCAAGGCGACCCGGCCCGCTATGCCGAGTGCTTCGGCGTCGTTCCCCAGTTCGGCGCCGGCGCCAACATGATGACGCTGGCGCGCGCCGACCTGGACGCGCCCTTGCCGTATGCCGACGATGGCCTGTGCCGCATGCATTGCGAGTACGCCGAGCAGCAGCTGGCCGGCTTGCCGAACATCGGCTACGTGGCCAGCTTCGCGGTGCAGTGGCTGTCCAGCCAGGCCAGCGGCAATGCCAGCGTCGGCGACCTGGCCGGCGCGCTCGGCATGAGCGTGCGCAACGTGCAGCGCGCGCTGCGCGACGAGGGCACTTCCTGGACCAGCCTGGTGGACGGCGCGCGCCGCGCCGTGCTGCTGCGCTTGCTCAAGGAAGGCTGTTCACTCGAGGCTGCCGCGCAACAACTCGGCTACCACGATGCCAGCAGCCTGAGCCGAGCAGCGCGGCGCTGGTTCGGCGAATCGCCCAAGCGCTGGCTCAGCGCCAGGCCGCCGCAGTAAGCCAGTCAGGTGCGCAGCAGCGCCGCCAGCGGCGCCAGGTGCGCGGCCAGCGCCGCCGCCGCAGCTGCCTCGGCGGCGCGAAAGTGCGCCAAGACCAGCAGCCCCGCTTCGGTCACGCTGGCGCCGCCGCCCTGGTGGCCGCCGGCCGCGCTGCGCACCAGCGGTTCGCGAAAGCTGCGGTTCATGACGTCCACCAGCAGCCAGGCCCGGCGGTACGACATGTTCATGCTGCGCGCCGCCGCGCTGATCGACCCGGCCGCGATGATCGCGTCCAGCAGGTCCGCCTTGCCCGGCCCCATGGCGATCTCGTCGCCGTGGCGCAAGCGCACTTTCAGGTCGATCCTGGCCGTCATGTTTCCTCCCTCAGCGATAACAGCGCGACTGCCTTGACCTGGGCCCACACCAGCGTGCCGATTTCCAGGCACAGCTGGTCGCGCGCGCGCCGCGTGATGCGCGCCAGCAGCGGCGTGCCGCCCGCGTCCAGCTTGACGACCACGTGGGCCGCCGTGTCGGCCGGCCAGATCGCCGCCACCGTCGCTGGCAGCTGGTTCTGGATCGAACTGTCGGGCGGCGCCGACAGCGCCAGGCTGACGTCGCGCGCCAGGATGCGCAGCCGCAGCCGCGCCCCCGCCGGCAGCGCCGCGTGCGCGACGTACATGGTGCCGCCCGCCGCCTGCATGGCCAGCAAGGCATAGTGCGCGTCGTAGGCGATGGCCACGCCGTCGACCAGCACGCCGGCATCGTCGGCCAGCGCCAGCGACAAATCCAGCCGCGCCAGCGTGTCGGCGGCCGGACCGCTGGCCAGCACCTGGCCGCCATCGAGCAGCACCACATGGTCGGCCAGGCGCGCCACCTCCTCGGCCGAGTGGCTGACATACAGCATCGGTATGTCGAGCTCGGCGTGGATGCGCTCCAGGTAGGGCAGCACTTCCTGTTTGCGCTTGACGTCGAGCGAGGCGAGCGGCTCGTCCATCAGCAGCAAGCGCGGCTGTGTCAGCAGCGCCCTGGCGATCGCCACCCGCTGGCGCTCGCCGCCGGACAGCTCGCCGCTGCGCCGCTCCAGCAAGTGGCCTATCCCGAGCAGGTCGACCGCATGCGCCATGACGCGCCCGCCGTCGGCGGCGCCGGCGCGCCGGCGCGCGAAGTCGAGGTTGCCACGCACCGACAGGTGCGCGAACAGGCTCGCTTCCTGGAACACATAGCCGAGCGCGCGCCGGTGGGTCGGCACGAACAGCTGGCGCGCCTCGTCCTGCCAGGTCTCGCCATTGACTTCCAGGTAGCCGCCCGGATGGCGCTCCAGCCCGGCAATGGCGCGCAGCAGCGTGGTCTTGCCGGAGCCGGAGTGGCCGAACAGGGCCGTCACGCCGCGCCCGGGCAATTCCAGGCGCGGCTGCATGCCGAAGCCGGGGCGCCGGATGTCGAACTGCGCGCGGATCAGGGAGGGATCGCTCATCGGGTCTTCCCGCTCGGATTGAAGGTGTACAGCAGCAGCAAGGCGATAAAGCTGAGCAGCAGCATGCCGCCGGCGAGCCAGTGCGCCTGCCCGTATTCGAGCGCTTCGACGTGGCTGTAGATCTGCAGCGACACGACCCGGGTCCGTTCAGGGATGTTCCCGCCGATCATCAGCACGACGCCGAACTCGCCGATCGTGTGGGCAAAGCCGAGCGTGGCGGCGGTGATGAAGCCGGGTTTGGCCAACGGCAGCACCACCGAGAAAAACGTGTCGAGCGGACTGGCGCGCAGCGTGGCCGCCACTTCCAGCGGGCGCGTGCCGATCGCCTCGAAGGCGTTGTGCAGCGGCTGCACGACAAACGGCAGCGAATACACGAGCGAGCCGAGCACCAGGCCGGGAAAGGTGAACGGCAGCAGGCCGATCCCGAGCGCCTCTGTCAGGTGGCCGAGCGGACCGTGCGGCCCCATGCCGACCAGCAGGTAGAAGCCGAGCACCGACGGCGGCAGCACCAGCGGCAGCGCGACCAGCGCGCCGACCACGTTCTTCAGGCGCGAGCGGGTTTGCGACAGCCACCACGCGACCGGCGTGCCGAGCACCAGCAGCAGCGCGGTCACGGTGGCGGCCAGTTTCAAGGTCAGCCAGATGGCGCCCCAGTCGTCAGCGTGGAGCATGGGCAAGCGGCGCGTCGGACAGGCGAAACATGGTGACTCCGGCAGTGGGAAAGCGATGTATATCGCACTATACAACGAAGCGGCCAGGACGGGGCCACTCTACCTTTCGGCACATGCGCCGTTACCGATTCGCTCACATCATGCACGCACCAGACACCAGATGACCAGGACAACGCATGAACCAGCATCCCCCCCGCCCATCCCCGACGTCCCGTAACCGGCTGGCGCGCGCTCTGGCTTTGTCCCTGCTGTTGCTGCTCGCCAGTTGCGGCGGCGGGCAGCGCGACCCGCTGCCGAGCACCAG
>JANYGW010000188.1 GCA_025359245.1 Massilia sp.
AATTGAGGTCTGACCCCGATTTTGCAACTGGGGAGGCTGGCCAGACCGCCATCACGGTGTCGATCACCGTGTTCAGCTTGGCGACCTTGGCGCCGCTTTTGGCCAGCACCGCCAGGCCCGCTATTTGCGATCCAAACATCGCGGCCAGCGCTTCCGGCGATGCCGCGCTGCCCAGGTCGCCATCGCGCTGCGCCTGCCGCAGCCGCGCCAGCATCAGCGTCTCGCTTCCCTGCAGCGCCATGCGCAAAGCTTGTTCGACCGAAGCCGGAATCGTCGAGCCGCCGCAATCGGCGGTGCCGTTGATGATGAAGCAGCCGCCCGGCAGCGCCGGATCGGCCAGCATCAGCGCCAGCGAACGCAGGAAACTTTCCAGCGCGCGCCGCCCGTCCGCTTCGTCGTTCAGCGCCGCCGCGTGGCGCTCGATCAGCAGCGCCACGTAGCGCTCCAGCGTCTTCAGGTACAGCGCTTCCTTGTCGCCGAACGCGGCATACAGGCTGGGCTTGCTCAAGCCCATCGCTTCGGTCAGCTCCTGCATCGAGGCGTCCTGGAAGCCGTGCTTCCAGAATACTTCCACCGCGCGGTCGAGCGCGTAGTCGATGTCGAAGGTGCGGGGCCGTCCCCGTTCACGCGCCATGGTGTCTCCTGGTTTGAATGATTTGACGAATATTATACTACTCGGTATATTATGTACCTATCGGTACATCAATGGCGTCCGATGATGATACTCAACCAAATGGAGAACGATGATGGGCAGACTGACTGGCAAGACGGCACTGATCACGGGCGGCACCACGGGCATCGGCCTGGCCACGGCGAAGCTGTTCCTGAAGGAGGGCGCCCGCGTGGCGATCGTCGGTCAAGACGCGGCCCGCGTGGCTGGCGCGGCCGAAGAACTGGGCGCGGGCGCGATCGCGCTGAATGCCGATGTGTCGTGCGCGGCCGACATGGCCGCTGTCGCCGTCCGCCTGAAAGCGGAATTCGGCAAGCTCGATGTGGTGTTCGCCAACGCCGGCATCGCCCGGCCGATGCCGTTCTCGGATGTCGACGACGACAACATCGACCATCAGATCGACGTCAACTTCAAGGGTGTCATCCATACCATCCAGAGCACGCTGCCGCTCATGAATAAGCCGTCGTCCATCGTCCTCACTTCCACCGCGATGATCGAAAAAGGCGTGGCCGGCATGAGCGTGTACGCCGCGACGAAGGCTGCGGTCCGTTCGCTGGCGCGCACCCTGTCGGCCGAATTCGCGCCGCGCGGCGTGCGCGTGAACGTCATCAGTCCTGGCCTGGTCGAGACGCCGATCTACGGCAAACTGGGCCTGCCGGCCGCGGCGGTCCAGGAATGGGCGGCCCAGCTGATGAGCGGGGTGCCGGCCGCGCGCTTCGGCCAGGCCGATGAAGTGGCCAAGGCGGTGCTGTTCCTGGCCAGCGATGACTCGTCCTACATGATGGGCGAGAACCTGCTGTTCGACGGCGGCATGGCCACCGTCTAGACTGGCGTCAGGCGGACGGCGCCAGCATGTTGGCGTCGCGTGTCAGCAGCCACTTGCCGTCGCTGCCCTTGCGCAGGATCGACAGCGTGTGGCCGCTGCGCGTCATCGGCAGCTGGCCGTGCTTCGACGTCACCGTTACCGACAAGCGCGTGCGGCAGTAGGCCATGTCGCCGCTGACGGTGATTTCGTCGATCTCGCTGCTCGACACGATGATGTGTTCGGCCAGCGCCGTGCGCAGGCTTTTGGCGAAAGCGTCGCGCCCTTGCATTGGCGCCTGCCCGGCCATCATGAAGACCACGTCGGGCGCCATCAGCCGCAGCACCGCATCGACATCGCCTTCGCGGGTGGCCGAGATCCAGCGTTCAATCAACTGGCGGATTGTTTGTTCGTCGCTGTTCATGCTGCCTCCGTATCGGTTTGCATCATGCCGAAAATGTTCCCGTCCGGGTCCTTGGCGTAGGCCAGCCAGCCGATGCCCGGCACCGCCATTTTCGGCAGGGCCACGCTGCCGCCGGCAGTCTGGGCATGGGAGACGCAGTCATCGACATCGTCGACGTCGACCGTGATGACGAAGGCGTTGAGCGCCGCCATGGCCTCGGGCAGGTCGCCGCGGCGCGGCAGCAGGCCGCCGTTGATGCCTGGCTGGTCGTCGGGACCGGTGTGGATCATCCAGTAGTCGCCGCCCTCCCATTTGTTGAAGGTCCAGCCGAACAAGGCGCTGTAGAAGGCGATCAGGGACTGAGGATTCGATGCGTGGATTTCGAAGTGAACTGCACGTGCCATGGTGTGCTCCTCGGTTTATGCGAACGGGTCGTAGGTGCCAAACGTCCAGAGGTGGTTTTCAAGGTCGAAACAGGTGAAGCTGCGCCCGCCGTAGTCTTCATCCTTGATGTCGATGACGATTTTCATGCCGGCGCGCGTGACGCGCGCGTACACGGCGTCGGCGTCGTCCACCACCACGCAGATGCTCTGGGTCTGGCGGCCGCCGACAGCGTCGGGCTGGACGATCATCTTGCCGTACTCGTTGTCGTTGCCGGATGAACCGAGCATGATCATGCCGTTTCCGAACGACAGTTGCGCGTGCATGATGGTGTTGTTTTCGCCCGGAACGACCAGGTGCTTTTCGAAACCGAAGGTGGCGCACAGCCATGCGATGGCGGCCGGCGCGTCGCGATAGCGCAGGCAGGGAATCACGTTGGCCCTGGTATTTTTAGGCGTGACGGACATTTCACTCTCCCCCTCAAGAATGGAAAGTCCTATGGTAGTGGATTATTCGACAACGCGGCTCACATTTGCTGGAACAGGTGCGCGTGGTTGCGGCTGACTTCCAGCTCCTTCGGAAAATTGCGCACCTTGAGCATCTGGCGTCCGCGCTCGTCGCGCGTGACTTCGGCAATTGCGTCGACCCGCACCAGGGTCGAGCGGTGGATGCGCCAGAATTCGTTCGGATCGAGTTCGTCGGCCAGCTCCTTGAGCGTTTTACGGATCAGCATTTCGGCCTGCGCGGTCTGCACCAGCGTGTATTTTTCATCGGACTGGAAGAACAGCACTTCCTTGGTGCTGATCATGCGCAGGCTGGTGCCCACCTGGGCCTGGATCCAGCGCAGGTACTCGGGTTTCTTGTCGCCATGCTGCAGGATGCGGGTCAGCTGTTCGAGCTGCTCGCCGATGTTTTGCGGCGTGCCGGACAGGCGCTCGCGCAGCCGTTCGCAGGTCAGCCGCAAGCGCTCCGCCGTCACCGGCTTGAGCAGGTAGTCCATCGCGCCATGCTCGAAAGCGTCGACCGCGTACTGGTCGTAGGCGGTCACGAACACGATGTGGCAGCGGTTGTACAAATGGCGCGCGGTTTCGATGCCGCCCTGGCCGGGCATGCGGATGTCGAGGAAGACGATGTCGGGCCGGTGCTGGTCGGCCATGGCCACCGCGTCGATGCCGTTGGCCGCTTCGCCGGCGATCACCAGCTCGGGCCATACCTCGCGCAGGCGCGCGCGCAGCTGGTCGCGCATGGGCGATTCATCGTCGACAATCAGGGCGCTGACAGGGTGCGATGCGCTGGCCATTTAGTGCTTCTCCAGTGTGGTGTAGGGGATCCGGATCGAGGCCAGCGCCCCGCCTTCGGGCGGCGCTTCGATCACCAGCTCGGCGCGATGGTCGTACAGCAGGCGCAGGCGTTCGCGGATGTTGGCCAGGCCGACGCCGTCGTCGGCATGCATGTTGAAGCCGACCCCGTTGTCGCGCACATCGACCTGCATGGTGCCGTTGATCAGGCTGGCCTTGATGTCGATGCGTCCGCCTTCGATCTTCGGTTCGAGCCCGTGCTTGATCGAGTTTTCGATCAGGATCTGCAGCATCATCGGCGGGAAGGGCGCGTGTTCGAGATAGTCCGGCACGTCGAAGCTGACCTCCAGGCGCTCCTTCATGCGGGCCTGCATGATGGCCAGGTAGGCACGCGACAGCTGCACCTGGCGCCCCAGCGTGCCGCCGCCGGAAGCGCGCATCTGCGGCAGCGTCGAGCGCAGGTACTCGATCAGGTGCTGGTGAATCTTGGCCGCTTGCGGCGGATCAGTCTCGATCAGCTGGCCGATCAGCGCCAGCGTGTTGAACAGAAAGTGCGGTTCGACCTGGGCCTGCAGGGTCGCCAGTTGCGCTTCGAGCAGGCGCCGTTCGAGCGTGGCGACGTCGGCCTGCGCGGTGGCGTCCTTGGCCACCAGTTCGGCCTTGCGCTTGCCGCCGGCGAGCACCTTGACGCCGAACGAGAGCAGCACGAACCAGACCGCCGGCTCGGCGACCTTGAGCATCACGCCGAAGGAAAACACCAGGAACCAGGTGATGTACAGCTGGCGCCATTCCACCAGGGCGAGCCAATCGAAGAAGCTCCACCACAGCACCCTCGCTTCGGACAGCGTATCGCGCAGGAAGTCCATGATTTTATTGAGCTGGCTCGCCTGCACGTCTTATTCCCCTTTGTCGTCGTGCGACGTGTACGGGGTTGGCTTGCCGCGCTGGGCGCGGTCGGAGATCACGCTGAAGATCAGCTTGATCGCCATGAACATCACGAACAGGAACAGCGCCAGCGGCACGATGGTGATGGCGAAGGCCAGCGCGACGCACAGCACGGCCAGGCCGGGCCACGACATGGTGCTGATCGCGGCGGCGCCGGCGCGGGCGGCCTTGGCGATGGCGTGGCCCATGTCGGTCAGGGTTGCGTAAAAGGAATCAAAGGTCGCGTTGTTCATTTTGTTTCTCCATGAGACGTTGGTCGATGGAGTCACTGTAGCAAGCGCCAGCATGGCCATCTACCGGTGTCCGATGAAGTGCATATTTCGGGGGCTGACCGGCTGTGGAGCGGGACAAAAGGCGCAAATCGGTGGGGATCGGAAAAATCCGTTGTACGCCTGCCAATTAACGCGCTTCCCAGTCGCTTTTCAGCAGGCCGTAGAACTCGGTATCGCAGACTTCGCCGTTGACGATCCAGCGCTCGCGCATATAGCCTTCGGGCTCGAAGGACATGCGTTCGAGCAGCTTTTGCGAGGCGGCGTTGCGCGGGTCGATGTCGGCTTCGACCCGGTTCAGGTTCAGCTCGGCGAAACCGTAGTCGAGCACGGCGGCCATCGCTTCGGCCAGGTAGCCTTGGCCCCAGTGCGCCTGGACCAGCGCGTAGCCGATGTCGCAGCGGCGGTTCTGGTCGAAGAAATCGTACAGCCGGATATTGCCGATCATGGCGCCGCCATCGCGCAGCGTGATGGCGAAGCGCAGGCTGGTGCCGTCGCGGTACTCGGCCAGCACCTGTTCGATGGCGGCGCGCGCCTGGGCCAGGTCGGTCCACGGCGCGCTGCTCCAGTAGCGCATCACTTCCGGATCGGAGAACAGGGCGAACTGGGCTGCGGCGTCGTCGGCGGTAAGCCAGCGCAGCGTCAGGCGTTCGGTGGTGAGGGTGGTCGGTTTAAGTTGGGGCATGCGACAAGGATAGCAGTTCGCCGCCGCTCGCGACAGGCCTGCCGTGGTGGACGCCCGCGCTGGCCGGGTTTCAACTGCGCCGTCACCAGCGCCCGCTTCGAATATGCCCCTGCCTTGCATGATGTCCATGGACGTCGACCGCTGCAACCGGTAGACTGCCCCGTCGTCGACTACCGACATCCCAGTGCCGGGCGACTTAGGGAGATTTCATGGCAACTTCGAGACTTAGCTATCGGGATTCATGCGTCAGGCTACAACAGGACTATATCGACGCCGAATCGATTCCAACCTTGCCAGATCATTTGCCGCGGCATGATGACGAAGGACCGCTTGGCGTGAGCTTCTTTCGTACTTTTGTTGGCGAAGGCGATGACCTGAGCAATCTTACTTTGCCGCGTACCTATTTTGCTCGTTCGGAGATACGCGATGCACTGTTCAGAAATACGGATTTTACGGAATCACATCTGTGTTGGAATGATTTTACCGATGTGGACTTCACCGATGCATTGCTGATTCGCAGCGACCTTCGGGCTTCGCTGTTCACTCGCGTAAACTTTAATGCGGCTGATTTGACAGGCGCTGACATACGCCATTCCTCGTTTTTGGAATGCGATTTTACCGACGCGCAGATGGCAGGTGTGGTGATTACCGGCGAGCAGTCCTTGGCGTTGCCTTTGTCTGACAAACAGCGCGCTGAAATAACAACGGCAGACCTTGGACTGGAGCCCGGTGGCGGCTAGTAATTACTTTCGTCGCCGGTGATATTTTCGTCGAATCGACGCGCGCCGGAATTGGCTGTCACGCACTTGCGGCGCTGAAGTTGAATCGCACGAGTGCCATCGCCAGCGCGAACAAATATCCGTATGCAAATTTGTCCAGTCGGATCAGATCCTGGTCGCGGCGCCGGCGCCATGCGCCGATGGCGGCCATGGCCAGGCCTGCGGCGAGCGGGGTCAGTACCACGTTCATCAGCTGCAATCCGCGCGCATGGACGAACAGGGTCGGGACGATCAGCAGGCTCAAGCCACCGGCGACAGTGCCGAACAAGGCATAGCCAATCGCCGCCAGCCAGCGATTGGGCGGCCGGCGAAATGTTTCTCGCATGCTGTGCACGCCCAGTTCTGCCAACACTTCCATCAACACTTGCACCAGGAATTCGCCGCCGGCCGAAAAGATGAATTCAAAAATAATTTCCATGCGCGGACTGTAACCTGAGCATCGGCGATTGGCAATGCAGGCCATACCTTGAAGGTCAGGACCTGCGACATCCTGGCGATCCGCGTCACCAACCCTTCCTCGAGCTAACGCGATGACAGGACCGATCGGCTTGTAGGCGCTGGGCGCCTCATCGACGCGTCGTTCCTCTTTCTAAAAATCCTCTGCTGATGCCAGCGCTGTATTCGCCGAAGAGTGTTTTCAACGATGATGTCAGTCTGTTCTTCTTTTCGTTGGCATACTCATTCTTCAGCGTTGCGTTGATTCGGATCGCTAGAACGAAGTTAGAAGGCGGTCATGAAGCATGGGGCACAAAGGCTCAGTGGCCGAAGTTCAGGTGGCCGTCCACCGTCGTGTAAAATCGGCGGAGATTGGCCAGAAGCGGACATTCGTACCGATCTCATCCGGCCATAATTTTCAGTTTCGCGAAATGATGCAATTTACTCAGGTCACCTCGCAGATTGCGAGACCGGATAACGTGCGGATTAGCCGTGCGGACCAGGACAATAACCACCCGCATTCATGAATCAAGCAAACATGAAAAACTTAGCTTTTGGTTCTTTTTGCTGAAGAGCTGAGGTAATTTGATGTTTCTGAATGTAATGCCAGGCAGGTGCGAATTGTTGGCGTGGCAGGATGCCATGCTTGCGCCGATTAACAGAGCCAGGGAGGAACAATATGGTCAAACACATCTTTACGCTCATCTTCATCAGCACCCTTACTGCCACAGCGGGTGCAGCGCCCATTCCGGATGTCGTCCTAGAGGATGCCGATGCGTACGCGAAATCGCTGACGGAAGCACCGAAATTATCGGTCGGACATACCTTACGCGACGAGTACGCAATATGGTTCTTTCAAGGGTTGATCCATCCATCTGGCGGCATCCAGACAAAATCAGACCTGATGCGCGATGCCTATACGCATGGTCAATCCTGGTGGCGTGATCATCCCTCGGAACACGATGCTATATTTGCCGGATACGGCTACCGTGTTATTAATCAGGACGGCGTCTGGTCGCGCGGCTACGAAAAAAGCGCTTTTCAACCCGATGGTGGCGATCCTGAACGCTGGTGGATGGATTCCTTCGGCGGGGCCGCATGGCAATCCATCGGGCTTACGCCAACCTGGTCGACGCTGGTGCAACCGCGCGTGCACATTGTCGGCTATCTCAGTCCGAAGGGGCACTACGGCCACCTGGGCGGCTATGAGCGTGAGGTGCTGGTTACTGCGGGCAGTCTTGCAGGCGATGGCAGCCATTGACCGGCAGGCGACCGAATGTGTCTTCATTTGGTCAATGTCCGGAATGGGGTGGAAGCTGCCGGATATCAGACCCACATTGGAGGCGTGTAGCAAATCCTGTCCCGACGACTCAAGGCAGCGATGCTGCAATTGTGCCTGCTGCACCCGGCAACGCCACCGCCGACAGCACCATATTCGTGATCATCAGCTCCGCATCATCGAAGTCCTTCTTCGACAGCTGCTTGCGGTTCAGCACCAGCACCATCTGCGTCGAAAAATCCGCGTACGATTGCGTCATCGCCCAGATCGCAAACAGCAAATGGGTCGCGTTGATCGGGGCGATCCGGCCCTGCGCAATCCAGCGCTCGAAGACCTCGATATCCTTGCGCAGCAGCGGCACCACGCGCTTTTGAATCTGCTCGCCGTACAGCTGCGCGCCGCTGATCACCTCCATCGCGTACACGCGCGACGCCCACGGCTGCTCGCGCGAAAAGCGCAGCTTGGCCTGCACATAGGCGCGCAGCACGTCGCGCGGATCCTGCTCCGGATCGGCCAGCGTGTCCATCCGCGCCAGCCATTCATCCAATACGCCGTCCAGCACCCGCTGGTACAGCGCCTGCTTGGTCGGAAAGTAGTACATCAGGTTCTGCTTGGACAGCCCGGCGTTGTCGGCCACGGTGGCGATCGACGCGCCCTCGTAGCCGTATTCGGCGAACACGCGCACGGCCTCGGCGATGATGTCCGCTTCGAGTTTGTCGCGATTGAGCACGCGCCGTTTGGTGGTGGCGGTGCGCAGCGCGTTTGCGGTCTTGGTGATTGCCATGGCTTCTTTCAGCGTAACGATTGCAGGAACTCGATCAGCGCCGGGGCGTCAGCCGCATACGCCGCATTGAAGCGGAACCAGATCGTGGAAGGGGACTGCAGTGAAAAGAATTCGCCGGGCGACAGCAAGATGCCCGACGCCAGCGCGCGGTCGGCGATGACCTTGCCGTTGAATTCGGCGCTCGGCGCCACGTTCCAGCCGGCGCTGACGAACATGCCGCCGCGCGCCTTGGCCAGCGGCGTCATGCCAGCTTCAGCGAGGCGTTCGGTGGTGCGTTCGCGCGCCGATGCGAGCGTGTCGACCAGCTTTTCCACCATGCGCCGGTAAGGGCGCGCCGACACCGCGTGGTACACCGCGCGCTCGTTGATTTCAGACGTGGTCAGGCCGGTCAGCATCTTCACGCGCAACAGCTCCGGCGCCAGCGAGTTGGACGCGCAGATCGAGCCGACCCGCAGCACCGGCGACAGCGTCTTCGAAAAACTGCCGACCCGGATCACGCGGCGCAGACCGTCCATGGCCGCCAGCGAGGCTTCGCCGCGCGCCGCCAGTTCGCGGTAGATGTCGTCTTCCACGATCCAGAAATCGAACTGTTCGGCCACGCCCAGCAGCCGGTGCGCCTGCGCCTGGCTGAGCGAGGTGCCCAGCGGATTTTGCAGCACCGTGTTGACGAACATGAGCTTGGGCTGGCTGGCCGCCGCGTGCTGCGCGAGGAATGCGAAATCGAGGCCGCTTTCGTCGCGCGGAATCCCGACCGGAATGCAGCCGTGGTGGCGCACCAGCGAGATCAGGTTGCTGTAGCCGGGATCTTCGACGAAGACGGTGTCGCCCGGTTTGGTCAGGGTGCGCAGAATCAGGTCGAAGGCGTGGGTCGCGCCGTGGGTCAGCACGATCTGGTCCGGCCCGACGTGGAATAACTCATCTTCCAGGTTGGCCGCCATGTGCTGGCGCAGCGTCGGAAAGCCGAGCGGATGGCCGTAGCCGCGCAGGCGGTTGGCCGGAATCTTCATCGCGTGGCGCACCGCATCCAGGATCGTGGTCTCGCCATACCATTCGGGCGGCAGCCAGCCCGCGCCGACCGGCAGCGCGTCCGATACGCCCGAATACAAATCCGGCGTCAGGGCGTCGATCGCGCTCGGGGTGGCGTGCAGGGCCAGCGCCAGCGGCGCGGCCACCGCTTCGCTGCGCGCGACAAAAAAGCCGGATCCGCGGCGCGACGACAGCAGCCCCAGTGTCAGCAGCCGGTCATACGACTCGACCACCGTGAAGGTGCTGACCGCGTTACATTTTGCGAAACGTCGAACCGAGGGCATTTTTGTGCCCACGCGCAGTTCGCGCCGGTTTACCATCTCCGCGATCGCTGCCACAATCTGATCGACCAGGCTGCCTCGCTTGCTGCGGTCGATCTCCAGGATCGGCCAGCCTGCCTCCGTTTGCTCCATTCACCGCCCCTTTTGCTGCGTTGCGCAAAACTGTACCGTTTTCACCACCAATACGGTTGGCTGGTTTTGCAATTTGTGTATATGTGCCATAGTTGTCCGGCTGACTATTATTGCACCATCATTTTGCCAACTGGTAAATTATTTTTTTGCTCGTAAAAACTTTGGAGAGTCCGCATGAACGAATCCAAGCCTGAATCGATGTCCTCTTTTTGGATGCCATTTACCAATAACCGCGACTTCAAGGCCAACCCGCGCCTGCTGGTGTCGGCCGAAGGGATGTACTACAAGGACGTGGATGGCAATTCCATCCTGGACGGCACCGCCGGCCTGTGGTGCGTGCCTTGCGGCCACGCGCAGCCGAAGATCACCGCCGCCATCCGCGAGATGGCCGGCCAGATGGATTTCGCGCCCACCTTCCAGATGGGCCACCCGGCCGCTTTCGAGCTGGCCGAAAAACTGATGGATTACACCGGCCACCGTTTCGGCCACGTGTTCTACACGAACTCCGGTTCGGAAGCGGTCGACACCGCGCTGAAAATGGCGCTGGCCTACCACCGTGCACGCGGCGAAGCAGGGCGCACCCGTTTGATCGGGCGCGAGCGCGGCTACCACGGCGTCGGCTTCGGCGGGATTTCGGTGGGCGGCATCGGCACCAACCGCCGCACCTTCGGCCCGCTGCTGCCTGGCGTGGACCACCTGCCGCACACGCACAACCTGGAAAAGAACGCCTTTACGCGCGGCGAACCTGAATACGGCGCCCACCTGGCCGACGACCTGGAACGCATCATCGCGCTGCACGACGTATCGACCATCGCGGCCGTGATCGTCGAGCCGGTGGCCGGTTCCACTGGCGTGCTGATACCGCCTAAAGGCTATCTGAAGCGCTTGCGCGCGTTGTGCGACAAGCACGGCATCCTGCTCATTTTCGATGAAGTCATCACCGGCTTCGGGCGCCTGACCACGCCGTTCGCCTTCGATTATTTCGACGTCGAGCCGGACATGGTCACCGTCGCCAAGGGCTTGACCAACGCTGCCGTACCGATGGGCGCCGTGTTCACCAAGAAGCATATCCACGACGCCTTCATGGATGGCCCGGCCGGCATCGAACTGTTCCACGGCTATACCTATTCTGGCCACCCGCTCGCCTGCGCCGCCGCGCTGGCCACGCTCGACGTGTTCAAGGAACAGAACATCCTCGAACACGCCGCGTCAATGCAGGACTACTGGGCCGACGCGGTGCACTCGCTCAAGGGCCTGCCGCACGTGATCGACATCCGCACCATCGGCCTGATCGCCGGCATCGAGTTGGCCCCGATCGACGGCAAGCCGGGCGCGCGCGCCTTACGCCTTCAAGCAGGCTTTCGCCGACGGTGTGCTGATCCGCACCACCGGCGACATCATCGCCTTGTCGCCGCCGCTGGTGCTCGAGAAAAAACACATCGACGAATTGTTTGGCAAGCTTGCCACCGTATTAAAGAACCTGGAATAACATCATGAGTGACCTCGATACCATCACCCACTTCATCAACGGCGCAAAAGTGGACACTACAAGCGGCCATTACGCCGACGTGTTCAACCCCGCCCTTGGCGAGCCTTGCGCACGCGTTGCGCTGGGCACTGCCGATGACGTCAATGCCGCTGTTGCGGCAGCGGCGGCAGCTTTTCCGGCATGGTCCGCCACGCCGCCGCTGACGCGCGCACGGGTGCTGTTCAAGTACCTGCAACTGTGCCAGCAGCACACCGACGAATTCGCCGCCATGCTCACCCGCGAACACGGCAAGACGTTCTCGGACGCGCAGGGCGAAGTGGCGCGCGGTATCGAGATGATCGAATTCGCAGTCGGCATTCCGCAACTGCTCAAGGGCGAATTCACCGACCAGATTTCGCGCGGGATCGATGCCTGGTCGATGCGCCAGGCGCTCGGCGTGGTGGCCGGCATCACCCCGTTCAACTTCCCGGTGATGGTGCCGATGTGGATGTTCCCGATGGCGATCGCCTGCGGTAACACCTTCATCCTCAAACCATCCGAACGCGATCCGTCAGCCTCGCTGCTGCATGCCAGGCTGCTGACCGAAGCGGGCCTGCCGAACGGCGTGTTCAACGTCATCCAGGGCGACAAGGTCACCGTCGATGCGCTGCTCGACCATCAGGATGTACAAGCGATCAGCTTTGTCGGCTCGACCCCGATCGCCGAATACATCTACGCGCGCGGCACCGCCAACGGCAAGCGCGTGCAGGCACTGGGCGGCGCCAAGAACCATATGGTGGTCATGCCCGACGCCGACATGGACATGGCGGTCGACGCGCTGATCGGCGCCGCTTTCGGTTCGGCCGGCGAGCGCTGCATGGCGATCTCGGTGGTCGTTGCGGTTGGCGATTCCGGCGACAAGCTGATTGGCGCGCTGGGCAAGCGCACGGCCGCGCTGAAGATCGGCGACGGCATGGCGCAAGCATCCGAGATGGGACCTGTGATCACGGCCGCTGCCAAGCACCGCATCGAAAAGTTGATCGGCGAAGGCGTGGAGCAGGGCGCGACGCTGGTGGTCGACGGACGCGATTGCAAGGTCGCGGACCGCGCCAACGGCTTCTTCGTGGGCGGAACGCTGTTCGACCATGTGACGCCTGACATGACGATCTACAAGGAAGAGATTTTCGGGCCGGTGCTGTGCGTGGTGCGCGCGCCGGACGTGGCGACCGCCGTCAACCTGATCAACGCCAATGAATACGGCAACGGCGTGGCGATCTACACGCGCGACGGCGGCACGGCGCGCGAGTTCGTGCGCCAGATCCAGGTTGGCATGGTTGGCGTGAACGTGCCGCTGCCGGTGCCGATGGCGTTCAACAGCTTCGGCGGCTGGAAGAAGAGTTTGTTCGGCGACCATCACGCGTACGGACCGGAAGGCGTGCGTTTTTACACACGCCACAAGGCGGTGATGCAGCGCTGGCCGAACACGGCCAGCGCTGGCGTGGAGTTCGCGTTCCCGCAACACAAATAAGAGTCGCCAAGGTAGGGACAGAAACTACAGGCACGTCATCCTCGCGAATGCGGGGATCCATACTGAATATGCTCAGCATGGGTCCCCGCTTTCGCGAGGACGACGGTCTGGCGTGTAGTGGTAAAAACTAGAAAATATACTGGGACAGAAAATGATTGAATCTCTGATGCATTGGCCGCAGGCGAGCGGCTCGAACAGCGAACTGGCTGAGCACTTCACCGACCTCGCTCCTGCGCTGACCGCGCGCCAGGCCGCCATTGAAAGCGCGCGCTGCCTGTACTGCTACGACGCGCCATGCACCCGCATCTGCCCGTCCGAAATCGACGTGGCCAGCTTCATCCGGAACATCCACGACAAGAACATCAACGGCGCCGCCGCCGGCATCCTGAAACAGAACATCTTGGGCGGCAGCTGCGCCCGCGTCTGCCCGACCGAAATCCTGTGCGAGGACGCCTGCGTGCGCAATCATGACGAAGAAGGACAGCCGGTCAAGATCGGCCTGCTGCAGCGCCACGCGCTCGACAACTCCACTTTCAAGTCCCATCCGTTCCAGCGCTCCGAGTCGACCGGAAAGAAGATCGCCATCGTCGGCGCCGGCCCCGCCGGCCTGTCGTGCGCACACCGCCTGGCGATGTTTGGCAACGACGTCGTCATCTTCGAGGCGCGCGAGAAATCGGGCGGTCTGAATGAATACGGCATCGCCAAGTACAAGCTGACCGGCGACTTCGCGCAGAAGGAAGTCGACTTCCTGCTCGATATCGGCGGCATCGAAGTGCGCCATGGCCAGACGCTGGGCGGCAACCTGAAGCTGCGCGACCTGCACGCGCAATTCGACGCCGTGTTCCTCGGCCTGGGCCTGAACGCCAGTCGCCAGCTCGGCCTGACCGGCGAAAATGCGCCCGGCCTGATGTCGGCGGTTGACTATATCGCCGACCTGCGCCAGGCCAGCGACCTGTCCAAGCTGCGCGTGCCGAAACGCGCGATCGTCATCGGCGCCGGCAACACGGCCATCGATATGGCGGTACAGATCAAGCGCATGGGCGCCGAAGACGTCACGCTGGTGTACCGCCGCGGCTTCGAGTCGATGACCGCAACCCATCACGAGCAGGACATCGCCAAGGAAAACCAGGTGCGCATGAAGACCTGGGCGGCGCCGCTCGAAGTGCTGCTCGACGAATCCGGCCGCGTGCGCGGCATGCGTTTCGAAGAGACGCGCATGGAAGCGGGCAAGCTGATTGGCACGGGCGCCTTCATCGAGATCGCGGCCGACGCCGTGTTCAAGGCCATCGGCCAAAGCCTCGATCCATCCGGGATTTCGGACGAGATGGCGTCGCACCTGACCCGTAGCGGCGACAAGATCCATGTCGACGAATACTTCCGCACCGCGCTGCCAGGCATCTATGCCGGCGGCGACTGCGTGGCGCCGGGGCAGGACCTGACGGTGCAGGCAGTCCAGCACGGAAAACTGGCCGCGATGGCCATTCACAACGACATCCAATCCCAAGTGGAGGCTGCATAATGGCTGACCTGAGCATCAATTTCTGCGGCATCAAGTCGCCCAATCCATTCTGGCTGGCGTCCGCGCCGCCGACCGACAAAGCCTACAACGTGGTGCGCGCCTTCGAAGCCGGGTGGGGCGGCGTGGTCTGGAAAACGCTGGGTGAAGATCCGGCGGCGGTCAACGTGTCGTCGCGCTACTCGGCGCTGTATGGCAAGAACCGCGAAGTCATCGGCTTCAACAACATCGAACTGATTACCGACCGCAGCCTCGAAATCAATCTGATCGAAATCACCCAGGTCAAGAAAGACTGGCCGGACCGCGCCATGATCGTGTCGCTGATGCTGCCTTGCGAAGAGGCGCTGTGGGCCGAGATCCTGCCCAAGGTTGAAGCAACCGGCGCCGACGGCATCGAGCTCAATTTCGGCTGCCCGCATGGCATGCCGGAGCGCGGCATGGGCGCCGCCGTGGGCCAGGTTCCGGAGTACGTCAAGCTGGTTACCAGCTGGTGCAAGAAGCACTCGAAGCTGCCGGTGATCGTCAAGCTGACGCCGAACATCACCGACGTGCGTGCTCCGGCGCGCGCGGCGCTCGAAGGCGGCGCCGATGCAGTGTCGTTGATTAACACGATCAATTCGATCACCCACCTGGACCTCGATCGCATGGTCGCGTTTCCGATCGTCGGCGACGCCAGCACCCACGGCGGCTATTGCGGCGCGGCCGTCAAGCCGATCGCGCTGAACATGGTGGCCGAGATCGCACGCGATCCGCAGACCAAGGACTTGCCGATCTCCGGCATCGGCGGCATCGGCAACTGGCGCGATGCGGCCGAGTTCATCGCCCTGGGCGCGGGCTCGGTGCAGGTGTGCACGGCGGCCATGCTGCATGGCTTCCGTATTGTCGAAGAGATGAAGGATGGTTTGTCACGCTGGATGGACGAGAAGGGCTACAAGAGCATCGCCGAGTTTTCGGGCAAGGCCGTGGCCAAGACCACCGACTGGAAATACCTCGACATGAACTACGAGGTCATCGCCGAAATCGACCAGGACAAGTGCATCAAGTGCGGCAAGTGCTATGTGGCTTGCGAAGATACGTCGCACCAGTCGATCGCACAATTGATCGATGCAGTCAGCGGCGTGCGCACGTATGAGGTCATCAAGTCCGAATGCGTCGGTTGCAACCTGTGCGAGATCACCTGCCCGGTTGATGCGTGCATCACCATGGTGCCGCAAGCGAATGGAAAAAAATACATGAACTGGACTCAAGACCCGAGAAACCCGCGCGCGGAAGTGGTAGGCTAGGCAAAAACTTTTTTGGAGACACGCCTGTGAGTAAAGACCTGCAGCTCTGGAACGAAGATCTCGCCCCCACCACTGCCGCGCAACGCACCTGGCGCTGGTATCACTTCGCCGCGCTGTGGGTCGGCATGGTCATGTGCATTCCCGCCTACACCCTGTCGGCCAGCCTGATCGAAGGCGGCATGTCGGGCTACCAGGCGGTGATGACGGTGTTCCTCGCGAACGCGATCGTGCTGCTACCGATGCTGTTGATCGGCCACGCCGGCACCAAGTATGGCATTCCGTATGCGGTGCTGGCGCGCGCGTCGTTCGGCACCACTGGCGCCCGGATCCCGGCGCTGATGCGCGCCATCGTCGCCTGCGGCTGGTACGGCATCCAGACCTGGTTCGGCGGCAGCATGATCTACACGCTTCTCGGCGTGATGCTCGGCCATCCGATCGGCGGCGAAAACATCGCCGGCCTTGGCATCAACGGCGCGCAGCTGGTCTGCTTCCTCGCGTTCTGGGGCATTCAGTTCTGGTACATCGTGCACGGCATGGACGCGATCCGCAAGCTTGAAACCTGGACCGCGCCGGCCAAGATCGTCATCTGCTTCGTGCTGCTTGGCTGGGTCTACAACAAGGCCGGCGGCTTCGGCCCGCTGCTCGACCAGCCGTCGCAGTTCGTCGAAGGCGGCAAGAAGGCCGGCCAGTTCTGGGCTACTTTCTGGCCATCGCTGACGGCCATGGTCGGTTTCTGGGCCACGCTGGCGTTGAACATTCCCGACTTCACCCGCTTCGCCAAGACCCAGCGCGACCAGATTCTCGGCCAGTCGGTCGGCCTGCCGGTGCCTATGGGACTGCTGGCGATGCTGGCCGTGATCGTCACGTCGGCCACCGTGGTCTTGTACGGCAAGGCGATCTGGGACCCGGTCGACCTGGCCAGCCGCATGACCGGCGCCGCCGTGCTGATCGCGCTGATCGTGCTGCTGGTCGATACCGTCAGCGTCAACCTGGCGGCCAACCTGGTCGGCCCGGCCTACGATTTTTCGTCGCTCGCGCCGGAACATGTGTCGTACCGGACGGGCGGCTACATCACGGCCGGCATCGCGCTGGTCATGATGCCGTGGAAGATACTCGAGTCGACCCAGGGCTATATCTTCACCTGGCTGATCGGCTATTCGGCGCTGCTTGGACCGATCGCCGGCATCCTGATCATCGACTATTATATGATACGGAAAACCGACCTCGATGTCGATCAGCTGTATCGTAATGACGGCATCTATTCGTATGGCAGCGGCTGGAATATCGCGGCCATCGTTGCCTTCATTGCGGGCGTGCTGCCGAATATCCCGGGCTTCCTGAACGCCGCGTTTCCGGCGGCGTTTCCGGACGTGGGCGACTTCTTCAAGACTATCTACACCTACGCATGGTTCGTCGGCATCGCGATTTCCGCGCTGGTCTACGCTGCATTCATGAAGGGCAGGACGGCGCCGGCGCTGAGCGCGGCCGCACGCACCTGACCTGCTCAGAGGAGAATTTATGACTACGATTATTCGCGGCGGCACCGTCGTCAACGCGGACCGCGCATTCCGCGCCGATGTGCTGGTCAGCGGCGACAAGATCGTCGCCGTCGGCGACAACCTCGACATCCCGGTTGGCGCCACCGTCATCGACGCCAGCGGCCAGTACGTGATGCCGGGCGGGATAGACACCCACACGCACATGCAGCTGCCGTTCATGGGCACCGTGACCGCCGACGATTTTTTCACCGGCACGGCCGCGGGGCTGGCCGGCGGCACCACCACCATCATGGATTTCGTGATTCCCAATCCGCAGCAGTCGCTGCTCGAGGCGTACCACACCTGGCGCGGCTGGGCCGCCAAATCGGCGGGCGACTACACCTTCCACGTGGCGGTGACGTGGTGGGACGATTCGGTTCATAAAGAGATGGGCACGCTGGTACACGAACACGGCGTGAACAGCTTCAAGCACTTCATGGCGTATAAAAACGCGATCATGGCCGACGACGAGACGCTGGTGAAAAGCTTCACGCGCGCGCTCGAGCTGGGCGCCATTCCGACTGTACATGCCGAAAACGGCGAGCTGGTGTTCCAGCTGCAGCAAGACCTGATCAAACGGGGCATGACCGGGCCGAGCGCGCATCCGATGTCGCGCCCACCTGAAGTCGAAGCTGAAGCGGCCAACCGCGCCATCGCGATTGCCAACGTGCTGGGCACGCCGGTCTACATCGTGCACGTGTCGTGCGCCGAATCGCTGGACGCGATCACCCGCGCCCGCGCCAAGGGGCAGCGCGTGTATGGCGAAGCGCTGGCGGGCCACCTGGTCATCGACGACAGCGTGTACAACAGCGCCGACCTTGAATTCGCACGGGCCCACGTGATGAGCCCACCATTTCGCGGCAAGCATCACCAGGCCGCGCTGTGGCAAGGGCTGCAGGGCGGTAACCTGCACACCACGGCGACCGATCACTGCACGTTCTGCGCGGCGCAGAAAGCGGCGGGCGCGGATGATTTCACGAAGATCCCGAATGGTTGCGGCGGCGTCGAAGACCGCATGTCGGTGGTGTGGGACGCGGGTGTCAACACCGGCAAGCTGACGCCGTCCGAATTCGTCAAGGTCACGTCGGCCAATGCAGCGCAGATTTTCAATATGTATCCGCGCAAGGGCGTTGTGACGGCCGGCGCGGATGCCGACATTGTGGTGTGGGATCCGGAAGGCACGCGCACCATTTCGGCCAAGACGCAGTTCGCCAAGGGCGGCTTCAATGTGTTCGAAGGACGGACCGTGAAGGGGATTCCGTCGTACACGCTGTCGGGCGGCAAAGTGGTGTTCGAACGCGGCGAGTTGCGCGCTGTGGAAGGGGCGGGCAAGCATGTGGACCGCCCGGCATTCACCAAGACGCACGCGTAGGTCAGAGAAGAATTAAACCAACGTCGTCCTCGCGAAAGCGGGGACCCATACTGACCATGTTCAGTATGGGTCTCGAAGCGTCGCACCGCCGCTTTTGCGAGGACGACGGCAACTAGACTTGGAGTCTACAATGAACGAGCTGCGGATTAACGGCGATCGCCTATGGGCATCCCTGATGGAACTGGCCAAGATCGGCGCCACGCCAAAGGGCGGCGTCAAGCGCCTGGCCCTGACTGACCTCGACAAACAAGGCCGCGACCTGGTCGTCGGCTGGGCCAAGGAAGCCGGCCTGGCAATCACCATCGACCAGATCGGCAACGTCTTCATGCGCCGCGAGGGGCGCAACCCGGCGTTGGCCCCGGTCATGACCGGCAGCCATATCGACACCCAGCCGACCGGCGGAAAATTCGACGGCAACTATGGCGTACTGGCCGGCCTCGAAGTGGTGCGCACCCTGAACGACATGAACATCGAAACCGAAGCGCCGCTCGAAGTCGCGTTCTGGACCAACGAGGAAGGCTCGCGCTTTGTTCCGGTGATGATGGGCTCGGGCGTGTTCTGCGGCGCCTTCAGCCTGGAGACCGCCTACGCGGCCAAGGACACCGAAGGCAAGACCGTGCGCGACGAACTGGCGCGCATCGGCTACATGGGCGATCAAGTCCCGGGCCAGCACCCGATCGGCGCCTACTTCGAAACCCACATCGAGCAAGGCCCGGTGCTGGAGGATGCCGACAAGGTGATCGGCGTGGTGCCAGCCGTCATGGGGCTGTCGTGGTACGACTGCGTGGTCACCGGCATGGAAGCGCACGCCGGCCCGACGCCGATGGGCCTGCGCAAGGATGCGATGCAAGTCTCGACCTACATCATGCAAGAAGTGGTGAAAATCGCGAACCGCTATCCGCCGTATGGCCGCGGAACGGTCGGCATGGTCCAGGTGTTCCCGAACAGCCGCAACGTGATTCCGGGCGAGGTCAAATTCAGCATCGACCTGCGCAACGTGAACGACGAGCTGCTCAACATCATGCATGAAGAAATGCTGGCGTTTATCGACAAGACCCGCAGCGAAAGCGGCCTTGGCATCACCGTCGAACGGGTGTCCTATTATCCGCCATGCCCGTTCCATCCGGACTGCGTGGGGGCCGTGCGCGCGGCGACCGAGAAGCTCGGCTACACGACGATGGACGTGGTGTCGGGCGCCGGCCACGATGCCATCTACGCGGCACGGCTGGCGCCAGCTGGCATGATCTTCGTGCCCTGCAAGGACGGCATCAGCCACAATGAAATCGAGGATGCGAAATCAGACCACCTCGAAGCCGGCTGCAACGTGCTGCTGCACGCGATGCTTGATCGGGCGCGGATCGCTTCGTAGAACTCAGGCTGCGATCTTCACCCGGTCGCGGCCGGCCAGCTTGGCCTCGTACAGTGCGGCGTCGGCGCGCGACAAGGAGCTATTGATGCTCTCGTCGTCGGCCAGCATGGCTGCAATGCCGATACTGACCGTGACCGCGATATTGGCCAGGCCGCACTTGAGCGGCTTGTCGGCCAGCCGGGCGCGCACGCGCTCGGCGAAGCGGGCCGCATCCTCCACGTCAGCGCCCGAGAGGATGATGGCGAACTCCTCGCCGCCGATCCGGCCCACCGAATCGACCTTGCGCACCTCAAGCTGCAAGATCGCCGAAAAATGCTTGAGCACTTCATCGCCCATAGCATGCCCGTGACGGTCGTTGATCGTCTTGAAAAAATCGAGATCGAACATCATCACCGCAGTCAGGGCGGCCGGGTCGCGCTGGATACGGCCAAGCTCCTGCTCCATGCGCGTCATGATCTGGCGGCGGTTGGGCAGCCCGGTCAGGAAATCGGTGGCGGCGGCGTCGTGCAATCGATGTTCCAGCTGCTTGTGGGCCGTGATATCGGAAATGAAACCGTGCCAGACCGTGCTGCCGTCGGCAAGGCGGCGCGGCCGGGCTTCGCCCTCGCGCCAGCGCTCGCCCAGTCCTCCCGGCAGCAGTACGCGAAATTCGAGATGCCAGCGTCCCAGCGTGGCGGCGGAAATGGCGAGCGAGCCGCGATAGGCATCGATGTCGTCGGGATGGATCAACGCCTCTGCAAGCGCGGCATCGTGCGCCGCGTCGGCCGGCGAGATGCCGAAAATATTGTCGATGCCGGCGCTGGCATACGTGAAGCGGGCGCTCCCATCGGCGTCCTGGCGGTACTGGTAGACCAGGCCCGGCACCTCATTGGTCAGGGCGGTCAGCAGTTCGGCGCTCTGGCGCAGTTTTTCGGACAAGGCCACCGTGCCGGAAATGTCGGTGGTCACGCCGGTCATGCGCAGCGGCTTGCCATCGGCGTCGCGGCTGATCACCTTGCCGCGGCTTAGCACCCATTTGTAGCTGCCGTCCTTGCAGCGCAGCCGGTGCTCGATGGCGTAGGCGGGCGTGCGGTCTTCGAAGTGGGCGGCGATAGTGGCCTGGACCCGCGTCAGGTCGTCTGGATGGACGCGCGTGTAGCTTTCTTCGATGCAGTCGCCGATTTCATGCGCGTCAAAGCCGAGGATCGCCTTCCATTCGACCGAATAGCTGATGCGCCCGGAAACGATGTCGCGATCCCATACGCCGGTGCCGCTGTTGGTCACGGCCAGCACGGTGGATGCGGCGTGTGGGAAGTCGGTCAAGTCAAGCGTGTATTCTGTAGCCATGCGATCACGTCAAAAAAATGGTATTTATGCGATAAAGATTACCACATTACCACCTGGCAATCAGCACGGGACCTGTTTATGTTGAACAGGATGCACACGTCGAAAAGGATCGCATGTCGTCGATAATCGGTCACGCCTCCGTCGGCGCCGCAGTTTTTCTCGGTCACGCGCCCATGCGCAGGAAGGGCATGCCGGTGTTTGCGCTGCTGGTTCTGCTCGCGGTGCTGCCGGACTTCGACTATCTCGCGCTCTGGTTCTTCAAGGTCGATGTTCAGCCGCGTTTTACGCATTCGCTGGCATTCGCGCTTGCCAGTGCTGGTTCGGCCTGGGCGCTGCTGAAGTGGCGCGCCGCACCGGAAAACAGGCCGCCGTTCGGAATGCTGCTATTGGCCAGCTGCTCGCATATGCTTCTGGACCTGCTGGTTGGCGTTCATCCCGTATGCGTTTTCTGGCCGCTGGCGCTGCCCGAGCTGCAATCGCCAGTGGGACTGCTTCCCAGCGCCGGTCGGCTCGATGTGGGTAACTTCTACTTTTGGCGCAACCTGCTGATCGAATGCGGCGTGCTATTTCCGCTGCTGGCATGCTACGTCGCTTTCAAGCGCCAGCTGGCAGCGCGCGACGGTGCTGCTTCCGATATGGGCCGCAGCGCTGGCATGGTCGGTCCACATCCACGGCTAAGCGCGGGAAAAATTGCGCAGGAAGTCCAGCATGACCTGGGCGGCCAGTTCGGCATCGTCGGCGGTCATTGTTTCAAGACGATTGTGGCTGATGCCGCCATTGCCGCAGCGGGTGAACAGCATGGCCACGTCGGTGATCCTGGCCATGGCCATCGCATCGTGGCCGGCGCCGGATGCCAGGTCGTAGCGCGGCAGGCCGGCGCGCTCCACCGCCGCACCCAGTTGATCCATCAGCCACGGCGCGCATGGCGCGGCCGCGGCCGAAACGATTTGTTCGATGCGCGGCTCGACCTGGCGCCGCGCGCAGATGGCGTCGATGGCGTCGAGAATATCCTTGACCGCCGCCAGCCTCACCGCGTCGTCGGCGGCGCGGATGTCGAGCGACAGCCGGCAATGGCCGGGAGTCACATTGACCGAGCCGTTCGGCACTTCCAGCTGGCCCACCGTGCCCACCAGCGACCCGCGCTCGCGGCAGCGCTGCTCAACCATCAGGACGATTTCGGCGGCGGCAGCGGCGGCATCCTTGCGCATGTTCATCGGCGTGGTGCCCGCGTGGCTGGCAAGTCCGGTCAGTTCGACCAGGTAGCGCGAGCTGCCGGCGATGGCCGTGACCACGCCGACCGCCAGGCCGTGTTCCAGCAGGACCGGGCCTTGTTCGATATGGACTTCGACGAAGCCGAGCAGGTCCGACGGATCGCGGCCGATCGCGGCAATCGCGGCGGGGTCGTGGCCGGCATCGAGCAGCGCGTCGCGCATCGTCACGCCGTCGGCGTCGGTCTTGTCCAGCAGTCCCAGGTCGAACTGGCCGATGATGGCGTTACTGCCCAGGAAAGTGCTCTTGAAGCGTACGCCTTCTTCTTCTGCGAAGGCGACCACTTCGAGATGGAACGGCAGGGACTCGCCGTGTTCGTTCAGATGGCGCACGATCGCGATCGGCAGCAGGATGCCGAGTCGGCCGTCGTATTTGCCGCCGTCGCGCACCGTGTCGTAGTGCGAGCCGGTCATCAGCGTTTTGGCGCCGGGATGCTCGGACAGGTAGCGCCCGGCCACGTTGCCGACCGCGTCGATGGTCACGTCCATGCCGGCGTCGCGCATCCAGGCCGCGATCTGCTCGGCGGTGCGGCGGTGCACGCCCGTCATATAGGAGCAGGTCAGGCCGTCGTCCGCTTCGCTCCAGGCGCCGATGGTCTCGGACCACTGCATCAGGGTGGGGCCGAAGTCGGGCAGCACCTTGAGCAGGTCGTTGAGGCGAAGTTCGGCGATGCGGTGGATCTGGCGCAGGCATTCGGCCATCTCGTCGGCGCGCTGGTTCTTGAGGCGGCGCGTGAAGGTGTCGATGATGGCCTGGCGGGTCAGGCCGTGGCCGTCTGGCCCCTTGACCGCGAGGATGAAGGGGAAACCGAATTTGAGGTTGTAGTCGGCATTGAGCTGGTGCAGGGTCGCGTATTCGGCGGCGCTGCACAGGTTCAGGCCGGACTTGGCCTGCTCGTGGGTCGACTCCTCGGTCAGCTGGCCGGCGATGGCGGCCTTGCCGGCCAGTTCGGGGTGGGCCCGGATCAGGCCGAGCTGCTCGTCGGTGCTGGCCTTGGCGACGACCGTTTGCAGCGCGAATTTCAGGGCGGCGAGGCTGGCGAAGGGGCGCTGCGCGGCGGCGCGCTCGGGGATCCATGGCGAGTGTTCGTAGATGCCGCGCAGGGTGTCGATGAAGGCGGCTGCGGCGCAGCTGTTCAAATCCGGGAGTGTGGTCATGGTGTGGGTATCCGAGCTTACGTAACTGGGATAGTAACCCTTGCGGGCGATTTGCACATATGGCAATCCTGATAGGTGCTATCGGTAAAACGGCCCGGGACGCAAGGGGTCAGACCCCGGTGTTTCCGTTAGGGGGTCTGACCCCGATTCGCAGCCGCCAACACAACCGGGGTCTGCCCCCTGGACTACAAGGCTTTGGCGGCGGCGCTGACCTGGTCGCGCAGCCATTTGTGTTCGGGGGCCTGGTGCACGCGCTCGTGCCACAGCTGGTAGAAGCGCATCGGCGGGAATTTGACCGGCACCGTGAAGCTCTTGAGCGGCAGCGTCTTCTCGTAAAAACGCATGAACTGGCGCCCGGTGGTCAGCACCAGGTCGGTCTGGGTCAGCATGTACGGGATCAGGCCGAAGTAGGCCGATTCCACCGCCACCGTGCGGCGCATGCCCTGGCGCTCCAGAAACGAATCGATGACGCCGTGGTAACCGGGCAGCATTTGCGACGGCGCCACGTGCGGCAGGCTCAGATAGTCCTCGATCGTCATCGCGTCGCTGGCGGTGCGCTTGGCGTACGGGCTGTCGGCGCGCATGGTGCAGATGATCGGGTCTTCGAACAGCTTGGAAATGTGCAGGTGCGCGGGCGGCTCGTCCCAGTTGGCGATGACCAGGTCCATGTCGCCGTCCGACAGCATGCGGATGTAGTCGACCCCCGGCCCCAGGCTGTGGATCACCACGCGGCTGTTGGGCGAGCCGCGCCGCAGCGCCGCCACCACGTTCGGCAGGAACTGGCTGTCCAGGTAGTCGGGCGCGGCGATGTGGAAAGTGCGTGCCTCGTCCTGTGGCACGAACGGCGACTTCTTGATGAACAGGCTCTCGGTTTCGTCGAGGATGCGCTTGGCCGGCTTGAGCAGGCTCTCGCCGTGCTGGGTCGGCACCATGCCGCGCGCGCCGCGCACCAGCAGCGGATCGCCCGTCAGTTCGCGCAGCTTGCGCAGCGAAGCGGAGATCGACGGCTGCGGCTGGTTCAGCTTGAGCGCTACCCGCGACACGTTCTTTTCTACCAGCAGCAGGTACAGGATGCGGATCAGGTGCAGGTCGAGGTGCTGGGGCAGGCTGGCCATTCTTGTCGTATATGGAATTGAATATGTCGAATATACGCGATTTTTCATGTTCCAGGAAAGGAATCACGCTATCGTGGTTAAAATTGCGCCACTATTGCCGCCGTAATCGCATGAAGGAAACCCATGGAAGTGTTTGGATATCTGGTCCCCTACGGCCTCGAATGGCTCAACCTGATCGTGCGCTGGCTGCACCTGATCACCGGCATCGCGTGGATCGGCGCCTCGTTCTATTTCGTCTGGCTCGATAACACGATCCGCCCGCCGGCGCCCGGCTCGGCGCTGGCCGACAAGGGCGTCTCGGGCGAATTGTGGGCGGTGCACGGCGGCGGCTTCTACAACCCGCAAAAATACCTGGTCGCGCCGGCCGAACTGCCGAAGGAACTGCACTGGTTCAAATGGGAGGCATATTCGACCTGGCTGTCCGGGTTCGCGCTGCTCACCATCGTCTACTACTTCAACGCGCAGGCCATGATGGTCGACAAGTCGGTGGCCGACCTCAGTTCGTGGCAGGCGATCGGCATCGGCATCGGCGCGCTGGTGGCCGGTTGGACTTTCTATGACCTGCTGTGCCGCTCGAAGCTGGGCCAGCACGACCTGGCGTTCGGCCTGGTGATGTTCGTGTTCCTGGTCGGCAGTGCGTTCGTGCTCAACAAATTCCTGAGCGGCCGCGCGGCCTACATCCACGTGGGCGCGATGATCGGCACGATGATGGTGGCGAACGTGCTGATGCTGATCATTCCCGGACAGCGCAAGATGGTCGAGGCGATGATGGCGGGCCAGAAGCCCGATCCGATCCACGGCCTGAAAGCGAAGCAGCGCAGCGTGCATAACAACTATTTCACGCTGCCGGTGCTGTTCATCATGATCAGCAACCACTACGCGATGACCTACCGCCATGAGCATGCGTGGGCAGTGCTGGCGGTGATCATGGCGGCCGGCGTGTTGATCCGCCACTTCTTCAACCTGCGCCACAAGGGCCGCGTCGAGTGGCGCTATCCGGCAGCGGGCGTGGCGCTGCTGGTCGGACTGGCGATTGCGCTGGCGCCGAAAGCGCCGGTCGCCGGCGCCGCAGCGGCCGACCCGGCGGCGCAATTCGTCAAGGTCCAGAGCATCATCGCGCAGCGCTGCGTGGCCTGTCATTCGGATCATCCGACGCAGCCCGGCTTTGCCAGCGCGCCGGCCGGCGTGATGCTGCATGACGCCGCGCTGATCCGCCAGAATGCGGCCCGCATCTACCAGCAGTCGGTGCAGCTGAAAGCCATGCCGCTGGCGAATTTGACCCAAATGACGGACGCCGAACGGGCCCAGGTAGCTGCCTGGTTCGAAGCCGGCGCCAAATAGGAATGATCATGCAAACACAAGAAAAACTTCTCGCGTGGATCGACGCGCATTTCGACGAACAGGTCGCCTTCCTGCAGCAAGTGGTGCAGATCCCGACCGATACGCCGCCCGGTAATAATGCGCCGCATGCGGACGCGGTCGCGCATATGGTCGAAGCGTTCGGCTGGCGCGCCGAGAAGCACGCAGTGCCGGCGCAAGAGGTGCACGACTACGGCATGGAAAGCATCACCAACCTGATCATTCGCCGTCCATACGCGGCAGGCGGGCCGACCATCGCGCTCAACGCGCATGGCGACGTGGTGCCGCCGGGGGAAGGCTGGACCAGGCCACCGTATGGCGGCGTGATCGAAGACGGCTTCATGTACGGACGCGCCACCGCGGTGTCCAAGGGTGATTTCTCGACCTATATTTTCGCGGTGCGCGCGCTCGAAGCGCTGGGCGTGCCGTTGAAGGGCGCGCTGGAACTGCACTTTACCTACGACGAAGAATTCGGCGGCCTGCTGGGACCGGGCTGGCTGCTGGAGCGGAAACTGACCAAGCCCGATTTCGTGATCGCGGCCGGTTTCAGCTACAACATCGTCACCGCGCACAACGCCTGCCTGCAGCTGGAAATTACCGTGCACGGCAAGTCGGGCCACGGCGCGATGCCGGAGACCGGCCACGATGCGCTGCAGGCCGCGACCAAGATCCTCAACGCGATCTACGACGAACTGCCGGAGCTGAAGAAGATCAAATCGAAAGTGGCCGGCATCGATTCCCCGACCATGCTGGTGGGCCGTATCGATGGCGGCACCAACACCAACGTGGTGCCTGGCAAAGTGGTCATGAAGATGGACCGCCGCATGATTCCGGATGAAGACCCGGTGGCGGTGGAGGCGCAGGTGAGGGCGCTGATCGAGAACGCGGTGGAAGGCTTGCCCGGCATCCGGCTCGAGATCAGGCGCTTGCTGCTGTCGCACGCGCTGCGTCCCTTGCCAGGCTCCAGCCAGCTGGTCGCCAACCTGCAGAAAAACGCCTTGCAGGTAATGGGCGAGCCGATCACGGCGCAGGGCACGCCGCTGTATGCGGACGCGCGCCTGTACGGCGAACACGGCATCCCGGCGGTGCTGTACGGCGCCGGTCCGCGCACCGTTCCCGAATCGAATGCGAAGAAGGCCGACGAAAGACTGTCCCTCGACGACCTGCGCAAGGCGACCAAGGTGGTGGCGCTGACGCTGCTCGATTTCCTGGGCTGACCACGTCGTCCTCGCGAACGGGAAATGCATGCATTTCCCGCATGCTGAGCTTGAGCCAAGTTGACGCTACCTTAGTATGGGGGAAGCGCATGCGTTTCCCGTGCGCGAGGACGACGTTGGATTTCTTATTGCTCTGAACGGATGCAGCGCATTCTGCGTGGTTACATGGCTAAGCTGCCGCAGTCTGCATTCCGGAAGGACGCAGCGCGGTTCCCGGACCACGAATCAGGAACGCCGCCGCGCTCAGGTTCCAGATGCCCTGGACCAGCAGGATGCCAACTACCAGCGTCTGGCTCATGTTCGGATAGGTCGCTGCGATTGCCACGATCGGCAGCGCCCCGGCGGCCAAACCGACCAGGCCAAGCATGCGCGCGCGGCCCGCATCCGTCACCAGCGCGCTCGACACCAGCAAGACGCCGCAGGCCTGCATCACCCACGACAGGTTGGCCAGGTTCTGCAATACCACGTATGCGAATTGAATCAGGTGATAACCCGTGGCGACTTCCTCGGGCGTCCCCTTCACATAGCTGAGCGCCAGGTCGATCGTGATGAAGCCGTCGATCAGCACTCCGCCCATCATCGCCAGCGTGCCGACAAGGTAGCAGATCAGGCCGGCCAGCACCGGCGCGCGGCGCAAGTTTGCCTGTTGCGCAAGCGTCGTAAATCCGAAGGCCAGCCCGGCCAGGCACGCCATCGCAATCATGTGGACCAGCTGGTGGCGCGCGCGCAGGTCGACCATGCTGGCCAGGATCTCGGCCTTGGTATGGCCGGAGGCGCCGATGTCGAGCGCAACGTCGATTACCGAGATGACGGCGCAGGCGGCCAGGACGAGGCCGGCGGCGCGTTGGGGAGAAGGGGAATTCATCGATGTCTCGCTTGTAGAGTTGTTGGAACGGCTACTTTAGCGAGACATCATGAACGGCCGGTGTCGGCCTTGTGAACTTATGTAAAGACGCTTACTTCAGCGTCCGTTCGAACAGCTGGTAGATGCGGCGATACTCGTCGTACCAGCTCTCCGGCTGCACGAACGCATGCCGTTCTAGCGGGTAGCTGG
Organism: Massilia sp.; assembly: GCA_025359245.1. GTDB lineage: Bacteria > Pseudomonadota > Gammaproteobacteria > Burkholderiales > Burkholderiaceae_D > Telluria_A. The sequence goes on from JANYGW010000188.1 coordinate 28,741, forward strand.
CCATTTCCCAGTTGTCCTTTTTCAGCTCGATCAGGCGCTGCGCGATGCGCACCGAATCCTGGTAGAACACGTTGTCGTCGACCATGCCGTGCGCGATCAGCAGGTTGCCCTTCAACTGGCCAGCGTATTCGATCGGCGACGATTTGCGGTAGGCTTCCGGATCGAGTTCCGGCGTGTTGAGGATGTTGGCCGTGTATTCGTGGTTGTAGGTGGTCCAGTCGCTGACCGGGCGCAGCGCGGCGCCCGACTTGAACATCTCCGGGGCGCGCATCAGCGCCATGAAGGTCATGAAACCGCCGTAGCTGCCGCCGTACACGCCGACGTTCTTCAGGTCGCCCTGATGGTTGGCCGCCATCCAGTTGACGCCGTCGACATAGTCTTCCAGTTCCGGGTAGCCCATCTGGCGATAGATCGCGGTGCGCCAGTCGCGCCCATAGCCCTTCGATGCGCGATAGTCCATGTCCAGCACGATGTAGCCCTTTTCCACCAGCAGGTTGTGGAACATCTGCTCGCGGAAGTAGACCGGGTAGCGCTTGCTGACGTTCTGCAGGTAGCCGGCGCCGTGCACGAACATCACGATCGGATATTTTTTGCCCGGTTCCAAAGTCGCCGGGCGATACAGCTTGCCCCACACCTGGCCGGCGCCGTGGGTCGATGGCACCGCCACATACTGCGGCTCGATCCATTGGCGCGCCTTGAAGTCCGCGCTGCGGGTGTCGGTCAGCAGGAGCGCCGCGCCGCCGCCGCTTGCCACGGTCGCCAGCTGGGTCGGCATGTAGCTGGTCGAGTAGTGCACCAGCAGCTTGCGCTGGTCGGGCGAGAGCGTGAACTGTTCGACGCCTTCAAGCGCGGTCACCTTGCGCAGCTTGGCATCCCTGGCCGTGACCGCGCATACCTCGTAGGTGCCGGGGTTGTCCGGATTGCACAGCATGAAAGCGGTGGCGCCGTCGGCCGTCCACTGGATGCGGGTCGCTTCCCACTTGCCCTGCGTGAGCGCGCGCGCGGTGCCGTCCGCGCCCAGCGTGTACAGGTGCGCGTAGCCGCTTTCCTCGGACTGGAACCAGAGCGTGCCGTTGTCGGGCAGCCAGCCGAAATCGTTGTTGTCCGAGTTGACCCAGGCCGTATCGCTCATGCGGTGCACCGGCTTGAGCGTGGCGTCCTTCAGGTCGACCGTGGCGATCCAGCTGTCCTTGTTGTCGATCGCGCGCAGCAGCACGGCCGCCTGGGCGCCGTTGCTGCTCCAGCGGATCGCTTCGCCGTCGTCGTCGACGCGCAGCGCGCGGTTGCCTTTCAGGGCCGGCAGCTTTTGCGCCACTCGCAGCGCGGCCAGCGGATCGGCGGCGATGCCGGGCAGGGAGCCGAACGACAGCTCGCGCACCTTGCGCGTGGCCAGCTCGATCAGCTTGACGCTGTGCTCGCTCGGCATGTTGCGGCCCACGCGCGAACGCTGGTCGTCGAATTCTTCGTAGCCCGATTCGGTGACGTAGCGCGGCAGCTTGCCGATGCGGCCCTTTTCGGCGCCCTTGAGCGTGGTCACCACCAGCACGTAGCGGCCGTCCGGCGACAGCGCGCTGGCGTCGATGACGACCTTGTCGCCCAGGTAGATCGGCGCCGGCGCGCGCGTGCTGTCGGCGCGGCGCAATTCTTCGGCGCGGTCGCGGCTGGCGTCGCGGTCGTCCTTCTGGCGCTTGAGGGTCGAGATCAGGCGCAACTGCATGTCGCGCACGGCGTCGTCATCGGGGGCGGCGGCCGGATCTTTGCTGGCGCGCAGCGCCGCCAGCGGCGAGATCAGATGGTCGGCGCGGTTCCAGTCGAGCCATTCGTGGCCGACGCGGAACTGCACGCTGTGGCCGTCTGCCGAATACTGCGGTGCGGCCAGGCCGTTGCTGCCGCGCGTGATCTGGGTCAGCGCGCCGGTCTTGAGGTCGCGTTCGAACAGGTCGCCATTGCGCAGCAGGATGCTGCGGCTGCGCTCGCGGTTGTAGACGACCTTGTCGCTGTCGAGGTTGGCCAATTCGGCGTCGCCGATCAGGCGCGGCTTGCCGGGTATGGCCTGGAAGGTATCGCGCAATTGCGATGCCGTGCGTTTCTGTTTGTAGAACACCTGCTTGCCGTCCCAGCTCCACCAGGCGGTCTCCGCCGGGGTGCCGATCCAGTCGGGGTGGGCCATCGCCTGGTCCAGGCTGATAGGTGTGACGGCCGCGGCGGGAAGTACCCACAGGGCGGCAAGGAGAGGCAGTGCAAGTGAGCGCATCGTCAGAATGAATCGAGAAGGGAATCGGAGCCGGGGCCAGAAAAATCCAGAAGGCATTCTAGCGCAGGCGCGCCACTGTGGACGCGCCTGACGCGATAAAAAAGGGGGAATGGCGAGGGGGTAAATACGCTGCACCGGCGGCTGTGCGCCGGTGTGTTTGCTGCGGATACGGCTTAGGCGTTTTCCGGTACCGGGCCGTCGCGCAACAGGATGAACATGCGGAACACCATCCATGCCGCGGCCAGGCCGCCGGGAATGTATTCGATGAATTCCATGATCAACCCCGCGACGCGAGCTGGCGCAATTCGGCGGCCAGGCTCGGCTGCATGTCCTGGTAGTCATTTGCCATGCGGATCAGTTTCATGTGGGTACGGGCGCGCGCACGCTCCGACGCCGGCGCCTTGGCCGACACTTCCTGCGCGACGAACTGGCGTTCCTGCGCTGCGAACAAGGCGGACGCGAAGCTGCGCGCTGCGTTGATGAAGTCGGCGAAGTAGTGGCGCAGGGTGTGCGTGGAGTGGAAGGTGGCGGTGCTCATGATGTCCTCGGATGCAATGTGTGTTGATGCAGTGCAGTATAAAACAGGCTCAGGTATAAAGAAAATTTTGATTTGTGATGCCTATCATATGAAATGCGAATAATGCCGTGGTGGCGCCAATGACGGATATTCATCAAAATGATGATGTGGGGCAACATAAAGGATTCGAGAGGCAACGACATGACGGCCACAAATGTGCGTCGTCCTCGCGCACGCGGGGATCCAGGCT
>JANYGW010000213.1 GCA_025359245.1 Massilia sp.
CGGCATCGACGCCGCCAGGGCGCAGTTCGAGAACACGCTGCGCACGGCCAAAACCGATTTGCTGAAGCTGGAAGACAGCCTGCTGGCGCGGACAAAAATCGCGGCCCAGCAGGCCCACGTCTACGTCAAGGATCATCCCTGGCAGGCGGTGGGACTGGGCGCGGCGGTGGGCGTCATCGTCGGCCTGCTGGTCGCGCGCAAATAGGCGCGCGACCAGGCGAGCCATATGGAATAAGGCGCGCCGCGATATCGATGGACTGATATCGATGGATTATTCCGACGGGCCGCCGCTGCCTGCGCGCAGCGGCGGCCCGTTTTATCGCATCAGTTGAAGGCGCTGCACCAGCCGCCGGCGCGGACCGACTTGCCGGCGAAGACGGGGCAGCCGCCGGTGTCGTTCGGGCCATCGGCGTAGATCTGGCATTTGGCGCACTTCTGGTCCGGCTTGTGCTCGGGGAAGCGCTGATTGTCGACGCGCGCGGTGTCGTCCTTGTAGCCGAATTCCACGGCCTGCGGATCGTCCTCCTTCAGCGGCGTCAATTCCTCGGCGCGCGCGTAGGCGCCCAGGGTCATGGCGGCCGCGCCGGCCACCGTCGTCAATATAAAAGTCCTGCGCTCCATCGTCATCTCCCGTTAGTCCACACTGCCAAATTCATCGCCCAGCGTCTGGCCGCGCCGCGCCGCCGCCTTCACGGCATCGACGATCGCTTCCCGTACGCCGGCCTGCGCCATGCTGGTCAGCGCCGCATGCGTGGTGCCGCCCTTGGACGTGACGCGCTCGCGCAGCACGCCTACCGGCTCGCTCGCCTCCAGCGCCAGTTGCGCGGCCCCGGCGAAGGTGGCCAACGCCAGCTCCCTGCCCTGCTGCGCGCTCAGACCCAGCTCCGTCGCGGCCTGCTGCATGGCCTCGATAAAATAAAACACATAGGCCGGACCGCTGCCCGACACCGCCGTCACCGCATCGATCTTCGCCTCGTCGTCCAGCCACACTGTGGCGCCGACGGCGCACATGATGGCGTCGGCCGCCGCGCGCTGCGGCGCGCTCACGCCGTCGGCCGCAACCATGCCGGTGATGCCCTTGCCGATCAGCGCCGGCGTGTTCGGCATGCAGCGCACGATGGCCCGGTAGCCGCGCAGCCAGCGCGACAGATCGGCGGCGCGGATGCCAGCCGCGATAGACACGATCAAGGGCTGGGCGGAGGCGTCGGGCGGCGGCAGCAAGGGCAGCAGCTGGGCCGCCACCTCGCGCATCGCCTGCGGCTTCACGGCCAGCACGATCACGTCGCAGGCCGACAGCGCGCCGTCGGCCTGCGACGCCGTCGTCACGCCGTAGCGCGCGCGCAGCAGGTCGAGCGCCGCCGCGTTCGGGTCGACGACGTGGATGTGGGCGCCGGCCGTCAGCTTGCCGGCCAGTCCGGCGATCAGCGCGGTGGCCATGTTGCCGCCGCCGATAAAAGCGATCTTCAATTCAGTTGGATACATGCGAGGCTCTCGTTTTCATAATCGTGACGATGCGGTGGACACTTGCATACCAGCGGCTTATATCCCCCCCAGAGGCGGAAACCGGGGTCAGACCCGCCGCGCCAAGGCGGGGAGTCTGACCCCAGCTCCACGCCTGTGGGGTCGGTAAGATACCCGGCACGCCGGCCTTAAGCTACACGCGCGCCAAAAATCGCGCTGCCGACGCGCACGATGGTCGCGCCTTCGGCCACCGCCGCGCGCACGTCGGCCGACATGCCCATCGACAGCGTGTCCAGTTCCAGTCCCTCTCCGCGCAGCCGCTCGTACAGCGCGCGCAGTTGCGCGAACGCGGCGCGCTGCTGTTCGTATTCCGTCACCGGCTCCGGGATCGCCATCAGGCCGCGCAGCGTCAGGTTGGGCAGCTTGGCCACCGCGTGCGCCAGGGCCGCCAGCTCGGCCGGCGCCACGCCGCTTTTGCTGGCCTCGCCGCTGATGTTCACTTGCAGGCAAATATTGAGCGGCGCCATGCCGGCCGGACGCTGCTCCGACAGGCGCTGCGCGATCTTTTCGCGCTCCACCGTATGCACCCAGTCGAAATGCTCGGCGATGGGACGCGTCTTGTTACTCTGGATCGGGCCGATGAAATGCCACTCGATCGGCGTGCCGGGAACGGCGGCAGCAACGGCGGCGATCTTGTCGAGCGCCTCCTGCAGATAGTTTTCGCCGAAGGCGCGCTGGCCGGCGCGCATCGCCTCCAGCACCGCCTCGTGGCCGAAGGTCTTGGACACGGCCAGCAGCCGCACAGCGTCCGGCGCGCGGCC
>JANYGW010000098.1 GCA_025359245.1 Massilia sp.
GGCAATGGTCTGCGCGCCAAGGGTGGCCTGTTCCTGATTCCGGCCGGCCTGCTCAACACCAATCACGAGCCGACCGCCTACTACGGCGTCGAGCGCAATTTCGTCGAGACGGCGATTATCCCCACCACCTGGCGCGAAATCGGCGTGGGCCTGTCGGGCGACCTGGCCAATGGCCTGAGCTGGGATGCCGGCCTGACCACTGGCTTCGACCTGGCCAAATGGGATGCGGCGTCCGAGGAGGGGCGCGAGTCGCCGCTGGGCAGCATCCACCAGGAAGGCCAGATGGCCAAGTCGCACGACCTGAGCGTGCACGCTGCGCTCAACTGGCGCGGCGTCCCGGGCCTGCTGTTGGGCGGCTCGCTGTTTACCGGCAAGGCCGGCCACAAGACCGAAGGCTTCGCCGCCCAGGACGCGCGCATCACGATGTGGGACCTGCACGGCCGCTATACGCCGGGCGCGTGGGATTTGTCGGCGCTGTATGCGCGCGGCCAGATCAGCAATGTCGATGCGCTCAACGCGACCTTCGTCGGCCTGGCCACGCCGGTGCCGCGCAGCTTCGCCGGCTGGTACGGACAGGCTGCCTACCAGTTGCTCAAGTCCGGTGACTACGCGCTCAACCCGTTCTTGCGCTATGAGCAGTTCAACACGGCCCGCAGCTATTCGCCGGTCGCGCAAGGCCTGGGCGCCGAGCCTGGCGAGACCGAAAAAGTGACCACCGTCGGCGCCAACCTGCGGGTGGGCGAAAGCGTCGTGCTGAAGGCCGATTACCAGAAATTCGGTGTCGACAAGACGCGCGACCGCTTTAACCTCGGTGTCGGCTTTTCCTACTAAGGCGCGGCCGTGCGTTACGTACAACTGAGCGTGATGGTGGCGGCGGCGACGGCCTGCAGCAGCGCCTTCGCGACCCAGTACCTGAACCAGGAGCAGGCGCAAAAGCTCATGTTCCCGGAAGCGAGCGGGTTCCGCGAACAGGACCTGGCGCTGACCGTCCCCCAGATGCAGCAGGTCGAAGCACTGGCCGGCCTGCCGGCGCGCTCGGTCCACTGGCGCGTCGTCGGCGCCTACAAGGGCGACGCCCTGCTCGGCTTCATGGTGCTCGATGACGTGCTCGGCAAATTCGAGCTGATCTCGTATGCGGTCGGACTGAACCTCGACGCCAGCGTACGCCAGGTCGAAATCCTGGCCTACCGCGAAAGCCACGGCGGCGAAATCCGCCTGCCGGCCTGGCGCCGCCAGTTCGTCGGCAAACGCGCCCAGGCCGGCATCATGCTTGGCGCCGGAATCGCCGGCATCAGCGGGGCGACCTTGTCCTGCACCCATGTGACCGACGGCGTGCGGCGCATCGCCGCGCTGGCCCAGGTCGCCCTGGCAAAATGATGCGGCGTGCCCAGCCCTGGTTGGGCACGCTGGTCGAGGTCAGCGCGACGGGCGAGCTGCCCGAGGCCGACCTGCAGGCCGCGATCGGCGGCGCCTTCGCGCAGGTGGCGCTGGTGCACCGGCTAATGAGTTTTCACGACGACGCCAGCGACGTGATGCGCTTGAACCGCTGCGACAGCGGCACCCGCCTGGCCGTACATGCCCATACCTGGACCGTGCTGCAGATGGCGCAGCAAGTGCGCGCCCTGTCGGACGGCATGTTCGACATCGCCTGCGCGCCGCGCCTGGTGGCCTGGGGCTATCTGCCGGCGCCCCATGCACTCGCGCCTAACCATGACGGCGCCGAGGTGCTGCGCTGCCTGGCGGACGGCACGGTCGAAAAGCTGGCGCCGGGATGGATAGACCTGGGCGGCATCGCCAAGGGGTATGCGGTCGACCTGGCGGTGGCGGCGCTGCGCGCGGCCGGCGTGGCCGGCGGCTGCGTCAATGCCGGCGGCGACTTGCGCGTGTTCGGCGAACAGGATTTCGCCATCGGCGTGCGCGATCCGCGCAGCGCGCGCCCGGCCGCCGTTACCGTGACGCTGCGCGACGAGGCGCTGGCCACGTCGGGCACGTATTTTTCGGCCCGGGATCACCAGGGCATGGCCGTGAGCGCACTGCTCGACGGGCGCAACGGCGGGGCGCTGACCGGCATCGGCAGCGTATCGGTGCGGGCGCCTTGCTGCGCGCTGGCCGATGCGCTGACCAAGGTGGTGGCCGCCAGCGGCGACCCGCGCCATGCGGCGCTCGCCGCGTTCGGGGCCCATGCGTTTATAATCTGAGCCATGCATCGATCCAAGCAACCACTTCACCATCCCAATCTGCGCGTCGAACGCTGGCAGCGGCGCTGGATCTTCGGCGTCTTGTTGCTCAGCTTTGCGAGCGGCGCCGCCTGGCTGGTGGCGCGCTACTTCCTGCGCAGCGCCGGCCAGTTCGGGGAGTCGGTCAATCCGATCGAGCCGTATGCGATCAAGACCCATGGCGCGGCCGCCATGCTGGTGCTGTTCTTTGCGGGTACGCTGTTGAACGGCCATGTACGGCGCGCCCTGAAGGCGCAGCGTAACCGGGCAAGCGGCTGGATGATGATAGTCACGCTGCTGGTGCTGGTGCTGACCGGCTTTGGCCTGTATTACCTGGCGGGCGAGAGCGACCGGGCCGTGTGGTCGGCCATCCACTGGATAGTCGGGCTGGTCGCCAGCGCGAACTTCATAGCCCATCTGCTGGTCGGGCGCGCCACCCGGCCGGAAAAGGCGACATCGGGCAGGCACTGACCAGCGTTGTCCCTGCGGGCGCACTTCTATCCGGAATAATGGAGTTGACATGATGCGCCCGGTGGGCATTTTGTCGCGTAGAAATCACGGTCATCGGTCAGATCATAAAATAGAACCAATGTCGTCCTCGCGAAAGCGGGGACCCATGCGGACCATGCTCAGTATGGGTCCCCGCTTTCGCAGAGGACGACGTTGAGTCTGGTAATTCAAGTCTCGATTTCACGATTTCTGCAGCTGACCAATTCCCGATTGCCGCGTCCTGCGTGTCAAGAAAAATATTCCGGACACCCGTGTGCGCGGGCGCCGACGGCGAACGAACGCCGTACGGGGGCGGACCTTATTTTTTGCGGTAGCGGCTCAATTCTTCGGTCAGCCATGCGGCGCTGGCCACCGGCTTGGCGCCGGAGCACTGCATCTGGTATGGCTTGCCGCTCATGCTGCTGGTCGACGCCCCGCGCTCGATGAAGCTTTCGGTCGTCGTCAGCATATCTTTTTTGTCGAGGTAGGTGAACTTCTTTTCCAGATGCGCGCGCGCCTCCTTGGCGTCGTACCAGCTGCCATTGCGATTGAATTTGCACTGCGATTTCTCCACCGCGTCGAGCAAATGCGTCACTTCGGCGCGCGTCGTCGCAGGTGTCGCCGCAAACGCCAGGTTCGCGGCCAGCATCAGGCCTATGCCTGCCAGCGTTTTCATCGCTTGCGCTCGTGTTGCCACAGCACGTCGCTGGCGCCGGCGTAGCGGTTGAGAACACGCGAGAGCACGAACATCAGGTCTGACAGCCGGTTCACGTACTGGCGCGGATGGTCGTTGATGGTCTCGGTCCTGCCCAGGGTGACGATGCTGCGTTCGGCGCGCCGGCACACGGTGCGGCACAGGTGCGCAATCGACGCCGCGCGCGAGCCGGCCGGCAAAATGAATTCGGCCAATGCGGGCAGGGTCGAGTTGTATTTCTCGAGCAGGTCGTCGAGTCGCCCGACATGGTCCTCGGTGATCATCTGGTAGCCCGGGATGCACAGTTCCCCGCCCAGGTCGAACAGGTCGTGCTGGATCGTCACCAGCTCTTCGCGCAGCTCGGCCGGCATGTCTTCGCACAGCAGCAGCCCGACGAAGGAATTGAGCTCGTCGACCTCGCCCAGCGTGTGGATGCGCACGCTGTCTTTCTCGGTGCGGCTGCCGTCGCCCAGGCCGGTGCTGCCATTGTCGCCGGTGCGCGTGGCGATTTTCGAAAGTCGTTTACCCATGGTTGTGTCCTGGTTGCAGAAAAGAATAGGGCGAGCATACGACAAAATGCCCGATAGTGCTTACAATCGGAACATGTCCGTCTCCCTCCCCATCGATATCGAACGCAAGCGCAAAGTGGCTGACGCGCTGCGCGCCATCTTGCCCGATGGCTGCGTGCTGTCCGACGCCGAGGATACCCGCCCCTACGAATGCGACGGCCTGGCCGCCTACCGCCAGTTGCCGATGATCGTCACCCTGCCGCAGGACGAGGCGCAGGTGCTGGCCATCCTCAATACCTGCTGCGCCATGCAGGTGCCCATCGTGCCGCGCGGCGCCGGCACCGGCCTGTCGGGCGGCGCCATGCCGCTGGCCGACGGCGTGGTGATTTCGACCGCGCGCCTGAACAGGATCGTGCGCATGGAGCCGTATGCGCGCCTTGCGGTGGTGCAGCCGGGCGTGCGCAACCTGGCCATTTCCGACGCCGCCGCGCAGTACGGCCTGTACTACGCGCCCGATCCATCGTCGCAGATCGCCTGCACCATCGGCGGCAACGTTGCCGAAAATTCGGGCGGCGTGCATTGCCTCAAATATGGCCTGACCATCCACAACGTGATGCGGGTGCGCGTGGCCACCATCGACGGCGACATCATTGAACTGGGCGGCGAATCGCTCGACGCGCCGGGCCTGGACCTGCTGGCCGTGTTCATCGGCTCGGAAGGCATGCTCGGCATCGTGACCGAAGTGACGGTCAGGCTGATTCCCAAGCCGGCCTGCGCGCGCGTGATCATGGCGTCGTTCGACGATGTGGTCACCGGCGGCAATGCGGTGGCCAGCGTGATCGGAGCCGGCATCATCCCGGCCGGACTCGAAATGATGGACCGCACTTCGTCGCGCATGGTCGAGCCCTTCGTCAAGGCCGGCTACGACACCGACGCCGCCGCCATCCTGCTGTGCGAGGCGGACGGCACCCAGCTCGAAGTCGACGAGGAGATCGAGCGCATGTCTGTGGTGCTGTCCGCCGCCGGCGCCAGCGCGATGACGATTTCCCAGAACGAAGCCGAGCGCCTGCGTTTCTGGTCTGGCCGCAAGAACGCCTTTCCGGCGGCCGGCCGCATCTCGCCCGACTACTACTGCATGGACGGCACCATCCCGCGCAAGCACCTGGCGCGGGTGCTGACCGGGATCGCGCGCATGGAAGAAACCCATGGCCTGCGCTGCGCCAACGTGTTCCACGCGGGCGACGGCAACCTGCATCCGCTGATCCTGTTCGATGCCAACCAGCCGGGCGAATTCGAGCGCGCCGAAGCCTTCGGAGCCGAGATCCTGGCGCTGTGCATCGAGGTCGGCGGCACCATCACCGGCGAACACGGCGTGGGCATCGAGAAGATCAACTCGATGTGCCTTCAATTTTCGCGCGCCGAACTGGACATGTTCTTTGCCGTCAAACGCGCGTTCGACCCCGCATTCCTGCTCAACCCCGACAAGGCGATTCCGACCCTGAACCGCTGCGCCGAATTCGGCAAGATGCGCGTCAGCGGCGGCGTGCTGCCGTTTGCCCACTTGCCCCGCTTCTGACATGCACGAGATCGAACACTTCCGCGAACAGGTGCTTGGCGCCGCCGCCGCGCAACGCACGCTGCGCATCCGCGGCGGCGGCACCAAGGACTGGTACGGCCAGCGCATCGAGGGCGATATCCTCGACACGCGCGCCTTCAACGGCATCGTCGATTACGAGCCGACCGAACTGGTGATCACCGCGCGCTGCGGCACGCCGCTGGCCGAGATCGAAGCGGTGCTGGCGCAGCGCAACCAGATGCTCGCGTTCGAGCCGCCCCATTTCGGCGACGGCGCCACTTTCGGCGGGACGATCGCCTGCGGCCTGTCGGGTCCGCGCCGCGCCAGCAGCGGCGCGGCGCGCGATTTCCTGCTCGGCGCGGTTCTCATGGACGGCAAGGGCGAGGTGCTCACTTTCGGCGGCCAGGTAATGAAGAACGTGGCCGGCTACGACGTGTCGCGCATGCTGGCCGGTTCGCTCGGTACGCTGGGCCTGATGCTGCAGATGTCGGTCAAGGTATTGCCGCGCGCGGTGCGCGAGAGCACGCTGCGCTTCGACTTGAGCGAGATCGGCGCGCTCGACTGCCTCAATGAATGGGGCGGACAACCACTGCCGCTCTCCGCCAGCTGCTGGCACGACGGCGTGCTGACCGTGCGCCTGGCCGGCGCGCAGGCGGCGGTCGACGCGGCCGAACGCCAGCTCGGCGGCGAGGTCGTCGACGATGGCGCCGCATTCTGGCGCGCCCTGCGCGAGCAGCGGCATGCCTTCTTTGCCGGCGCCGATGCGATCTGGCGCCTGTCGGTACCGTCGGCGGCCAGCGCCATCATCCTGCGCGGCGAACAGCTGATCGAGTGGGGCGGGGCGCAGCGCTGGCTCAAGGCCGGCTCGGACGCGGTTTCGGCTCATAACATCCGCCGTTCGGTCAAGGCCGCGGGCGGCCACACGACGCTGTTTCGCGGCGGCGACAAGAACGTCGGCGTATTCGAACCGCTGGCGCCCGCCATCGGAAAAATTCACCAGCGCCTGAAGGATGCTTTCGATCCTGCCGGCGTGTTCAATCCAGGACGGATGTACTAAGGCATATGCAAACCAACCTGGCTGATTTCATCAAGGGCACCACCGACGGCGACGAGGCCGAAGCAATCCTGCGCGCCTGCGTGCATTGCGGCTTTTGCACCGCGACCTGCCCGACCTACCAGATCCTCGGCGACGAGCTCGATGGCCCGCGCGGACGGATCTACCTGATCAAGCAGGTGCTCGAAGGCGCGCCGGTCACAACCAAAACACAGACGCACCTGGACCGCTGCCTGACCTGCCGCAACTGCGAAACGACCTGTCCGTCCGGCGTCCAGTACGGGCGCCTGGCCGACATCGGGCGCAAGGTGGTCGAGCAGCGCGTGCAGCGTCCGTTGGGCGAGCGCATCAAGCGCGCGCTGCTCAAGGAGGCGCTGCCGCGCAAGTGGATTTTTACGCCGCTGTACAAGACCGGCAAGCTGTTGCGGCCATTGCTGTCGCACGCCATGCAGGACAAGCTGCCCGCCAGCGCGCGCGCCGGCCGCTGGCCGCGGCGCGAGCATGCGCGCAAGATGCTGGTGCTCGACGGCTGCGTGCAGCCGGCCATGGCGCCCAACATCAACGCCGCCACGGCGCGCGTGCTCGATGCGGTCGGAGTGCAGCTGCTGGTCGCGCCCAAGGCCGGCTGCTGCGGCGCGCTGCGCTACCACCTCAATGACCAGGACGCGGGGCTGGACGACATGCGCCGTAATATCGACGCCTGGTGGCCGCTGGTGGACCAGGTCGAGGCGATCGTCATGACGGCGTCGGGCTGCGGCGTGACAGTCAAGGAATACGGCCACCTGCTCGCGCACGACAGCGCCTATGCCGACAAGGCCAGGCGCATTTCGGCACTGACGCGCGACCTGTCCGAGATCGTGCCGCAGTTCGAACTGGAACTGGGAGCGAAGTTGCGAGGGAAACTGACCAAGAAGGTGGTCTGGCATCCGCCATGCACGCTGCAGCACGGACAGCAGATCCGGGGCAAGGTGGAGGCGATTTTGCGTGCTGCCGGCGTCGATGTGACGCTATGCGCTGACAGCCATTTGTGTTGCGGTTCTGCGGGCACGTATTCGGTGCTGCAGCCGGTGCTGGCCACGGAACTGCGGGACAGGAAGCTGGCGAACCTGCTTGCCACTGGCCCGGAGGTGATCGTGTCGGCGAATATCGGCTGCCTCAATCACCTGCAATCGGGTACGGAAACACCGGTGGCGCACTGGATCGAGCTGCTCGACCAGGCACTGGTGTAACAATTACGAATCGAGCGCGGCCTTCTGCGCGGCGGTCAAACGCTTGGTGCTGACGACAACGGTGGCGATTTTTTCCTGGGAAGCGGCTTGCGCAGCTGGCGTCGGCGCGGGGACGACCTTGGCCGTGGCGAAAGTGGCGATGCCGGCCACGATGATGATGGCGACGAAGACTGCTTCCATGTTTTTGGCGATGTTCATATGGATCCCTTAATGTGTTTTGGTATGGACACATTATGGAGATTTGAAACATATAACGCCAATTACAAGTTCTGATGTTAAGCATTCACAAAATTAATATCTTTGAATAAAGTTGAATATGCCTTATTTGGTTTGTGAATGTCATTTCAAGATTATTGGCGAAAAGAATATTTCTTGCGCGAAGGCAAAATAAATTCTTTGCGTCAGGGCCTTATTCGGCCAGCAGCTTCTCGATATCGGCGACCAGCTCTTCCGGCTTGGTGGCCGGCGCGTAGCGCTTGTAGACGCTGCCATCCTTCCTGACCAGGAACTTGGTGAAGTTCCACTTGATCGCTTCGGTGCCCAGCAATCCCGGCGCCGCCTTTTTCAGGTGCTGGAACAGCGGATGGGCGCCGCCGCCGTTGACGTCGATCTTGGAAAACAGCGGGAACGTCACGCCGAAATTCTTCTCGCAAAACGCGCCGATCTCGGCCTCGCCTTCCGGTTCCTGGCTGTTGAACTGGTTGCACGGAAAACCGAGCACCACCGCGCCCTTGTCCTTGAACTGTTCGTAGACCGTTTCGAGTCCCTTGTATTGCGGCGTGAAGCCGCACTTGCTGGCCGTGTTCACGATCAGCAGTACCTTGCCCTTGTACTTGGCCAGGTCGACGTCGGCGCCGCGGATGTCGGTTGCGTTGAAATCGAATGTGCTCATTAGACTATCCCCAAATGTTCGGTGCCGGCGGACAGGTCGCGGTTTTTCGCATCCTTGCCCTTGAGTTTGATCGCCAGGCGCAGGTCGTTGACCGAGTCGGCGTTGCGCAGCGCATCTTCGTAGGTGATCATGTCGGCCTCGTACAGGTCGAACAGCGCCTGGTCGAAGGTCTGCATGCCCAGCTCGCGCGACTTCTTCATGATCTCCTTGATCTCGTGCACATTGCCCTTGAAGATCAGGTCCGAAATCAGCGGCGAATTGAGCATGATCTCGATCGCCACGCAGCGTCCCTTGGCATCCTTCATCGGAATCAGGCGCTGCGAAACGAGGCCCTTCAGGTTCAGCGACAAGTCCATCAGCAGCTGCTGGCGGCGCTCTTCGGGGAAGAAGTTGATGATCCGGTCGAGCGCCTGGTTGGCGCTGTTGGCGTGCAGCGTGGCCAGGCACAGGTGGCCGGTTTCGGCGAAGGCGATCGCGTGGTCCATCGTTTCGCGGTCGCGGATCTCGCCGATCTGGATCACGTCGGGCGCCTGGCGCAGCGAGTTTTTCAGCGCCGCCTCGAACGACTCGGTGTCGACGCCCACTTCGCGCTGCGTGATCACGCAATTGCGGTGCGGGTGCACATATTCGACCGGATCCTCGATCGTGATGATGTGGCCGTAGCTGTTTTCGTTGCGGTAGCCGACCATGGCGGCCAGCGTCGTCGATTTGCCTGAACCAGTCGCGCCGACCATGATCACCAGGCCGCGCTTGGTCATCACGATGTCGGACAGGATTTCAGGCAGGCGCAGGTCGGCCAGTTTCGGAATGGTGGTGGTGATCGTGCGCAGCACCATGCCGACACAGCTCATTTGCACGAAGGCCGAAACGCGAAAGCGCCCCAGGTCGCCCGGGCTGATCGCGAAGTTCGATTCCTTGGTCAGCTCGAAGTTCGCGGTCTGCTTGTCGTTCATGATCGAACGCGCAAGGTCGGATGTGTGGGACGCCGTGAGAGCCTGGCTCGAGACCGGCGTCATTTTGCCGTCGATCTTGATCGCGGGCGGAAAACCTGCGGTGATGAACAGGTCGGAGCCGCCCTTGCTGGTCATCAGACGCAGCAAGTCGAACATGAATTTTGAAGCCTGGTCGCGTTCCATTATTGATTCCTAAATTAACCGGGGAAGTTGTCGGGGATCTTGGCCGCGCTGCGTGCGGCGGCGGCGGAGATCACGTTGCGGCGCACCAGGTCGGTCAGGTTCTGGTCCAGCGTCTGCATGCCGACATTGCTGCCGGTCTGGATCGACGAATACATCTGGGCGATCTTCGCTTCGCGGATCAGGTTGCGGATCGCGGGCGTGCCGATCATGATTTCGTGCGCCGCCACGCGCCCGCTACCGTCCTTGGTTTTCAACAGCGTTTGCGAGACGACCGCCTGCAGCGACTCGGACAGCATCGCGCGCACCATCTCTTTTTCATCGGCCGGGAACACGTCGACGATACGGTCGATGGTCTTGGCGGCGGACGAGGTGTGCAAGGTGCCGAACACCAGGTGGCCCGTTTCCGCGGCCGACAGCGCCAGGCGGATCGTTTCCAGGTCGCGCAGCTCGCCCACCAGGATGCAGTCGGGGTCTTCGCGCAGCGCGGAGCGCAGCGCGTTGTTGAACGACAGCGTGTGCGGGCCGACTTCGCGCTGGTTAATCAGGCACTTCTTCGAGTCGTGCACGAATTCGATCGGGTCTTCGATGGTCAGGATGTGGCCATACTCGTTTTCGTTGAGGTGGTTGACCATCGCCGCCAGCGTGGTCGACTTGCCCGAACCGGTCGGGCCGGTGACCAGCACCAGGCCGCGCGGCTTCATCGCCAGGTCGCCGAAAATCTTCGGCGCATTCAGGTCCTCGAGGCTCAGGATCTTCGACGGAATGGTCCGTAGCACGGCGGCCGCACCGCGTTCCTGGTTGAAGGCGTTGACGCGAAAGCGCGCCAGGCCGGGAATGGCGAACGAGAAGTCGCACTCGAGCACTTCTTCGTAGGCCTTGCGCTGGCCGTCATTCATGATGTCATAGATCATGCCGTGCACATCCTTGTGCTCGAGCGGCGGCAGGTTAATCCGGCGCACATCGCCGTGCACGCGGATCATCGGCGGCAGGCCGGACGACAGGTGCAAGTCGGAAGCTTTGTTCTTGACGGAGAATGCGAGTAATTCGGAGATGTCCATTTATAATCCCTGTGCCGTGAATGGGCGCATGCCGACCGTGTGCGCATTTCGCTTTGATCGACCTGCCTGAATTGCCCGCTGAAAATGATTATGTCCACAATCGCCTATAACTTGCAAGCTGTCGATGCGAGTATCGATGCCGCCGTCAAGGCCTGCGGCCGCGCCCGGGACGAGGTCCTGCTGCTGGCCGTTTCGAAAACCTTCCCGGCCGACGCCGTGCTCGAGGCGATCGCGGCGGGCCAAACCGCGTTCGGCGAGAATTATTTGCAGGAAGCGCTGGATAAAATCGCCGCGGTTTCGGCCGTTTTGCCGCAGCGCCAAATCGCGTGGCATTTCATTGGGCCCATACAGAGCAACAAGACAAGGCCGATCGCGGCCAGTTTCGACTGGGTCCACACGGTCGAGCGCCTGAAGATCGCCGAGCGTTTGTCCGAGCAAAGGCCGGCCGACAGCGCGCCGCTGAACATTTGTATTCAAGTCAACATCAGTGGTGAAGCTAGCAAGAGTGGCGTCAGCCCGGCCGATTTGCCGGAATTGGCGCGCCGTGTGGCACTGCTGCCACGCTTGCGCCTGCGCGGCCTGATGGCGATCCCGGAACCGGAGCCGGACGCCGCGCGCCAGCGTGCCGCGTTTGCGCGCCTGCGCGCGCTGTACCAGGCGCTGCGCGCCGACGGCATCGCGCTCGATACGCTGTCGATGGGCATGTCGGCCGACATGAACGCGGCGATCGCCGAAGGCGCCACCATCGTACGCATCGGCACGGCCATTTTCGGCGCACGCACCTATCAACCACAATAAAAGGACGACATGAAGATTGCATTTATCGGCGGCGGGAACATGGCGTCGGCCCTGATCGCGGGACTGGCGGGCAAGCTGACGGCGGGCGAACATATCCACGTGGTTGATCCGAACGCCGACGCGCTGGCGCGCCTTGCGGCCGCATACGGGGTCAGCACGGCCGGCGGGATCGATGCCGCGCTGGCGGCCAGCGATGTGATCGTGCTGGCGGTCAAGCCGCAGCAGATGCGCGACGTGGCGGCGGCGCTGCTGCCGCACCTGGGCGCGTCGCAGCCCTTGATCCTGTCGATCGCGGCCGGCATCCGCGGAGCCGACCTGGCGCGCTGGCTGGGCGGTTACGGCGCCATCGTGCGCACCATGCCCAATACCCCGGCGCTGATCGGGCTGGGCATCACCGGCATGGTGGCAATGGCCGGCGTGAGCGCGCTCCAGAAAACGGCGGCCGACGCCATCATGAAAGCGGTCGGCGCGACCGTGTGGCTGGACGATGAAGCGCAGATCGATCCGGTGACGGCGGTGTCGGGCAGCGGTCCGGCGTATGTGTTCTATTTTATCGAGGCGATGCAGCAGGCGGCGGTCGAGATGGGGCTGTCGGAAGCGCAGGGCAGGGAGCTGGCGCTGGCCACCTTCGTCGGCGCGGCGCAGCTGGCGGCGCAATCGAGCGACCCGGTGCCGCTGCTGCGCGAGAAGGTCACGTCCAAGGGCGGTACGACCTACGCGGCCCTGACCAGCATGGAGCACAGCGGCGTGAAGGAAAAAATCATCATGGCGATGAAGGCGGCGGCGGCGCGCGGGCGCGAGCTGGGTGACGAGTTGGGTGCTGGCTAAAGAGCTGCACGCACCATAAGCTACGTCGTCCTCGCGCACGCGCACTGCTGTCCGGGATAATTGTGTTGACTAGTTGAGAGAGGGTTGCAGGCATTGGTTTACGAGTGTTAACCTCGGTTTGCCAACTTAAAAACCAAACCTGCAACATGTTTAGAATAACGACT